>NZ_QUIX01000001.1:0-464073 GCF_003480365.1 Butyricicoccus sp. AM32-19 | reverse complement strand
TGAATTGCGGCAACGCCGCAATTCACCTTGCCGCACCCTACGGAAAACCGCTCTATTATATTTCTCGAAATGAAAAAATGGAGAATGGCTGACCGTTACATCAATTCTCCATTCTCCATTTTCAATCCTCAATTATTTACCAGCCGAACGAACCAAACGGACTGGAGAACCGATAGCTGCCGTAGCCGTCATTCTGCTGCGAATTATCGCTCTGGCTGCTCTGGCGCTGCTGGGTCTGGGCATTCGGGTCATCGCCCTCGAGGTCGTGCGAATCGGTCAGCGTGATGGTGATATTGAGCGTCTTGCCGGTCGAAATACGGTATACGCTCAGCGTCAGCTTGTCGCCGGCCTTCTTATCCTGCTTGAGTTCGTTTACCTTATCCATGTCCGGGGTCGGGGTACCGTCAACGGCGGTGATGACATCGCCAACCTGCAGACCCTCACCGGCTGCCTTTGCGCGGGAATCAATGGAATATACCTGCACGCCGGACACCTTGCCGTCCGCGGACTCGACGTTCTGGCCGGTGATGCCGATGGACGGACGGCCGGAAACGTAACCGTTCTGAATCAGCTCATCAACAATATCCTTGGCGGTGTTGATCGGGATGGCAAAGCCCATGCCCTCAACGGTGGCGCTGCCGAACGCATTGCCAGACAGCTTAGCGGACGTGATGCCGACCACCTGACCGTACTTGTTGATGAGTGCGCCGCCGGAGTTGCCGTTGTTGATGGAAGCATCGGTCTGAATCAGCGTCATAACACGGTCATTGACGGTCAGATCGCGGTTGATAGCGGAAATACGGCCGCCGGTGATGGTGTTCGCAAACTGTACGCCGCCGGGAGAACCGATCGCGTAGGCATACTCGCCCGGCTCCAGCTCATCCGAGTCACCGAACTCTGCGGCGGTCAGGTCGCTTGTCGGCGTTACCTTGATGACCGCAAGGTCGGTCTGCTCATCCGTGCCGATGATCTCGGCATCGAGAGAGGTGTCGTCGCTCAGCTGTACGGAAACCGACTGCGCGCCGTCCACAACGTGGTTGTTGGTGATGATGTAGCCGTCCTTGCTCATGATGACGCCCGAGCCGCTGCCCGTGCCCTCAGAGGTGGTGGAGATAACCGATACGACCGACGGGTTGACCTTTTTGTAGATATCCTCACCGGCCATGCCGTCCGCGGTGTCGTAGTTGTCCGAGGAATTGCTCGAATCCGACTCCGGCTTGCTGTTGATCTGCAGTGTCGGCGCGGAATCCGAGGAATCGGAAGCCGTTGTGCCCGAATTGCTGTTTGCATTGCCGCCGAACGCCATATTGCCGACAACTGCGCCGCCTGCAAACAGCAGGCACGCAGCTGCTACACCGCACAGACCGAGCGCTAAGCCTCTGCTGTGCTTTTTATTCTTCGGGGTGTGCGGCTTCTGGCTCATCGGCGGAACCTCGCCGAAGCCGGTCTGCTGCTGCGCCTGATGGAACTCCGGATGCTGCACCGGCGTCTGGAACGGCGTGCGCGGCTCTTCTGCCTGCGGCTGCTCGCTCTGCGGTGCCTGTGCGGGCTGTTCCGCCTGCGGCTGCTGCATCGTCTGCTCGCTCTGCGGAGCCTGTGCGGGCTGTTCCGTCTGCGGCTGCTGCATCGGCTGCTCGCTCCGCGGAGCCTGTGCAGGCTGCTCGTTCTGCGGTGCGGTGTTCCGGGTTTCGGCGGCCGGCTGTTCGTTATTCTGATCGCTGCTGTTCAGCGGTGTTTTGTTGTTCATGTTGAAGTCGTCCATGATACTGACCTCCTGTTGTTATTCGCGGGAACATTCCGTTCCCTCTGTTGATGCTTCTATCATAGTTTCTCAATGTGGCAGTTTGTTGAAAACAATATGAATATTTTTTGAACACTGCCTGTCGCGAAACTACAGTTTCGCCGACAAGAGGAACGGACCGTGGGCCGTTCCAAAGTCGTACGAAAGTTCCTGTTCAGAAACTTTCTCCCTCCAGAAGTCCAAAAAGGGTGATACATGCTCCCCCTTTTTGAGCATTTGCAGAGCAAATGCTATTTCATGTGCGCTGCCGCGCGAAACGCTTCAATACAGCACATGCAGAAAAAGGACTTCCATGCACAGTGATAGCACATGGAAGCCACTTTTTACGCGTTATTCTGTCGGTTCTGCTCCGGTGCGAGCGGCAGGGTGAACTCAAACTCGGTTTCGCCGCCGCCCGAGCGAACGGAGATCTCACCGCCGTGCAGGTTGATGATGTTCTTCACAATATACAGGCCGAGACCTGCGCCGGTCTTATCCATCGAGCGCGAACGGTCGGTCTTGTAGAAGCGGTCGAACACATGCGGCAGATCCTCCGCCGAAATGCCGATACCGGTGTTGCTGATGGCGAACACGCACAGCTGTCCCTCCTGATGGACCTTCAGCCTCAGCGTACCGCCGTCCTCGATGAACTTTACCGCGTTATCGGTCAGGTTGTACACCGCTCGGTACAGGTGGTCGCGGTCACCCATGACGGTCAGCCGTTCCTCGAGATCGCACTGCACATCCAGCTTCTTTTTCTCAATCTTCTGCTCGAACGAGAGCAGGATCTGCGCCGTCATTTCGGTAAAGTCGAACGGCGCCGGACTGAGGATCAGCTCGCCGGACTGAATTTTTGCGGCATCCAGCATGCGGTTTACCATGCGGGACAGGCGTTTGGTCTCCTCCGCGATGATCTTCAGGTACTTGTCGCGCTGGTCAAGCGGAATCGTGCCGTCGATCATGCCGTCCACAAAGCCGCCGATGGTCGTCATCGGGGTCTTGAACTCGTGGCTGACGTTGGAAATAAAGCCGCGGGTCAGCTCCTCGAGCTGGTCAAGGTCGCGCGCCATGTTGTTGAACGAGACCGCCAGTTCGTCAATCTCGTAGCAGCGGTTGTCCTCGGGCACGCGCACGTCGAAGTTGCCGCCCGCAAATTCCTTGGCGGCGGCGGCAATCGTCTTGAGCGGACGCGTGACGTGCTGAGAGATTATGAACGAAATCACCAGCATGACCGCCAGTGTCACCAGCAGGATGAGCACGAGCGTCTGCGTCGAGTGACGCACCACGCCTGCCGAATTCGGATCCTGCGTGGAGACGAAGATCATCAAATCCGCATCGCCGTTATCATCCTTGACACAGGTGCCCACCGTGTAAAACGAGGACTCACTCAGCACGCCAAGTGACCCGACAGACGCATAACTGCCGTTTTTGTGCATCTCCGCAACCACTTCGTTTGAGATATGATAGCCGGGCAGCGTGTAGGTCGTGCCGTCCGGCTTGGCGCCCATTTCAATGTTGCCGTCCGCGTCCGTGATGAGCACGGTCAGCTCATCCTCCTTCGCCACGCGCGCGATAGACAGCACGTAAATCTGACGGATCACGTCAGAGTCCGTACCCTCAAGCAGCTTGCTCTGCTCGGCAAGGCTCTGCACGGTCGTGCGCAGCTCGGTCTGCTTGGCGTGCAGCGCGTAGCTGCTCATCTGGTAGCAGAATACCACGCCGGCCAGTGCAAACGCGCACACGATCAAAATCAGGTGGGCCACATAGTCCTTGAAGAAAAAACTGCGTCTGCCCATGGCTTACTCCTTGGTCTCAAACTTGTAGCCGACACCCCATACGGTTTTCAGCTCCCACTTGTCCGAGACGCCCTCCAGCTTTTCGCGCAGACGCTTGACGTGTACGTCAACCGTTCTCGTATCACCGAAATAGTCAAAGCCCCATACATCGTCGAGCAGCTGTGCGCGGGTGAACACGCGGTTCGGGCTGGAGGCGAGGAAGTACAGCAGCTCGATCTCCTTCGGCGGCGCATCCACGCGCTTGCCCTTGATGACCAGATCGTACGCCTGCTTGTCGATGACGAGATTGTCAAACGACAGCTTCTCGGGCGCATCATCCGGCGCCATGCGGCGGAATACCGCACGCACGCGCGCAATGACCTCCGGCATTTCGAGCGGCTTGACGATGTAGTCGTCCGCGCCCATCTCCAGACCGGAAACGCGGTCTGCGGTCTCGCCTTTGGCCGTCAGCATGATAATCGGCACATCGCTCTCCGCGCGGATCTCCCTGCAGACCGCCCAGCCGTCCATCACCGGCATCATCACATCGAGCAGCAGCATGTCCGGCTTGTCGGACTTCCACTTTTTGATGCCCTCCACGCCGTTTTCCGCCTCAAGCACCGTGTAGCCTTCGCGCTCCAGATACAGGCGCAGCAGCTCACGGATGTTGGCCTCGTCCTCTACGATCAATATCTTCTTGGGCATAGTTCTCCCCTGCTTTCCCAGTTTAATCTGATTCTATTATAGCGCGTTTTGAGGTGGAATGCATTAACATTTTGTAACAAGTTCCAGAAAACATATTTCAACTTTCACAGCATTATATGTGATTTATTTGTGCTAAATATCGCATTTTCAGAACTTTTTCTTGAATCTCCCGAACCAGCATTTTACATAGCTTCACGCAATTTCACGCATCTTGGTGCAAAATCGGTGCAAAATCGGTGCAACGTCCTTACCCGTTTACCGCCAGTGTTGCAGAACTATTAAATTCAAGAATCTGCCGCATCTGGTTGATAGCCTGCTCGTTATTCGCGTGCGCGTAATATTTCATGGTCGTAGTCGGGTTATCATGCCCCATCATCGCGGCTACATTGGCCGCAGACATTCCCCTGTTCAGTAAATTACTGCACAGTGTATGCCTAAAAGTATGCGGTGTGATGCGCGGTAATGGGTTATCAGGGTGTTTCCTGTTGTATTTATTTACCGCTCTCCGCATGATTGATTCTAAATCAGCAGCAATAACAGGTTTATCTCCCTTTGTCAGCATGAGAAAACCACAGTGTCCATCTATCATAGGTTCAACTGTTCCGCAGTTACGGTGTTCAATGATGTTGTGCAGACTGTTGCACACCGCATCACTCATAGCGATAACGCGATTGCCCGCAGCAGATTTAGGGTTTTTCATGTACTTGCTCCCATCTTTACGCCGCAGCAGTTGTTTGTTAATGGTAATCAGCCGATTCTCAAAGTCCAAATCAGCCTTGGTCAAACCACAAAATTCGCTGATACGAACGCCCGTTCCCAGTAATACAATGAACCAATCCAGATGCCGTGAATATGTGCTGTCATTGGTAATGAAGTCCAATAAGGCATTTACTTGTTCATTGGTCAGCGCATCACGTTTCGCCGTGTCATTTGTGAGTATGTCATTGAGCCGAAAATCAAACGGATTTTCACGAATCAGATGGTTTTTCAATGCCATTTTGAACGCTGGTTTTAATATTTTACTCATAGCTGAGATAGTGCTGTACGCTTTGCCGTTTTTACGCATCGCTTTGAACCACCGCCGCGCATCTATCTCTTTTACGTCACAGATACGACGATTTCCGAACTGTTCCCGTTTTACCATCTCCGCCCATGAAGTGTAGTTGATCTGCGTATTTTCGGTTTTATCGTCTTTCATCTCGATATACATTTCCAGCAGTTCATTCACTGTGATTTTCCCGCTAGAATAGCTGATACCGCTCTCAATCGAACGAATCAGTTCCGCCTTTTTCTTTCTCATGCCCTCTAAAGTCGGGTCTGTTACATAGGCGTATTGGTGGGTGTTCGGGTCAAGTTTCTTGAACTGATAGATACCATTCTTTTTCTGGCACTCTCCCTCTTTTAATACACGCCCTTTGTTGTCTTTTCGCTTTCCAGCCAATAATTAGATCTCCTTTCCTGCTGAAAAGCCCCAAATATGACAGCAACAGTATAGCATAGTTGGGGCTGGATTGCACGAACTTTTACATGGAATAATTATCACGAATGAACTTCTGGAGAGATTTGCGTTTGATAAGATGTTTTGTGCCGACACGGAACACCAGTTCAGGGTGTTCTTCAATAAGAGCACGAATCGAGTTTTGACCAATACCAGAGAACGCCGTAGCCTCTGGCACGTTCAGCAGTTCTTTCTCCCAGAGGGGAACATAGGTGTTATTCATGTAATCAGTGGTCATATGTTTTCCTTTCTTTTTCTTTGAGTGAGATATATCTACTCGCCCGCTCGTGTGCAGGCGGCAGACGTGAAAAGTGTAAATTGTGCCCGTACAGGCAATTATAAAATTAGGGTATAATCTAACTTGACTCTCTCAGGAGTCTGTTGTTCGGTAAATTTAGAGTTTAAATTGATATTTATTTTACCAACTGTAAAGATAGTCATTGACTTATACTTTACGTTATGCTATTCTAATCTCACAGGAGGTTGAGAATATGGCAAATATCGCGTATGTGAGAGTATCTACAGTAGAGCAGAACGATGAACGGCAGCGTGAAGCGTTAGCCGCTTACCAGATCGACAAGTGGTTCTGCGAGAAAGTGTCCGGCAAAGACACGAACAGGCCGCAGCTTCAAGCCATGCTGGAGTTTGTGCGCGAGGGTGATACCGTGTATGTTCACGATTTCAGCCGCCTGGCACGCTCTACCGCTGACCTGCTGAACATCGTTGACACTCTGGCCGCCAAGGGTGTGCATCTTGTCAGCCGCAAAGAAGCCGTAGACAGCAGTACACCAACGGGAAAGCTCATGCTGACTATGATAGGAGCTATCGCAGAGTTTGAACGCGCGAACCTGTTAGAGCGCCAGAGAGAGGGTATCGCCATCGCCAAGCGGGAGGGCAAGTACAAGGGGCGCACACCTGTTACACCTGCCGACTTTGCCGCCCAGTATGCGAGATACCAGCGCCGCGAGATACCGTCTAAAGCTGAGTTGGCACGAGTGCTCAAAATCAGCCGTCCGACACTGGATAAGCTGATTAAGGAGCAGGGAGAGGGTTAACGCCCTCTCTTTCGCGCTGGAACGCCCTGTATTCGCGTTAGTTTTCACCCGCAATACCGTAGCGAAACGCGACAGTATTGCGGCTGGTGCGCTGTTGTTCAAAGGTCGCAGTTTCCGTACTCCCCTTAGTCCAGCCAGCGAGAGGATAGCTGATTGTGACACATCCTTAGTTACAGTCAGTGACAGAACACAGCTCAATTCCACAAATCACCAAATTCTGCGTACATTCGTTCTAATTTTTTCTTGTTCTGCTCTTGCGTTTCTTGGCTTATTCCAGCCAGAGCATCAGTGTTGCTTGTTTGGCTGGTGGTCTGATATGAACTATCAGCAATACCCGCTTGCACAGTTTGATTGCTGGTTTCTTGCGTGACATGGTATAATTCTGCCGTCAAGTGTTCACGCCGTTCTTCCTCCGAATACTGATTTCCCTTAATGCGATCCATTGCAGTTTCGACTTGTGCTATGCTGATATTCTCTAATTGCTTACTAACTGCATTACCTTTCATTTCTCGATCATCAACACGAATAGTTTGGGGTGTTGCCCTCACTATCTTAAACATCAACTGACATACTTCATCCACTAAAGATTCTTCATTTCTGGCCAGAAAATAAATTTTCGCATCTGAGGTCATTAAACCGTTATTAAAAGCCCGCTCGTTACCATTGACGGAGTAATTACTATTGTCAGTATTACTAATTTCAGTATTGCTACTATCAGTGTTACTGTTATCAGTCTTACTAATTTCAGTCTTATTACTCTGTCCGTTGGACTGCTCTGGAACTGTCCCCTTGACAGGTCTTGTCTGTCCGTCAGACGGTTCAGTGCTGTTCCCCCGACAGCTCTTTAGCTGTTCTTCCAACGGCTCTTGTCCGTCCTTTGAACGTGTTCTGTCCAGTCGTTTTGACGGTTCAGTTTCAAGCACATCATGCACATAGATTCGGTTGGGTTTGCCTAATCCCCGCCGAACCTTGCGAATCAATCCCATGTTGTCGAGGTCATTCACTAACTGGCCAGCTTTCTTTTCACCGCAGCGAACATCTGCCGCCACGTTTCCAAGGTCATAACAGATGAACGGAATGCCATGCTCATCTTTCATCTGGTTGGAGATAGACAGTTGCAGACGGTCACGCATCAAGGCGTACGCCAGAATATGTTGCGCTGTCAGGTGTTTGTATTGCGGCGCTTTTCCGTTGAAGAAAATTTTCGGCAGTTTGGCGAACGCTTGTGTGCTTTCGCTCTGGCCGAACGTTTCGTTCAGTGTGGTAATGGAATTACTCATTGATTATCCTCCCAATTTGATTATTTGTTGAATATTAAGCCTCTATTACCCCTTCTGGCTCGTTCCGATTTTTCGGGAAACAGCGTTCACGGCTCTCCGAGTTTTCGGTAAAAGTTCTCCCAGACAGAAAATTTATATTTCCTTGAATTTTCTCGAGCGCACGAATCAAACTCGAACGTAGGAATGAGCCAAAATACTTGACTTCTCCCGCACTTGATGGTATCCTTGCTTTGAATAGTTGAATCGCAATTTTCTCACTCCTTTTATAATTGGCTCAGAATGCCCTAGAATCGTTTCTGGCGGTCATTCGTCAATGGATACACCAGATGCACCAAAAGCGATTACAGCGCATTCTCGCAGGATTATGGCATTTCGCACTGTCTATCAAATTGTAATCGCTCTCTTTCTGGTCGTTGGTCGTAGTTGGTCATTGTGAATCGCTGGCTTAACTCGATAACAAAATGTTATTGAGTGGCCATGCGGCTGGCTTGCTAAGTCATGGATTCACCTCTTTCTATAAATCGGCTCAGAATGCCTCAGAATCGTTTCTGGTGGTTGTTCACCAAGAGATAGGCGCAGTTAGGGCAGGAACGATTGTGGCGTATCCTCGCAGGCTTATGCAACTTGCCGCGCGGTGATTTTGCTTGACATATACTACTATACAAAAAATCGGAAATTGGGTCTCGGCACTATGCACAAATTCCTTTCTCTTTTATTGTGCATTATTGCAGTTCATAACTAAAATCATTATATAAACAGCAAAAGCGGCTGATATGCGTAAAAAATCGCACATCAGCCGCAGTTATTTTTTATTTAAAAATCTTCATCATCATCATCAGCCAGAAAAATGGTCAGCTGAAAAGGTTTCTGATCTGCGAATTTTACGGTGATATACTCAATCCGTTCCTCGGGAAAGAAACGCCCGCTTGCCCATGCAAATTCGCCTTTTACCACAATCTTACTCTCCCAGAACGGGTCAATGATAAAAGCAACGCCGTCCTCGATAATTTCAAAAGGCCCTACTACAAGAGATATATCTACTCGACTGGCCGCATCTTTCGAGGGAAAGTTCATCTGCATACTGGTGAAATACCCTCTGTTCAAATGAACCAGCAGGCTTTCCAGTGTCGGGAATGTTAGTCTTTCAAATTCCATGTTTTTTCTCCTTTGTTTTTCCGTTGGGTGATTGGGTTTTCGGTGTCATTTCGGGGCTTTTCAGATATTCGGTGCAAAATCGGTGCAACGATAAATAACACCAAACTTTTTCGCGCTCTATATTACATATTTTTGATAAAATTACTGTTTTCAGCACATGAATCCATCATCAAAGCAAGATATTGCATTAACATTTTGTAAAACACTGCTTTGCACCCGACAGTTCCTGTGCTATACTGAATATATCACCCAAAAGGAGAATTTTTATGTCACAGACGGTAGAAATGCATATTATTGCGCGGATACACAGCGATTTTCCCACCAAATTCGGCATTCCGCGGCAGAGCGGACTGGCGGACGTACCGGCGCGCATTGTATTCGAGCCGGAATACCGCAACGCGGATGCGCTGCGCGGCATCGAGGGTTTCTCTCACCTGTGGCTCATCTGGCAGTTTTCGGCAGCCGTGCGTGACGGCTGGTCCCCGACTGTGCGCCCGCCCAAGCTGGGCGGCAACAAGCGCATCGGCGTGTTTGCGACGCGCTCGCCGTTCCGGCCGAACGAGATCGGGCTGTCCTCGGTGCGCCTTGACCGCGTGGAGCCCAACACGCCGGACGGTCCGGTGCTGCACATTTCGGGCGCGGATCTGATGGACGGCACGCCGATTTTCGACATCAAGCCGTACCTTGCGTACACGGATTCGCATCCGGAGGCACGCGGCGGTTTTGCGCTGACGACCGATGCGGTGCGGGTTAAGTGTCCGGCGCAGCTGCTCGAAAAGCTGCCGCAGGAACGCCGTCAAACCCTGCTGAACGTGCTCGCACAAGACCCCCGACCGGGCTATCAGCACGAGCCGGGTCGCGTGTACGGCTTCCCGTTTGCGGGATTTGAGGTCAAATTCACCGTGGAAGGTGACTTGCTGACCGTTCGGCAAATCGAGAGTCGCTAACTATTCTGCGGTAAATTTTACACGGGGCGCACAAACCGCGCAGGCAGTTCGCCCAATCCGGGCGGCAGCCTGTTTCTCTGCACCGACTGAGCGGGGGACGTGAACTGCGCAGGCGTGTTCGCCCTTTCCGGGCGGCAGCCTGTTTCTCTGCACCGGCTGAGCGGGGGACGCGAACTGCGTTAGCGTGTTCGCCCCTAACGGGCGGAGAGTTTTCCGCTGAACCTCAGCGGGGGGATTCGCCGTCTGCGGACGGCGGGAGCGTGCCGCGCTCCGCGGCGGGGGCAAAAAGGAAGGACAACCTGCGGTTTTCCTTCCTCTTTGAACTCCTACCTTTCCCTTGTTTGTTAGCCTGGCGCAGATTACCTACATGTGACCGCTGCGAAATAGGGGAACGGCAGAGGATTTTTTCTTCCGTGTCTTTCGCAACCTGTTCGCAGTGTCAGATACCGTTCTGCTACACAGACCGGAAAGTCTTCGCAGGCGCGACACAAGGTGAATTGCCCATAGGGCAAGAGAGGGTCCCCTGGGGGATAACAGTGTCGCGCAAACCGTTTGCGAGTGCAAATCAGCTATAACCGCAGGATTTGGATAATCTGCACAGGTAAAAATGTTGCGCGGCACTGTCATGCCGCGCTCTGCGGTGATTAACCCGCATGTGTAGCAGTACGCTGTCTGTGAACTGCGAAAAGGCAGAGAAAGACACGCTGAGGTAACCCGACTGCCGCGTCCTTTTCCTGCTTACGCAGTCTACCGTCTGCACCCAAGCTATCCCAACAAGGGAAACGGGTGTTCAAAGAGGGTAGAAACCGTAGGTGTCTACCCTTTTTGCCCCCGCGGCGGGTGCCGCAACGTCCCCGCCGTCCGCAGACGGCGAATCCCCCCGCTGAGGTTCAGCGAAAAACTCTCCGCCCGGAAAGGGCGAACCCGCCAGCGGCAGTTCGAGTGCCCCGCTCAGCCGGTGCAGAAAAAGGAGCCGCCCCGTCAGGGCGAACACGCTTACGCAGTTCATGTACCCCGTCTATTCCGTGCCGAAAACGAAAAAATCACCGAAACAAATCGTTTCGGTGATTTTCTTTTACGTTTTATTAGAGGCCGGTCGGAGTGATCTTCTCGAAGTCCTCCAGCGTGCCGCCGTTCATGAAGCAGTCGATGATCTGCTTGCCGAGCGGCTCAAGCTCCGGCGTATCGAACTTCGCCAGTTCCTTGCGGAAGAAGTCGGTCAGGATCTTTGCGCCTGCATCGTAGCCGTCGGTGCCTACGCGGTCCTGCGTATCAACGCGCAGGAACTTAGAGCGGATCTTCTGGCCGTCGATGGTCAGATCCTTCATCGCGTAGCCGAGCAGCGGGCAGCGTGCCGGCTCAAGGTGCTCGCGGCGGATCTTTGCGCCGCCGTGGCGTGCCAGATACTCACGGGAGATCCACTCAGCCGCAAAGCCGACCTTGTAAACGCCGATGTGCTGGTTCGGGATCAGGACGTAGCGGGTGTTCGGGCTGTCCACGATCTGGTGCAGCAGCAGGTTTGCCTGCTTTACGCGCTTGCCGGTTGCAAACGGCCAGTAGGAACCAACGCCCTCGCTCTTCAGCTCGTTGCCGGTTACGATAGACGGGTTATTGAAGCCGCGCGGTGCGATCAGACGCCACAGCCAAGCCAGTGCCGGCGGAATGATATGCAGCATACCCATGATGCCGTAGTTCGGGTTATCGCGGGTGGAGGGGGGCATACGAACGCCGAAAGAGCGTACGTCTACTTCTACCGGCTCCTTGACGATGTTCGGAACATCCCAGCGCGGCACGATGGCACGCGGGTTGGAGCACGGCTTGCCGTTGGAATCCAGGGTGTGCTCCCAGATCAGCAGGGTTGCACCCGGATGGCCTTCCATGTTGAAGAAGCACAGCGGCTCCTTCGGCTCGGTGCAGATGCGCTCGTAAACCGGGTCGCAGCCGTAGTGCGTTACGCCGTCCATGCGGAGGAACCAGCCGTCCTCGCCGTCAACGAGTACCAGCTTGCCGGAGTTGTTCTGCACGCCCGGATAGCAGGTAGCCATATCGTCGCACACCGGCTCGATCTTGCAGGTGGAGCTGATATGCAGGTAGGTCTTTTCGCCCGTTACCGTGTTGGTAGAGAGCAGCACCTCGCCGTCCGGCTCGCGGGCGATGTCCTGCAGCATCTCGCTCTTGCCGCCGCCGGAAGCGCCCTCGTGCATGATGACAAGCTCGTTCTCGTACGGGGTGATCAGACGGCCTGCAGAAGTATGGCAGGTGGTCCAGCCCTCCTGCTCGCCAATGTCGAGCAGTACGGAGTAAACACCCTTCTTGGCAGACGGGCCCGGATACAGGTTATAGGAGAATACCTCGTGGCAGTCATCCAGACGGTTGTGAACAACGACCTGCTTGCCCTCAAAGTGGGTGTGACGGAACGGAGGTGCAACATAGATGATCGCACGCGGCTTGTAGCCCTCGGTCTCCTCTGCGCTTACAAAGCCCTGCAGATGTGCCAGCGCGAATGCGAAGAATGCGCACTGCTTCGGGCATACGAGCATGGAGCCGTAGCCGTACTGGTTGCCGCCGGAATTAAACGGCATGAGGATCAGCTCCTGCGTCTTGAACCAGTCCATGGTCTCGCGGCGCAGCTTGTCGAACTTGTAGCCGTACACATCCGCAAAGCGCTTCTTATCGGTCGGCTTGTCGTCTGCGATGCGCATGCAGTCCGGCTCGCGGCGGCGCATGTAATCCTCTGCAAAGTTGACGGATGCGCCGTTCTTGCAGCGTACAACGTCAGCTTCCTTGATCTGGCCCTTGCCCGGTACATCGAATACAACGTCGTACACGTCGGCATGTTCCGGACCGAATACCATGTCGTACAGTTCCGCCTTGCTGGTGGGAACAAATACGCCCTTGCAGTTCTCGATGACATCGGTCAATTCATCGGTAAAGGTGAATTTGGTGAGCAATGAGTTCATCTGTATCATTTCCTCCTTAAGCACCGCGGAGTCCCTCGCCACGGCATGCTAACCGGGCCGGTTAAATTTCTTAACCTTTGCCCCATTGTCTTTCGATTATAGCATACCGCAAAACCCACCCTCTCGTCAACTGTGATTTTGCTTTTTTTGCAAGTTGAATTACAAGTTCTTGCAAAATGTACAAAACCTGAGGGATTTCTCACTGTTTTCCCGACACGGTCACTTGTCCGCCGATAGGACTTTTTTACGAAAACGTTTCCGCATGGCAAAATCCGTTTCACAATGCGCAATCGTGTATCAAAAGTGCGATACTGTGCATCTGCGTACACTTTATCTCACATTCCAGCGCTCCCACACGCGGGTGACAGAATTGCATTTTCCGTTTCTCGTAATATCGAACAGCGCACCGGCAACTGCACAGTCGCCCTCAGCTGTCTTGAAATACTCGGTCAGGTCACCGCGAAACATGGCGATGGACTGCTCCACGCGCACGCCGAGCACGGATACGATCGGGCCGGTCATGCCGATATCCGTGATGTAGCCGGTGCCCTTGGGATTGACGCGCTCATCCGCGGTCTGCACATGCGTGTGCGTGCCCCAGACAGCCGCCGCGCGGCCATCGAGGTAATAGCCCATGGCGAGTTTTTCGCTCGTGGCGTTCGCGTGGATTTCGGCAAGCGCCACGTCGTACATGCCTTCGTTTTCCTTGAGGATGCGGTCTGCACACAGGAACGGATTGTCCGGGCCGAATTTCATGTCGCAGCGGCCGATCAGGTTCATGACGAGCAGGCGCATGCCCTGCGGGCCGTCATAAATGCCCCAGCCCCGACCGGGGCTTTGCGGCGCAAGATTGGCCGGACGGAGAACATCCGAACGGCTGTCCAGATACGGCACGATCTGCTGCTTGCCGAACACATGGTTGCCGAGCGTGATCACGTCCGCGCCGGCGGCAAAAATATCATCCGCCTGACGCGGGAGAACGCCGTTTCCGGCTGCATTTTCGCCGTTTACGATGACGAAATCTGCGCCGGTGTCGCGCTTGATGCGGCGGAGCAGGCCGTGAAGCGCGTCGATACCCGCCTCACCGACCACATCGCCGATGACTAATAGTTTCATGGATTACCTCTTTCTATCATTGCTGCAAGCCGTTGATTGGTTCCGCTGGATTCAGCGAGGAGTGCGCCGCCGCTGCGGCGGGAGCATGCCGCGCCCCGCGGCGGGGGGCAAGAGGGTAGACACCTACGGTTTCTACCCTCTTAACTCCCGTTTCCCTTTGTTTCCGAGTCTGGCGCAGATTGCCGTCATGTGACCGCTTCGAAATAGGAAACGGCAGAGGATTTTTTTCTATCGTAGGGGAGCACAGTGTGCTCCCATGCCGAGACATATTCGCAGCGTCAGATACCGTACTGCTACACATGTGGTTTCATCTCCGCAGGGCGCGGCATGACAGTGCCGCGCTTGCGCAGAGTAGTCCGTATGTGTAGCAGTAATGTATCTGACACTGCGAACAGGTTGAGAAAGATACGGAAGAAAAAATCCTCTGCCGTACTCCTTTTCGAAGCGGTCACCTGTCGGCAATCTGCGCCAGATTAGGAAGCAAGGGAAAGGTAGGAGTTCAAAGAGGAAGGAAAACCGCAGGTTGTCCTTCCTTTTTGCCCCCGCGGCGGGCGCCGCGACGCTCCCGCCGTCCGCAGACGGCGAATCCCCCCGCTGAGGTTCAGCGAAAAACTCCCCGCCCCGTCAGGGGCGAACACGCCTGCGGCAGTTCGTGTCCCCCATCTGGTCGGTGCAGAAAATATATACAAAAAAGAGCCGCTGCACCCATGCAGCAGCTCTTTTCCATGCAAAAACTTAATCGAACAGAGTAGATACGGACGTCTCCTCGTAGATACGCGCGATCGCCTCGGTGAACACCGGTGCAACCGGCAGGACGTTGATCTTATCCAGCTTCTTGTCGTTGGTCAGCGGGATGGTATCGAGGATGGTCAGCTCCTTGATCGGGCTGTTCTGGATGCGCTCGATCGCCGGACCGGACAGTACGCCGTGGCTTGCACAGGCGTAAACCTCGGTTGCGCCGCCGCGCTCTACCAGAGCGTCCGCTGCGTGTACGAGCGTGCCTGCGGTGTCGATCAGGTCGTCAACCAGAATGCACTTCTTGCCCTCTACGTTGCCGATGATGTTCATAACCTCGGATACGTTGGCCTTCGGACGGCGCTTGTCAATGATGGCAAGCGGCATATCCAGCTTCTGGGTGAACTTGCGGGCACGGGTAACCGAGCCCAGATCGGGAGAAACGATAACGGTATCATCGGTGCCGACGCCGAACTTGCCCGCAATGTACGGGATCAGAACGGAAGAACCGAGCATGTTATCCACCGGAATGTCAAAGAAGCCCTGGATCTGTGCAGCGTGCAGGTCCATAGTCAGCACGCGGTCAGCGCCTGCAGCGGTAATAAGGTTTGCGACCAGCTTTGCGGAGATCGGGTCACGCGCCTTGCTCTTGCGGTCCTGACGAGCGTAGCCGAAATACGGGATTACAGCCGTGATACGGCCTGCCGATGCACGCTTGCAGGAGTCGATCATGATGAGCAGCTCCATCAGGTTGTTGTTTACCGGACCGCAGGTGGACTGTACGAGGAACACGTCCGAGCCGCGAACGGATTCCGACATGGAAACCGAGATTTCGCCGTCAGCGAAGGTGGAGATGGCAGCCTTGCCGATCGGCAGTCCGAGCGCAGAAGCGATCTGCATCGCCAGTGCGGGATGGGAGTTGCCGGAGAAAATTTTGATGTTTTTTCCGTGAGAAATCATTGATTTGCCTCCGTCATATAAATATATTTTTTGTTCCGTGTGGATTTATATACGTTTTATGGATTTACTTTTCGTCCTTCTCGTGTGCGGCGCGGCGGCGGTCGTTCCAGCCCTCAAGATTGGTCTGGCGGGAACGCGCAACGCTCAGCGCACCGGCAGGAACGTCCTTGGTGACAGTCGTACCGGCAGCCGTAAACGCACGGTCGCCCAGCTTGACAGGCGAAACGAGGTTGGTGTTACAGCCGATGAAGCAATCGTCACCGATCTCGGTGCGGTACTTGTGATAGCCGTCGTAGTTGACAACGACCGTGCCGCAGCCGAAGTTGACGCGCTCACCGACGGTCGCGTCGCCGATATAGGTCAGGTGCGAAACCTTGGTGCCGTTGCCGATGGTGGACTTCTTCAGCTCTACAAAGTCGCCGATGCGGCAGCCGTCACCGACCACGCTCTGCGGGCGGATATAGGCAAACGGACCGACCGTGGTATTGCTGCCGACGGTGGATTCATAAACCTGCGAATTGTTTACCGTAGTGCCTGCGCCGATCTCGGCTTTTTCGAGGATGGTGTTCGGGCCGATGACCGCGCCCGCGCCGACCTTGCAGCCGGGACGGATGTGACAGCCGGGCAGAATGGTCGCGCCCGGAGCAATATCAGCGTCCGGCGCAATGTAGGTGCTGGTCAGATCGAAGATCTGCACGCCCTTCTTGATGAGGCCGAAGTTGACACGCTGCATCATCTCGACCTGCGCCATAAAGGCCGCCGTACCGTCGCAGATGACGTAAATCTTGTTGGTGATGGCAATGCCCTTCTGCGCACCGGCTGCAACAGCCGCCGCAACCAGGCCGTCGAGCGTATCAGCGCCGCTCGCAAGTGCCTTTTTCAGCATATCCCAGGTGAACATGGCGGCATAGCAGCGGCTGTCTCTCGGCAGCGGCTGACCTTCCGCGTCAAAGCCCTGCTGCTCGGCAGACAGTACGCTGACGCCGTAACCGGTGTTCAGGTGCGTCTCAGCCAGATGGAACAGCGCGTCCTCCTCTGCCAGTGCAAACGGAGCCGCCAGCACCAGAACGTGCTCGCTCTCCGGCAGCGCAGCCAGCGAGGCAAAACGATTTGCGGCATCGAGCGCGATGTCCTGTGCGCCGGCAACGGCAGGCTCCCTGTCGTCGTGCGCAAAGAAGCACGCCTCCACCGCATCAGGCAGCGCATCCCGCATTGCATCGCCCGCAGTGCCGAACAGCACCGGACGCGCAAAGGCAGAAATGCCGCTTTCGTCAAACAGGCCGCCAACCATGACGGCATTTACTTTATTCATCGCAGAAATCCTTTCGTTTCTCAAGGGTCATACGACCAGATTTTCCGATATAGCTTTATTATACAACAGTATGCCGCAAATTGCATTATCATTTTTCGATAAATTTCTTCTCACCGCATAATATTTTTCGCCGTTTGCATACAAAGGCCACAAAGCAAGCATTTTGGTGGGAATTGAAGTGATGGAGAATTGAGATACCCACCGCCGCAGGCGGCTCTCAGCGAGTCGGAATGGAGGATGGCGAATTCGTGCGGAGCGTGCAGATCACGCCAACCTCGAACCACGTTCGCGGCATAAAATACGCGGTTTGCTTGCATAACCGCACCCACAGGGCAGGCGGCGCGTGCCGCCGAGCCTTCCGCGGGCGACCGCGTTTCCGCCACCCCATAAAATCCCGCAGGGATTTCTGCACCCAGAGAACCCATCACGCCGCGGAGCGCATAAAATGGAGCGTGCGCGCGACAAAAATGGCAGGACATGCGCCTGCCATTTTTAACAAACAGTAAAACACCCCGAAAACCGGAAAGTTTTCGGGGTGTTTTGCTGCAGCAGGTGTTCCCGCCCTGTCCGTGAAACGGACACGCGCGGCGACACCGTCCCTCGATTCAAAGGACAAGTCCTTTGAATCGAAAAAGCCGCAGGCTTTTAGCCCTGTACTGCAACTACTTCTACTTCTACCTTAGCGCCGAGCGGCAGAGCAGCTACTTCAACGCAGGAACGAGCCGGAGCGCCTTCCGGGAAGTACTTCGCGTACACACCGTTGAATGCAGCAAAGTCGTTGATGTCGGACAGGAAGCAGGTGGTCTTGACAACACGGTCAAAGCCTACGCCGCCCTGTGCCAGAACGCACTGCAGGTTCTTCATGACCTGCTCGGTCTGCTCCTCGATGGTGGTTGCTACGATCTTGCCCTCCTTCGGGTCGATCGGAACCTGACCGGAGGTAAATACGAAACCGTTTGCAGCGATTGCCTGAGAGTACGGGCCTACGGCTGCCGGTGCGAGATCAGTGTGCAGAACTTCCTTGATAGCCATGGTGGGAATTCTCCTTTATATATCTTTATTTTTTGATAACAGGGTGAAATGAGCGCTTTTCTTCACCTAAACGGTGTAAAAGCGTAATTGCGGCACAGCCATCATTATTTCTTGCCGCCCTTGGTCTTTTTCAGACGCTCGGTGTTGGACAGAACGCGCTTGCGCATACGGATGCTCTCCGGGGTAATCTCAAGCAGCTCATCGTCGGAGATGAACTCGAGTGCCGCCTCGATGGACATCTGGCGCGGCGGAATCAGGCGCAGCGCATCATCCGAGCCGGATGCACGCATGTTGGTCAGCTGCTTTTTCTTGCAGACGTTTACAGCCATGTCCTCGCCGCGCGGGTTCTCGCCGACGATCATGCCTTCGTATACCATCGTGCCGGGGCCGATGAACAGCGGGCCGCGATCCTGTGCGTTGAACAGGCCATAGCCAACAGCCTCGCCGGCCTCAAACGCGATCAGAGAACCGGTGGTGCGCTTCTGGATATCGCCCTTATACGGCTGATAGCTGTTGAATACGGAGGACATAACGCCCTCGCCCTTGGTATCGGTCAGGAACTCGGTGCGGTAGCCGAACAGGCCGCGCGCCGGAATGATGAACTCGAGGCGCATACGGTCGGTGCCCTTCGGGTTCATGGAAACCAGCTCACCCTTGCGGGAGCCCATCTTCTCCATGATCGCGCCGACAGCATCCGCCGGAACGTCTGCGATCATGCGCTCCATCGGCTCGCAGGTCTTGCCGTCGATCTCCTTGAGCAGCGCCTTCGGTGCGCCAACCTGGAACTCGTAGCCCTCACGGCGCAGGTTCTCGATCAGAATGGACAGGTGCATCTCACCACGGCCGCAAACGCGGAATGCATCGGTGGTATCGGTTTCGTTTACGCGCAGGGATACGTCCTTGAGCAGCTCACGGAACAGACGCTCACGCAGGTGACGGGAGGTAACAAACTTGCCTTCCTTGCCGGCGAACGGAGAGTCGTTGACCATAAAGGTCATCTCAACGGTCGGCTCGGAGATCTTAACGAACGGCAGAGCCTCAACGTGCTCGGGGTCGCACAGGGTCTCACCGATGGTTACGCCCTCGATGCCGGAGAAGCAAACGATCTCGCCTGCCTGTGCCTCCTCGATCGGCTGACGGCCCAGCTCCTCGATGGAGTACAGGGTAACCAGCTTTGCGTTATACGGCTTGGTGTTGCCGTGGTAGTCGCAGACGGTAACCTGCTGACCTACCTTCATCGAGCCGCGCTCGATACGGCCGATGCCGATACGGCCAACGTACTCGTTGTAGTCGATAGAAGAAACGAGCATCTGGGTCGGGCCTTCGGTATCAACCTGCGGTGCCGGAATGTGCTCGAGAATCTGCTCGAACAGCGGGGTCAGGTCCTTGCCCTCCACGTTCGGGGACATGGAAGCGGTGCCTGCACGGCCGGAGCAGTAAACGATCGGGCTGTCCAGCTGCTCGTCGGTCGCATCAAGGTTGAGCAGCAGCTCGAGGACCTCGTCGCCGATCTCGTTGAGACGAGCGTCCGGACGGTCGATCTTGTTGATTGCGATGATGATCTTGTGACCGAACTCCAATGCCTTCTGCAGCACGAAACGGGTCTGCGGCATCGGGCCTTCTGCTGCGTCAACCAGCAGAACAACGCCGTCTACCATCTTGAGGATACGCTCT
This sequence comes from Butyricicoccus sp. AM32-19, assembly GCF_003480365.1. Taxonomy (NCBI): domain Bacteria; kingdom Bacillati; phylum Bacillota; class Clostridia; order Eubacteriales; family Butyricicoccaceae; genus Butyricicoccus; species Butyricicoccus sp. AM32-19. The sequence goes on along the minus strand of NZ_QUIX01000001.1, from coordinate 444,089 downwards.
ACCTCGCCGGAGAAGTCGGCGTGGCCCGGGGTATCTACGATGTTGATCTTTACGCCCTTGTAATGTACAGAGGTGTTCTTTGCCAGAATGGTAATGCCGCGCTCACGCTCGATATCGCCCGAGTCCATGACACGCTCTTCTACCACCTGATTTTCGCGGAAAGCGCCAGCCTGCTTGAGCATCTGATCGACCAGAGTGGTCTTGCCATGGTCAACGTGCGCAATGATGGCGATGTTGCGTAAATCGTTACGGATCATATATTCTATTCCTCCATCAGCGGGATTATTTTCGTACAGAATTTATTATACCCGTTTTTTCGTTCATTTTCCACCTATTTTATCGTCAAAATTACGGCGATATATCCGCTCTAAATTGTAAAATATTTTGCTAACTGATAAAAATTCCGCTCAGGATACAGTTGACGCAGACAGACCGCTGCCGTACAATAAAAAAAAGACGCAAGCGTCTGATAAAAGGAAGGAGAATCTCTATGAACAAAATCGGAAAGGCAATGCTCTGCACCGTACTGACCGGCGCAATGGCTGTCGGAGCCGCAGGCGCGGCTGACCTCGGTTCCCTGTCTCCGCAGGGTGCTAAGGCGTATCTGAATCAGATCACCACCCTGCAGAATAAGTATGGCAAGGCTGCCGCTCGCACGGACGATGGCTTCAAGGGACTGCTGACCGGCCTCTCCATGGCAAAGCTGGTGGATATGGACGGCGACGGCACGCCCGAGCTGTACTGCGGCGCAGGTCTGAACGGCCAGCATATGTATTCGTATGCGGATGGGAAAATCTACGCGCTGGAGATTCCGGAGGGCGTGAGCAACTTCGGCACGGATGTTTCGCCGTGCACCCAGTTTTACGTTGGCAGGGACAAGGCGTATCTGGTCTCCGGTCAGGAAGTGATGAATAACAATCCGGTCACCTTCTGGACCAAACAGGGCGATAAAGCCGTTGTGGTCCTCACCTACACGGACGGCTTCGACTGGGATGCCGAGACACCGACACCAGTCAAAACTATCAACGGTCAGTCCGTTACCGCAGAGGAATTTTCTTCCGCTATCCTCGACTTCACCGGCGATATGGACGAGCAATATTACTCCTTCTGGGAAAGCCCTTACAACAGCGACCGTGCGCTGTCTCCGCGTGCGGCTCTGCAGGATACCATCGCCTTTCTGCGCAAGCTGACCAACCCGACCGCAAAGGTCTCGACCCACAAGGTAACGCTCAACGGCGAGTCGGCAAAGCTTGGCGCGTACACCATCAACGGCAGCAACTACTTCAAGCTGCGCGATCTTGCGAAAGCACTCGACGGTCTGAACACCAATTTTGAGGTCAAGTGGAACGCGGCGCAGCAGCGCATTGACCTGACCAGCAAGACCGCCTACACCGCGGTCGGCGGTGAGCAGGCCGCCCTGCCCGCCGGCAATAAGGCCGCATCTCTCACGAACGCCTCCGTTTATCTGGACGGCAAGCCGCTTTCCCTTACCGCCTATTCCATCGGCGGCAACAACTACTTCAAGCTGCGCGACCTTGGCGACGCCCTCGGCTTCGGCGTGGATTGGAACGCGGACACCATGACTATGATCCTGACCGTGAAATAAAAAACACGCTGCACACAGCAGAAAGCCACCGTTTCAAAGAAACGGTGGCTTTTTCATGCTCAAAACGAAATCTTACTGATTTGCTTCGATGTAGTTTACGATGTCACCGATGGTGCTCATCTTAGCAGCTTCCTCGTCGGAAATCGTTACGCCGAAGTTCTCCTCGAGGTCCATCATCAGCTCTACAACGTCCAGAGAGTCTGCGTTCAGGTCTTCCTTAACCTTGGTGTCCATGGTCATGGTGGAAGCATCAGCGTCAAACTTGTCTGCCAGGATTTCACATACCTTTTCAAACATGGGATTTACACTCCTTCATTACTTTCTTGATTTATTGTTCTGAAAACTCCGACTCTGCGGAATTTTTCATACCGTTTCTGCAGCATCGTGTCGATGTCCGGCTCAGCATCCAGCTCTGCAAGCTGGTCGCGCAGCGTGCGCGCCACATTGCGGATAAGCTGTGCGGAGGATGTGCCCTCCTGAATGATGCCTTCGATCATACCGAAGCTGTACAGGTCCTGCGCGGTGATATGCAGCGTGTCCGCTGCCTCCGCCTCGCGCTTGGGGTCCTTCCAGAGAATGGACGCGCAGCCGCGCGGCGAAATAACCGAATACAGGGCGTTCTCAAGCATGAGCACACGGTCTGCCACCGCCAGCGCCAGTGCGCCGCCGGAGCCGCCCTCACCCGTCACGATAGAGATGACCGGGGTTTTCAGCTCGATAAACTCATACAAACAGCGGGCAATGGCCTCGCCCTGACCGCGTTCCTCCGCGCCTACGCCGCAGAACGCGCCGCCGGTGTCAACAAAGTTGATGACCGGGCGGTGGAATTTCTCCGCCTGATGCGCGAGACGCAGGGCCTTTCGATAGCCCTCCGGGTGCGCCATGCCGAAGTTGGCGTCCATATTCTGCTCAATGGTGCGGCCCTTGCGGTGGCCGATTACCGTCACCGGTGTGCCGTTGAAGTAGCCAACGCCGCCGAGGATGGCATGGTCGTCCGAAAAATAGCGGTCGCCGTGCAGCTCGGTGAAGTCGGTGAACAGCTCATTGATATAGTCCGTGATCATCGGACGCTTGGTATCGTGAATGATACGCATTTTTTCACTTGCGGGTTTGTTAATCACGACGCCACACCTGCCATTTCTTGGACTTGGAGCCGCAGTGCAGCTTCAAGAGTTTTTCCAGCGTTTCTCTGAGTTGATTACGCGGAACTATTTTATCACAGAAACCGTGCGATAGCAAGAACTCCGAGGACTGAAAATCGTCCGGGAGGGTCTGACCGATGGTTCCCTCGATAACACGGCGGCCGGCAAAGCCGATGGTCGTACGCGGCTCCGCGAGGATAATATCGCCCAGCATGGCGAACGACGCGGTAACGCCGCCCGTGGTCGGGTCGGTCAGCACGGTGATATACAGCAGTCCGGCGTCCGAGTGACGGCGCGCCGCCGCGGACACCTTGGCCATCTGCAGCAGCGAAAACATGCCCTCCTGCATGCGCGCACCGCCGGAGCAGGTAAACAGCACAACAGGCAGACCCTTTTCGGTCGCGTACTCAAACAGGCGGGTCAGCTTTTCGCCAACGACCGAACCCATGGACGCCATCATGAAATGGCTGTCCATGACGCCGATCGCAGTTTCCACACCGCCGATCTTACACACGCCGGTCTTGACCGCGTCCGGCATGCCGACCTTTTCAGCCAGCTCTGCCGTTTTCTCTGCGTATCCCGGGAAGTGGATCGGGTCCGCCGGTGCCAGATTGGCGTACAGCTCCTCAAAGCTGTCCTTATCCGCGATCTGACGGATGCGCGTGCGCGCGAGCAGTCGTCCGTATCGTCCGCAGTGCGGGCACACATACAGATTCTTGCCGTAGGCATACGCCTTCAGTTCTGCGCCGCAGCCCTTGCAGGTTACGACCTTGGCCGCTTCGTCCTCCTGCGGTTTCATTTCCATAGAGGTCTCGCGTGTTTTTTGAAACAGGTCGATCAGACCCATGCGTAACTCCCCTTTCGTTTGGAGGCAGTACCGCACGATTGGCCTTCGGCGCTTTGCGGCTGTTTTGCCCCCTGGTTTTGTTGCGTACTTTTGCAATACAGCGTACTGCTGCAAGTCCGCGCCGCACCAGTGAACAAAACATCTCGCAAATCGCTCTTGTCCAACCGTGCGGTACTGCCTCTGAAATCCTTCGGATTACAAAAACTTCGCTTTTTAAAATACGCTGATTTTGTAAGACCTTCGGATTCAACTATGCTTGTGCTAAATCTATTATACCATAATAAATGATTTAGTCAAAATCGCCGTTTGCGATGGAATTAACATTAAAGTTTGCTTCCACAAACGCCTTCGAGCACAGGATGTGCATCTGATAGTCGGTTGCGGTCACAACGCCCTCAAACAGCATCTCCGCGAGGGCACGGCGCATGCGAACGATGGCCTGCTCACGGTCGGCGCCGTAGACGATCAGCTTGCCGATCATGGAATCGTAAAACGGCGGAATCTTATATCCCTGATAAGCCGCGGAATCCACGCGCACGCCGGGACCGCCCGGCAGATGCAAGGACACCAGTGTGCCCGGACAGGGCGCAAAGTTTCTCGACGGGTCCTCCGCGTTGATGCGGCACTCGATGGCGTGACCGCGGATGGTCAGATCCTCCTGCTTAAAGGACAGCGGCTCGCCTGCCGCCACGCGAAGCTGCTCGCAGACCAGATCTACGCCGGTGACCTCCTCGGTGACCGGGTGCTCGACCTGAATGCGGGTGTTCATCTCGCAGAAGTAGAAATTGCGGTCGTTATCGACTAAAAATTCGATCGTACCCGCGTTTCGGTAGCCGACGCGCTTTGCCAACGCAACAGCCGCCGAGGTCATCTTCTCGCGCAGCTCGGGCGTAACGAAAGCCGACGGACTTTCCTCGATCAGCTTCTGGTGACGGCGCTGCACCGAGCACTCACGCTCGAACAGGTGCACCACGTTACCGTAGTTATCGCCCAGAATCTGCACCTCGATATGGCGCGGATTGTGAATATATTTTTCCATGTACAGGCGGCCGTCACCGAAGTTGGCGATAGCCTCTGCAGAGGCGCTGTCGTACGCGTCCTTGAGGTCCTTGACGCTCTCCGCCACGCGGATGCCCTTGCCGCCGCCGCCGGATGCCGCCTTGAGCATGACCGGATAGCCGATGCGCTCGGCCTCGGAGATGGCTTCGTCAAAATCGCGCAGCGGGCCGTCCGTGCCGAGCGCGACCGGAACGCCTGCGGCGATCGCGTTGCGCTTTGCCTCGGATTTGTCGCCCATCAGGCGGATAGTTGCTGCAGTCGGGCCGATAAACGCCAGACCGGCCTGCGTGATGCGCTCGGCAAAATCCGGATTCTCGGACAGGAAGCCGAAGCCCGGATGAATGGCCTGACAGCCGGAAGCCAGCGCCGCCGAAATGATATTATCCATATTCAGGTAGCTGTCCGCCGCACGGGCCGGACCGATGCAGACCGCTTCGTCCGCGATCTGCGCGTGCAGCGCTTCGCGGTCAGCCTCGGAGTAAACGGCCACCGAGATAACGCCTAAATCACGGCAGGCCTGAATAATGCGGACCGCAATCTCGCCGCGGTTCGCAATGAGTACCTTCTGAAACATTCGATTAGCTCTCTCCCGCCTCAGTCATTGATGACCATGCATTTGATCTCCGCTTCGGCGGCCTTCTCGTCCCCAACCCAGGCAATGCCTTCGGCTACTGCCATCGGGCCGCGGCGCTTGGTGAAGGTAACTTCCAGACGAAGGGTATCGCCCGGCTTTGCCATTGCGCGGAATTTCGCCTTGTCAATGCCGGTGTAGACCGCAGTCTTGCCCTTGAATTCGGGCAGAGACAGCAGCGCTACGCCGCCTGCCTGCGCGAGCGCCTCCAGACGGAACACCGCGGGCATGATCGGGTTGCCCGGAAAGTGGCCCTGGAAGAAGAACTCGTCGCCGGTCAGGTGCAACGCACCGACTACATGGTTCTCGTCCATTTCGAGGATCTCGTCCACCAGAAGCATCGGCGGACGGTGCGGAAGGATCTCCATGATCTGTTCTTTGTTCAGCATATTATAATCCCTCTCCTTACAAAATGCAAGTGAAACACGCAATACAGCACTAATTATGCGGTAAAACCGCAATGCTTTGCATTGCGCATGAAATAGAAGCGCCTTGCGCTTCGTAAAAACCCGCGACATGTGCGGCGCAGCGCGAACGGCGTCGCGCAAGGTTAGCGCTGGGTTTTTACACCCCGACTCAGCCGTCTTGGGCGCTATCCTTGTGCGACTTCTTGGTCGCACTGCGCGCGGCGACATTCGGGTATCGAAAACAGGTTTCTACGGAACCTGTTTTCGTATATAGGGGGCTTGTGAAGCCCCCTATAAGCGTCATTCGATTACGCAGAGCACCTGATTGTATTCAACCATATCGCCCGGCTGTGCCATAATGCGGATGATCTTGCCGTCGCACGGTGCCTTGATCTCGTTCATGATCTTCATCGCCTCGATGATGCAGAGGGTATCGCCCTCCTTCACCTGCTGACCGACCAGCACGAACGGCGGTTCGTCCGGAGACGGAGAAGAATAAAACGTGCCGACCAGCGGGCTCTTCACCTGCGTGCCTGCCGGAAGCTGCTCCTCAGCCGCTGGTGCCGCGTCTGCGCTCTCCGCTGCGGGTGCTGCCGCCGGCGCCGCTGCGGGTGCCGCCGCTGCTACCGATGCTGCAGCGATCACGGGAGCCGGTTCAGCTGCCTTGATCTTGATTTTTACGTCATCCAGTTCGAGCTCGACCTCGCCCAGCTTTTTTGCAGCCAGCGCGTCCATCAGCTCAAGCGCGATGTCTTTCAATTCTTTGATGTCCATTTTTATACCTTCTTGATCAGGATGCAGGCGTTGTGGCCGCCAAAGCCGAGCGAGTTGGAGATGGCAACATTGATCGGCATCTCAACCGCCTTGTTCGGGGTGATATCCAGATCACACTCCGGATCCGGCTCCTTGTAGCCGATGGTCGGCGGTACAATGCCCTCGCGGATTGCCATAACGCAGGCAATGGCCTCAACCGCAGCCGCGCCGCCCAGCAGATGGCCGGTCATGGACTTGGTGGAGGATACCTTCACGTTGTAAGCCTCCTCGCCAAACGCCTTCTTGATGGCAATGGTCTCATACTTTTCATTCAGCGGCGTGGAGGTGCCGTGCGCGTTGATATAGTCAACGTCAGCCGGGGTCAGACCGGCATCCTCAATGGCACCGCGGATGGCGTGTGCAGCCGCATCGCCGTCCGGAGACGGGCTGGTGATGTGGTAAGCGTCGCCGGAGGCACCGTAGCCTGCCACCTCTGCCAGAATGGTCGCGCCGCGCTGCTGTGCGTGCGTCAGGCTCTCGAGTACGAGACAGCCTGCGCCTTCGCCCATGACAAAGCCGGAACGGCGTGCGTCAAACGGGATGGAAGCCGCCGTCGGATCCTCACCCATGTGAACCGCCTTCATATTCTGGAAGCCTGCCATCGAGATCGGGATAATGCCGTTCTCGGTGCCACCGCAGACAACGACATCCTGATAGCCGTGGCGGATGGCGCGCATTGCCTCACCGATCGAGTGGTTGCCGGTCGCGCACGCGGAAACCGGGCAGAAATTCTCACCCTTGAAGCCGAAGTGCATGGAGATATACGCCGCCGCGATGTTGGCGATCATCTCCGGAATAGCGAACGGCGAAACGCGGCCGGGACCCTTTTCGAGCAGCTTCGGGACCTCCTGCTCGGCAACATGCAGACCGCCTACGCCCGAGCCGAAGATAACGCCCGTGCGATAGGGATCGAAATTGCCTTCCTTGAGGCCTGCCTGCTCGACAGCCTGGATCGCTGCCGCCATTGCGTAATGCACATTTGCATCTGCGCGGCGCGCCTCACGCTTCTCCATATACTGGGTCGGGTCGAAGTCCTTGACCTCTGCACCCAGCTTTACCTTAAAATCGGATACATCAAACTTGGTGATGGGACCGATGCCGCACTTGCCGGTCTTGAGCGACTCCCAAAACGACGGCACATCGTTGCCGACCGGAGTGATGGCACCCATGCCGGTGATTACTACACGTTCCATATATTTGCTCCTTCATTCCAATATCACGCATTTATCTAATCGCAATTTTTATTCCACGCAGCAAAAAGGTATCACCGGATAATTCGGCAAGAGCAATTTGCGCAGGAATTTTGCGTTCTGATTAGGCGCGGGTTTGCAGCAATACTTTGTGTATTGCAAAAATCCGGAACGACATCAGAGCGGAAAATTACCGCAAAGTGCCGCAGGCGAATTGTCCGGTGATGCCTTAATAAAGTCCGCCGTCAGCGATGATCGTCTGGCCGGAAATATAGCTTGCAGCGTCGGAGGCCAGAAAGGCAACCACGCCTGCGATTTCCTCCGGCTTGCCGAAACGGCCGAGCGCGATCTGCTTCTTGGCGTTCTCGCGGATGTCCTCGGGCACCTTGTCGCTCATCTCGGTGGCGATCCAGCCCGGAGCGACTGCGTTTACCGTAATGCCGCGCGCACCCAGCTCCTTGGCGGCGGTCTTGGTCATGCCGACCATACCCGCCTTGGCAGCGGTGTAGTTGATCTGGCCGTAGTTTCCGGTGAACGCCGAAACCGAGGTGATGTTGATAATGCGGCCCTGCTTGGCGCGCATCATCATCGCACCGCACAGGCTGAGCATGTTGAATGCGCCCTTGAGGTTGGTGCGGATAACATCATCGAACTGGTCCTCCTTCATGCGGACCATCAGACCGTCGCGGGTGATGCCCGCATTGTTGACGAGAACGAACGGTACGCCGATCTCTTCCTTAATTTCCTTGAGAGCGGTGCTGCAGGCGTCATAGTCCGCAACATCCCACTTCTTCACATAAGCGTTGACGCCGTGCGCGCGGCACTTCTCCGCCACAGCCTCAGCCTTTTCGACCGAGGACGCACAATTGATGAGGACGTCGAAGCCGTCCTGCGCCAGCTTTTCCGCGATTGCCGCGCCAATGCCGCGGGAACCGCCGGTTACGATTGCTAAGCTCATTGTTTACTCCATTCTATAGACAGGCAGGAGTGAGGAGTTTTCCTATCTCTTCACTCTCCGCTCTTATTCAAATCTCTTGTAAGCGTTCTTCAGAAGGTCCTCCGCCTGTGCGGTCATGCCCTTGAGGATCTCCTCGCACGGATGCAGCTCCTTGAGCATACCCGCAATCTGACCGGACATAAAGGTGCCCTCCTCATAGTTGCCGTCCTGCACGGCCTTGCGCAGCGAACCGGCGGTTGCCTTCTCAAGCTCCTCAAGAGAGGCATCGGTGTTCTGCTTCTCGAGCTCGAGGCACTTGCGCGCCATCGGGGTCTTGAGCGAACGCACCGGATGACCGGACGGACGACCGGTAACAACGGTCGAAATGTCGGTAGCCTTGAGGACGAGTTCCTTATACTTTTCCGAGATCTGACACTCCGGTGTTGCAAGGAAGATCGTGCCGCACTGTACGCCTTCGGCGCCGAGCATCATGGCAGCTGCCATGCCGCGGCCGTCCGCAATGCCGCCTGCGGCGATGACCGGAATGCTCAGTGCGTCTACGACCTGCGGAACGAGCGGCATGGTGGTCAGCTCACCGATGTGGCCGCCGCCTTCCATACCCTCTGCGATAACCGCATCTGCACCTGCGCGCTCCATGCGCTTTGCCAGTGCAACCGAAGCAACGACCGGCATAACCTTAATGCCTGCGTTCTTCCAGTCCGCGATATACTTGCCCGGATTGCCTGCGCCGGTGGTCAGCACTTCGATCTTCTCGTCGATAGCCAGCTGCGCCAGATCATCCGCATTCGGGGAGAGCAGCATGATGTTCATACCGAGCGGCTTGTCCGTGATGGCACGCGCCTTATGGATCTCCTCACGGATGTAATCCACCGGAGCCGCGCCGCCCGCGATAATGCCCAGACCGCCTGCCTTGGAAACCGCAGCAGCCAGATGGTGCTCCGCGATCCACGCCATAGCGCCCTGCACGATCGGGTATTCGATACCGAGAAGTTCTGTGATCTTGGTTTTCATAGGTCATTCTCCCCTTTTATACAGGTAATTTCTTGTAATTCTAAATCTATCAAGTTATTATAGCATATTTTTCACGAAATGTAACCAAATGTTATTGCGCTGAATATCTGGTATCGTACATTTCTGTTGAATATTGTACTGTAATTACAATTTCAGCACAAAAGCGCCATAAGTAAGTCCTCCGCCGAAGCCGGTGCAGACAATGGTCTGACCCTCGTGCAGCAGGCCGTTCTTACGCATTTCGTTCAGGCAGATCGGCACGCTTGCCGACGAGGTATTGCCGAAACGGTCCATATTGACGTAGATCTTCTCCTTCGGCAGATGGTATCTGCGTGCAATAACATCCAGAATACGCAGATTCGCTTGATGCGGTACCACCCAGTCGATTTCCTCTGCGGTGACGCCCGCCCGCTTGAGTGCGGTGTCGATCGCAAGCGGTACGGCTCTTGCGGTGAAGCGCACGACCGGTGCACCCTGCATTTTCAGGAAACGCGCCTTCGGATCCACCGTGCGGTCACCGGAAAGCGGATCCTCGACCGGCAGGGCTTCCATGTGCAGGTACTCTGCGCCCGAACCGTCTGCCGCGGTGAAAGTGGACAGAATGCCGACCGTTTCGTCCTCAGTCGCCTGATAAACGGCCGCAGCGGCACCGTCGCCGAACAGAATGCAGGTCGAGCGGTCGGTGTAGTCCACGATGCGCGAAAGCGTTTCCGCCGATACAACCAGCACGGTCTTTGCCTTGCCGGATTTAATGTAGCTGTCCGCAATGTCGGTCGCGGAGACAAAGCCGGTGCAGGCATTGTTGATATCGAACGCGCCGACCTGACGCGCACCCAGCTTGTCCTGCAGGATAGACGCCGTATTCGGCGTGTTGGTATCCGGCGAGCAGGTGCTGACGAGAATGAGGTCCAGCTCCTCTGCGGTGATGCCTGCGTCCGCGAGTGCGTCCTGTGCGGCACCGAGCGCCAGCTCCCATGTATGTGTATTCTTTGCGATGCGGCGCTCGCGCACACCGGTGCGCTGCACGATCCACTCATCGTTGGTATCGACCATTTTTTCCAGCATGGCGTTGGTCAGGACAAAATCCGGTATGCACGCGCCCGTGCCGATCAGTTTACTGTTGATGATTTCCACGCTCCTAAAAAGTCCAAATCGCTCTCCCAAAAAGCGTGGAAAAGCGACAATAGTTAGATTGACAAAGTATTCTCCGACTATTATAATAAAAGCACAGTAAATTGTCAAGACAGACCGTTATTATTTAGCAACACTTTGTGCGAAAAATATCTATTAAAATACGGTGCTGTCAGCGTTTGATTATTATTTTGGAGGAACGAAACGTGAACTACGGTTTTGCATTTTTCCCGGGTCAGGGCGCACAGGCCCCCGGCATGGGCAAGGATCTTTATGAGAACTCGCAGGCTGCCAAGCTGGTTTTTGAGGAAGCAAGCGAAGGCGCCGGTCTGGATGTAGCCAAGCTGTGCTTTGAGAGCGACAAGGCAACGCTCTCCCGCACGGAGAACAGCCAGATCGCAATTTTCACCCATTCCATGGCAGCCTGGGCTGCACTGAAGGAAGCAGGCGTGGAATTCAAGGCAGCGGCAGGCTTCTCGCTCGGTGAATACACCGCACTGGCGGCTGCAGGCGTTGTTTCCCTCGCAGACGGCGTAAAGATCGTTTCCATGCGCGGCAAGCTGATGCAGCAGGCAGCGGACTCGATCGACGGCGGCATGGCGGCTATCCTCGGTCTGGAGGACAGCGTAATTGAAGAAGCCTGCGCGAAGGTGACCTCCGGCGTGGTCCGTCCGGTAAACTATAACTGCCCGGGTCAGCTGGTTATCGCAGGTGAAAAGGCGGCTCTCGCAGAGGCGATCGAAAACTGCAAGGCTGCAGGCGCACGCCGTGCGCTCCCGCTTGCGGTATCCGGTGCATTCCACACCCCGCTGATGGCAAAGGCTGCCGCAGAGCTGCGCGCTTACGTTGCGGACTTTACCTTCTCCGCACCGAAGATGGATATTTACTCCAACCTCGACGGCAAGGTTTACGACTGCTCCGACCTGCCGGCACACCTCGAGCAGCACATGATCTCTCCGGTTCGCTGGACGCAGCTGGTGAAGAACGGCATGGCTGCCGGTCTGACCTCGGCGTGCGAGATCGGTCCGGGCAAGACGCTGACCGGCTTTGCGGGCAAGATCAGCAAGGAGCTGACCTGCAAGACCGTGCAGGATATTGCGGGCGTGCAGGCTGCAGCCGAATGATTTTCGACCGAAAACGCATAGAGACAGTAAAAAGGCACCTCATTGAGGTGCCTTTTGTTATCCCAGAAAACCCAAATGCTCCAGCAGGATTTTGAGACCCATCAGGATCAGTACGATACCGCCGAACAGCTCTGCGCGGGACTTGTACTTTGTGCCGAACACATGGCCGATCTTCACGCCGATGCACGACAGCACAAACGTGGTTGCACCGATGAACGACACCGCCGGAACGATATCGACCTGCAGGAACGCAAACGTCACACCGACCGCAAGCGCATCAATGCTCGTGGCAACCGCAAGCGGCAGCATGGTCATAAAGCGGAACGAATCGCTGACGCTTTCGTCATCGTGCTCGCGCGACTCGCGCACCATGTTTGCGCCAATAAGCCCCAGCAGCACAAAGGCGATCCAGTGATCAATGCTCGTGATGAGCGACTGAAAGCGCACGCCGAGTGCAAAGCCGATGAGCGGCATCAAAAGCTGAAAGCCGCCGAAATACAGTCCGCAGATGACCGCGTGCTTAGCCTTGAGCGTGCGCACGCTCAGTCCCTTGCAGACAGACACCGCGAACGCATCCATCGACAGACCGACTGCGATTAAAAATAACTCCAATAAACCCATTTTCTTGTCCTCCTCAGTCGTTTATCCGGCGGAAAACAGGCACAAAAAAAGACCCATCTGCCGCGTAGAACAGATAAGTCTCGTCATTTCATGCAAAACCAGAGGAGCGTCCTCCCCAGTATGTTGGCTCTGCCGCGCGGCGGAACGCTCCGCGCCGACTACTCCCTTATTGCGATTTATCTTAGCATATGCGCAGCCGAAAGTCAATATGCGGGCAAAATTGTTGCCCTATGCAAACCGAAAAGCCGATACGGAAACGGCGGCACAGGCTGTCCGGTGTGCCCGAACCGCGCAGGCGGTTCGCCCTGTCCGGGCGGGGAGCTTTGCCGTGAACCACAGCGGGGATTGCCGCTACGCGCGGCAGGCGCACAAGAGGGTAGACAACCTGCGGTTTTCCACCCTCTTGTGAATCTCCCCTTTTCCCTACTACCTTGGGTGCAGATGGTAGACTGCGTAAGCAGGAAAAGGACGCGGCAGTCGGGTTACCTCAGCGTGTCTTTCTCCGCCTTTTCGCAGTTCACAGACAGATTACTGCTACACATACCGGCTACTTCCCGCAGGCGCGGCATCCCCGTGCCGCGCAACTCGTAAGTCTGGAGTTTGCGGACAGCACCTACGGATTAGGCGTTCGGTGCAATTTATCCTCGCAGGCCCTGTCCATCATAACGCGCTAACGAATTGCGCGGCACGGATATGCCGCGCCTGCGTGGAGTAAACCGCCTGTGTAGCAGTAACATAGCCGAAATGCGAATATGCGGATACCGCGCGGAAGAAAAAATCCTCTGCCGTTCCCCTATTTCGCAGCGGTCACATGTAGGCAATCTGCGCCAGACCCTCCAAGGGAAAGGGGGGATTCACAAGAGGGTGGAAACCGCAGGTGTCTACCCTCTTGTGCCCCCGCCGGGTAGGCGCATTTTCCGACGTTTTCCCTTGTGCAATGCCGCAAAATGCGCTATACTTATTTTATATGACTTGAAAAAAGAGGTTACAGCAATGAAACTCCAAACCAGACTGGCGGTGCTGGTGTGCAAGGCATCGGGCGCTGTTCTGCGCAAGCTGGGACGCGGCGGCACCAACCTGCCGGGCAAGCTGGCACTGAAAATTGATAAAAATATTCTGGGTGAGCTGTCGCGCGGCGTAAAGGTCACGGTCGTGACCGGCACGAACGGCAAGACCACCACCTCCCGCATGATCGAGCAGGCGTTTGCCGATGCGGGACTCAAATATTTCTCCAACAAGTCGGGCGCGAACCTGCTGACCGGCATCATCGCGGTATTCGCGCAGCACGCCACCCTGTCCGGCAAATGCCCGTACACGCACGCGCTCATCGAATGCGACGAGGCGGCCTTCCGCAAAACGAGTGAATACCTGCCAGTCGAATGTCTGGTCGTCAACAACATTTTCCGCGACCAGCTTGACCGCTACGGCGAAATTACGCACACGCTCAACGCCATCCGCGAGGGTATCACGCACGTTCCGGATGCAACACTCTGCCTGAACGCGGACTGTTCGCTCACCGCTTCCCTTGCGGGCAGCGTGCCGAACAAGATCGTCTGGTTCGGCGTGAATGTCCCGATCTACAAGGAGACCGCGCACGAGCTGTCCGACGCGCCGTACTGCATCCACTGCAAGACCGAATATGAGTACGATTACATCACCTACGGTCATCTCGGCGGCTTCCGCTGCCCGAAGTGCGGCTACCACCGCCAGACACCGCAGGTCGCTGTCACCAAGGTACTCGCCACCGGCGCGGACTCGTCCGACATCGTACTGGACATCTTCGGTCACGAGCACGAGGTACACGTCAACCTGCCGGGCGGCTACAACATCTACAACGCCGCCGCAGAGGCCGCTGTCGCGCATGTTGTCGGCATTGAGGAGCAGACCGCGGTCAGCGCGCTTTCTCAGTTTGAGTGCGGCTTCGGCCGTGCCGAGCAGTTCAAACTCGGTCAGGCACAGGCGCGCATGATGCTGGTCAAGAATCCTGCCGGCTTCAATCAGGTCATCAACCTGATCGCGCACGATGAGGGCAATTACAAGCTGGCATTCCTGCTCAACGACCGCTTCGCGGACGGCACGGACATCAGCTGGATCTGGGATGTTGATTTTGAGGCGCTCGCTGACCAGCAGGTGCGCTTTACGCGCGTACTGGTTTCCGGCGTGCGTGCGGATGATATGGCGCTGCGTCTCAAGTACGCAGGCTTTGCACCCGAGCGTATCGAGGTTATCCGCGAGTACGACAAGCTGCTGACCGAGATCGGCTCGGATGAGACACCGGCATTCCTTATGCCGACATACACCGCCATGTTCGACCTGCGCGGTGAGATCAGCAAACACACAGACGTCAAGGCGTTCTACGAATAAGGGGGGGCAACTGCAATGGAACTGAATATCTGCCATCTTTACCCCGACATTCTCAATCTGTACGGTGACCGGGGCAACATTATCACGATGAAGCGCCGTCTGGAGAGCCGCGGCATCAGCGTCAATGTGGACGAGTGCTCAATCGGTCAGCCGCTCGATGTGAATAAGTACGACATTTTCTTCATCGGCGGCGGACAGGACTTCGAGCAGGAGGTGCTGCTGCGCGACCTCGCCTCCGGCAAGGGCAAGGACATCCGCACCGCTGTTGAGGAGGAGAAGGTGTTCCTCGCCATCTGCGGCGGCTACCAGATGCTCGGCCAGTATTACAAAACGTGGGACGGCGTGCAGCTCGACTTCATCGGCGCGATCAACGTGCACACCATCGGCGCGAAAGAGCGCATGATCGGCAACTACATGTACCGCACAACGCCCGAGAGCAGCGGCTCCATCGTGGTCGGCTTTGAGAATCACTCGGGCAAAACCTATCTCGGTGAGGATGTCGCGCCGCTCGGCATGATGATAAAGGGCTACGGCAACAACGGCGAGGACCAGACCGAGGGCGCACGCTACAACAACGTGTTCGCCACCTACTCGCACGGCTCGCTGCTGCCGAAGAATCCCGTGCTGTGCGACTTTATCCTGCAGACCGCGCTCGACCGCCGCTACGGCAAGACCGAGCCGCTCGTGCCGCTCAACGATACTCTCGAGCTGAACGCGCACAATTATATGGAGCAGCGATTGAGCAAGTAATTAGGAATTTGGAATGAGTAATTCGTAATTGACGCGGTGACGGAGATTTCCTGCACCGGCTTTGCGGGGTGCCCGAACCGCGTGAGCGGTTTGCAATTTCCGGGCGAGGACATTGCGGCGTCCGCCGCGGGGACAAAGAGGAAGATTCACAAAAAGGAGGAAACCGTTGGTTTCCTCCTTTTTGTGCGCCTGCGGCAATACTCTCCGCCCGGAAAGAGCGTACCGCTGCGCGGTTCATGTGCACCGGAAAGCGAGTGCAGAGAAAAACCGCCGCCGGTCAGCCAACCCATTACGCAATTCCTAATTCCTGCTTAAAATCCTTCTCGATGTACCATCTGATAGAGCAGCGCATTGACAATGGACGCGGCTACATTCGAGCCGCCCTTGCGGCCCCGCGCGATGATATACGGCGTGTCCCCGCCGATGAACAGCTCCTTCGCCTCGACCACGTTGACAAATCCGACCGGCACGCCGATGACGAGCGCAGGCGCGACAATGCCTTCCTCAATCAACTCATGCAGACGGATAAGCGCAGTCGGCGCATTGCCGATGGCGAAGATGAGCGGGCCTTCCAATTTGGCGGCGTGCTCCATCGAAACGACCGCCCGCGTGACACCGCGAGCCTTGGCCTCGCTCGCCACCTGCTCGTCCGCCATCAGGCAGACCGCCTTTCCGCCGAGCTTTGCCAGCGTCGCCTTGCTCACCCCGGAGAGCGCCATATTGGTATCGGTAACCACCGTCGCCCCTGCCGCAAGCGCAGCTTTTGCCCTGCCTATCACGTCCGGCGAAAACGCGAGGCTGTCCGCGTAGTCAAAATCCGCCGTGGTGTGAATGACGCGCTTGACCACCTCGGCGATGCCTGCCGGAAACGTGCGCTCACCCAGCTCGGCGGTGATGATTTCAAACGACCGCTTTTCAATGTCCTGCGGCTTCATGTATCCGTTCAAAATTCGATTCCCTCCCGCGCAGCGATGCCCTTCTCAAACGGGTGCCGCTGCATTTTCATTTCTGTAATGTAGTCCGCGTGTGCCTGCAGCACTTCGGACGGACCCCGTCCAGTCAGTACGACCTCGAGCGTTTCCGGCTTGGTCTCAAGGAATTTTACGACCGTTTTCTCATCCAGAAAGCCGCACGAGATTGCCGCGCAGACCTCATCCAGCACGAGCAGCCGCGCGTGCTCCCGCACGGCAAAGCCGGTTGCCGCATCGAAGGTGCGGGTGAGCGCGTCCGCTGTCTCCCGCTTCTCCGCATCCGTCATGCGGAAGGAGAACTTGCCGACCGGATTTGCCGCCATAACGGTCACTTCGGGCAATTTCGCCAGCACACGGCACTCCCCCGAAGTCCCATCCTTGAGAAACTGCGCGAACACGACCTTGTTTCCGCGTCCCGCGCAGCGCACCGCCAGACCAACCGACGCCGTAGTCTTGCCCTTGCCGTCGCCGCAGTAAATATGAATGAGTCCCGTCATGCTTTTCCCTCCATTATACGATAAATTCGTTCCATATCGAGCGATTTTCGCACCGAATCCGCCAGTTTGTCGTACTGCTGCTCCTTGTAGGCGTGTGTGTCGAGCGCTTCACCGGTGAGCGTCACGCCCTTCTTTTGCGCCAGTGCCTGCGCCGTCCGCAGCGCCGCCTCCGGCGCATCGAACACGCCGTGCAGATAAGTGCCGAAGGCGTTTTCTGTCTGACAGCCGTCCTCGATTTCGCCTTCCCTGCGAAGCAATCGAACGAGCGGCTTTGCACTCGCGTCGCGCACGGTTTCGCCCATGTGAATCTCGTAGCCCTCGACCGCCAGACCGCTCAGATCGGACAGCACGCCGTCAATCTCTAGCAGCGTGCCGCGCGTCTGCGTCGTGGTCTTGCTCGGGCGGAACACCGTGTCGATCGGCAGCAGCTTCATGCCGCGCAGACTGCCGCCGCCCTCGGTGTTGTCCGGGTCGGAGACCGTGCGTCCCATCATCTGGTAGCCGCCGCAGATACCGAAAACCGGTGTGCCTGCCGCGTGCGCCTTGAGAATCTGCGCCTCCATGCCGCTCTCGCGCAGCCAGCGCAGGTCTGCCAGCGTGGACTTGGTGCCCGGCAGGATAATCAGGTCGGCTCCGGCAAGCTGTGCCGGTTTGTCCGCGTACGCGACGCTCACGCCGGATACACGCGAAAGTGCGGAAAAATCCGTGAAATTGGACAGTCTCGGCAGCTTTACCACCGCAATGTTCACCAGTGCGGGAGCAGCCTTTGCGTCCAGACGCTCGGACAGGCTGTCCTCATCGTCGATGTCAAAATGACCGTACGGCACCACGCCGATGACCGGCTTGCCGGTCAAATCCTCGAGCTGCGTCAGACCCGGCCGCAGAATCTCCACGTCACCGCGGAATTTGTTAATGATGAGACCGTGAATGCGCGCCTGCTCGTCCTCCTCGAGCAGCTTGACCGTACCGTACAGCGACGCGAACACGCCGCCGCGGTCGATGTCGCCGACCAGCAGAACGGGCGCATTCACCAGCTTCGCCAGACCCATATTGACAATATCATCCTGCTTGAGATTGATCTCCGCCGGACTGCCCGCCCCCTCGATCACGATAATGTCATTCTCGGCGGCAAGGCTGTCAAATGCGTCCTTGATAATGGGCAAAAGCGCCTTTTTGTGCCCCCAATATTCGCGCGCGGTGCGGTTTCCCTGCGCCTCGCCCATGATGATGACCTGCGAGCCAACATCGCTTGTCGGCTTGAGCAAAATCGGGTTCATACGCACATCGGGCGCGATGCCTGCCGCCTCGGCCTGCACGACCTGCGCGCGGCCCATCTCCCTGCCGTCCGCCGTGATGAACGAATTGAGCGCCATGTTCTGTGACTTGAACGGCGCAACGCGGTAGCCATCCTGCCGGAAAATCCGGCACAGAGCCGCGCAGAGAAGGCTTTTGCCTGCATTCGAGCACGTTCCCTGTATCATGATAATTTTTGCCATTTGCAAACCTCCCGCATAATGGAAAATCGAAAATGGAGAATGGAAAATGTCACTGCCCTTGCGCCCGCGGCGCTGTCAAATCCGCGCAAAGTGCGTACCTTCGTTCTCCATTATCCATTTTCAATTATCAATTTGATTGCGTTTAGCAAGCACTTGCTTGCTTCTCTCGTTTTTACGGCAACGCGATAGTATCCCGCCGAAAGTCCGCGATAATTATCGCAGTTTCGTATCATTATGCCGTGTTCAGCGAGTTTCTTGTGCAATCCGGTATCGTTGGAGCGGAACAGCAGGAAGTTGGCCTCGCCCGGAAAGACGGTCAGTCCGCAGGCGGCAAGTCCGTTGGATAAAAACCTGCGTTCCTCGGCAATGCGTTTGGCGGTTTCAGCGGCCCAGTCCGGCTCGTTTGCCGCCGCGACGGCGCACGCCTGCGCGATGACCGACACGTTCCACGGCTGTCCGGCATGGTATAATTTCTCAATCAGCGCCGCATCCGCCGTCATGCACCAGCCGAAGCGCACACCGGGCACGGCGTACATTTTCGTGTACGCGCGCAGGATGATCAGGCCGGGATCGGATTCCAGCAGGTCTTTCAGTGTGTGCTGCGCGGCGTTCTCCAGAAAGTCATTGAAACACTCATCCATAACCGGTTTTACGCCGTTTTCTGTACATTTTCGGACGATTTCCCGCAGGAGCTCCGGTTGGGCGGTTCGCCCGGTCGGATTGTTCGGATTGCAGAGATAAACCGCATCCAAATCCGGTGAAATCTCGTCTAAAATACGTTCTGTGAGCGCAAAACCGTCCGTTTCCCGCAGATTATGCACCCGAATCTCCGCACCTGAGAGCGTGCGCTCGTACTCCGCGAAGGTCGGTGCGGTGAGCAGCACCTTGCGCGGTTTCAGCACCGCCGCAAGACGGTCAAGCACATCCGCCGCACCGTTGCCGCAGTACAGAAAATCCGGATTGACGCCTTCTCTCGCACCAATCGCCTGCCGCGCGGCGCGGCAAAACGGGTCGGGATACTGCGTGCAGTTATCCACAGCCCTGTGCATGGCCGCGCGTACTGCGTCCGGTATGCCGAACGGATTGATGTTCGCGGACAGGTCGAGCGGCGCGAAGCCGTGGCGGTCGATGTAGGTTTGGATATCGCCGCCGTGGACATAGGTTGGCAATGTTGTCACCCTTTCAAATACGAATTTTCTCTCTCGCACAGCGTCCTAACTTTTTACGATCAGGCGGATTGCACAGCACAGCACCAGTGCAAACACGCTTGCCGCCGTCATCAGATCGACCGTTGCGAGAATATCCGTGCGGTCTACGCGGCGGATCGGATCACCGAAGGCGGCCTTTTTAACGACTTTGCCGAAGTAGCTGGCATCGCCGCCGAGCTGGATGTGCAGTGCGCCCGCGCACGCGGACTCGGTCTGACCGGCGTTCGGACTTTTGTGCTTATTGCGGTCTCGGCGGTAAATCCGCAGCGCATTTCGGTTATCGAGATGCAGCATTCCGGCACCGGCGATCATGCACAGTGCGGACAGTCTGGCAGGAATAAAGTTGAATAAATCGTCCATTTTTGCCGAAAACTTGCCGAAATACTCGTATTTATCGTTATGATAGCCGACCATGGAATCCAGCGTGTTGACCGCCTTGTACAGCATGCCGAGCGGCGCTCCACCGATGAGCATGAACACGAGCGGCGAGACCACACCGTCCGTCAGGTTTTCAGCCACGGTCTCGACAGCGGCCTTGATAACGCCCTCCTCGGACAGCTCTGCGGTGTCGCGGCCGACGTACCACGCGATGGCCTTGCGCCCCTCCTCGAGCGACTGCTTGACCGCGCCGTAGACATGATAACCGGCGTCCGCAAGGCTTTTTCGTGCGAAAATCATCCAGCAGAGCAGCGTTTCAGCGGCAAAACCGAGCCAGAAGTTCACATGATACAGCCAGCGCAAAAGGAAAAACGGCACGGCAAAGCTCACGCCGCAGGTGATGATCCAGAGTAAAATTCCGGCGAATGTCAGTGACGCAGGTGTTGCGGGAAAGATGCGGCGCAGAACTTTTTCGGTTCCTGAGATGAGTTTTCCCACCGCACATACCGGATGCGGCAATTTTTTCGGGTCTCCGAGCAGCCAGTCGAGCGCGAAGCCGAGCAGTACGGCAAAGGTTATCGTCATGGTTGTTCTCCTTTGATAAATTGCGGCACGCCTGCGATCACGCGCACGACTGCGTCCGCTTTCTGTGCCAAAGCACAGCACAGACGACCAACCGCTTCACGCCAGTTTTCGTCCGCACGGTCGATGGGAACGATGCCGCAGCCGATCTCATCGCAGGTGATAACGTGTCCGCACAGCGTATCTGCGAGCGACAGCGGGTCTTTGTCTTCCTTCAGCATTTTCCGCACGATTTCGTGCAGATTTTCAATCCTCGGCAGGTCTGCATACAGGTTTTCGGCAACTTTTCGTTTCCCCTGATATGCGCCGCCAATGATGAGCACGGTCATAAAATCAGCCCTCCAATCGCTGCTGCCGCAAGCGTGATCAGTTCCGACAGCGAGATGCAGAATCCCGCCAGGTCTCCGGTGACACCGCCGAACACACGACGGCTTATGTGCTCATGCACAGCATACCACACAACGAGCACAATAACGAGCACTTTCGCCGCAGCAAGCGCGTGCGGCACGCGGTATATCCACAATCCGAGAAGTACCGCAAACAGAACAAATTCAGCAACTAACATGCGCGATACCGCGCGTTTATCGCTGTTTTCCGCAAAGATATGTGCAAGTCCGCTGTCTTTTGCACACGGTGATGCAACTACCTTGCGGCCACCCATCGTCCGTGCAAAAGCGAATCCTGTGCACGCCAGCGGCAAAAGCACAGGCCGGTCGTAGATCTGCGCGAAGCAGCCGACCTCCGCCAACAGGAACGCCATCAGCCACAGCGGCCCGAACGCGCCGACGTGCGGGTCTTTGAGGATGGCGAGACGCTTTTCGCGATCGCCGAACGAGCACAGCGCATCGGAAGTGTCGCACAGACCGTCGAGGTGGATGCCGCCCGATACTGCCAGCGGGATAATCGCCGCGATCACAGCATAAAACAAGCCCGCCGCGCCGAAATGCATACAAAACGCGAACCAAATCCACTCCAAACCGCCGATCAGCACACCGATGAGCGGCAGGAAGCCCAGCGCCCAGCGCATGGTCTGTTTTTCCCAGTTCACCTGTGGAACAGGTATCGCAGAGTACATTGAGAACGCGACTAAAAGTCCGCTGATTACACTTTTCACGGCTGTTTTCCCTCCTTTACCGGCAGCAAAATCCCGCATACCGATTCATATACCGCGTCTGCTTTCCCAGTTAATTTCTGGTGCAGTTCTCCTAAAATCCGGATATACTGCATGGTCTCCGGCGGGTACGGCACGCCGTCCGCGAAGATTTCGTTGGAAACGATAACCAGCGTTTCACAGTATTTTTGCAGATTATCCACGCCTGCAACAATGCTGTCGAACGCCGATCCTGCGCCTGCGCCTTCCGGCGCAAACAGCTCGTTTGCCAGCAGATTGCCCAAATCCTCGAGCAAAATTCCGTCGTATTGCTGAGAGAGCTTGAGATTCGCTAAATCAAGTGTTCTCTCCACCGTAGCGAACCCTTTTCCCGCACGAAGCGCCCGATGCCGCG
Organism: Butyricicoccus sp. AM32-19; assembly: GCF_003480365.1. NCBI lineage: Bacteria > Bacillati > Bacillota > Clostridia > Eubacteriales > Butyricicoccaceae > Butyricicoccus > Butyricicoccus sp. AM32-19. The sequence continues at coordinate 421,798 of NZ_QUIX01000001.1, read as the reverse complement.
CAATCCGCGCCTCTGCGGACTTGCCGAACGGCTGCATGGTCGCCAGATATAATCGGCTCTGTGCTTTTTCACACACCAGCCGTTCCGCGTGCGCCGACTTGCCCGAAGCCGCTCCGCCGGTCACTAAAATCAGCATTTTCGCTCCCCTTTCTTAATTAGACTTGCAATCCGCTCTGATTTTCGATACAATAACTTTATCCGAGTAAGTTGAGGTAAGGAAAAATGGAGCTGCATTACGATATCACCAAACAGGATTTTATTGATTTTAATTTGAATTATTACAACAATAATGCGATTGTTCAACGCAGCATTCGCACCATGAGAATCGCCACCGCGGCTATTGTCATTCTCGGCGGCAGTGCGCTCATGTACTGGCTGCATACGCTCACGCCGGTTTCCATCGCGGTTTACGTTGCGCTCGCTGCCGTCTGCTTCTGGGGCACACCGCGCTATATGCGTCATAAAATGATCAAAAATATCGAGAAAATCCTCAAGAACGCAAAGAACAAGCAGCTTTGCGGACCGAAAACGCTCACGCTGCGTGAAAGCGAATTCGAGCTGTCCGGCGAGAACGAAGATACCGTTTACCAGTATTCGGCCGTTCAGCGCACCGCAACCGATGACAAGCATTATTATATTTTTGTTGATGAATTCTCCGCGGTCATCGTGCCGTTCTCAGCGTTTGAAAACGATGCGCAGAAGCAGGAGTTCTACAACAAAATCACCGCAAATATCGCGGATGAAGCTCTGAAATGCTAAGAATTTGAACCGTAAAGCACCGAGTTAACGCTCGGTGCTTTTTGCTGCACGCAGTATTCCTGTAAAGAATGCGGGCAGATCGCATTTATCGGCGTTACACACAATATTTATATAAAAATTTGTGCTATCTGTCAGACAAACAACTACTTTTGCGGCTGATATGCCTCCATTCCAATGTCCGCGAAGCTCACCATTTCCCGATATGGCGCCAGTGCCAGATCCAAAAGTGCCACGCCTGCCGCTGCGCCTGTCCCCTCCCCGAGATGCATGCCCGCCGTCAGGAACGGCCGCTTACCGAGTGCATCGAGCAGCAAAATGCTCGCCGGTTCGTCCGATCTGTGCGCTGCGACCATAAAATGCACAGACTGCGGGCACAATCGCACCGCGAGAAGCGCCGCCGCACACGAAATCACGCCGTCCAGCACGACCGGAATGCGCTGTGCCGCCGCACCCAAATACAGACCGCACAGACCCGCGATATCCAAACCGCCAACCTTATGCAGCACGTCGATCGAGTCATTCGGGTCGGGTTTATGAAGCGCCAACGCCGCCTCGATCACCGCGATTTTCCGCTCCAGACCGGCCGTTGACAGACCCGCGCCGCGTCCTGTGACCGCCGCAGGCTCCGCGCCGGTGAGCGCCGCCGTGACTGCCGCACTCGTAGTCGTGTTTCCGATACCCATTTCGCCGCCAATGAGCAGCGAATATCCCTTTTCGGCACACATTTCTGCCATTTTAATACCGATTTCGACCGCTTCGAGCGCCTCTTTCCGCGTCATGGCAGGCTCATGCGCAAAGTTTGCAGTTCCGCGCCGAACGGAAAATTGCAGCACTTTTTCGCTCTTTATCGGCTGTGCAACACCAATATCGACCGGAAATACGTCCATTCCGAGCGATTTTGCCATTAGACACACGGTGGACTCGCCGCGGCCCATATTTTCCGCGACCGTTGCTGTCACCTCCTGCCCGCACTGCGTCACGCCCTCGGCGACCACGCCGTTGTCCGCGCAGAAAACAACCGCCGCGCGTCTGGAAATATCCGGCACCGGCTGACCGAGAATACCCGCAAGCTGCACAATCGCGTCCTGCAGAAGACCCAGACCGCCGAGCGGCATGGCAATATTTGCAAAACGGTTTCGCGCCGCCGTCATGCTTTTCTCATCCAGCGGCCGGATGGCAGAAATAGTCTGTTCGAGTGTCATTTTTCGCTCCTTTCTGCACATTTTCGGACAAAATTCGCTGCAATTTCAGTTTTCGCGCGGAAATACAAATGCGGAAATCCTGCATAGAGCGTATCCGATGCAAAGCCGCAGTCCCACGCGCGCCCGTTTGGCTTGACCGCATGAAAATCTGTGCCATTATCCACAGCCTGTGCATAATGAAACTCGTGCACAGGAAATTGTCCACCGGCTTCGCACAGCAGGTTATCACTGTTTGCCGTGAGCGTGACATAACCGAACGGCTGCAGCCTGCGCGTCATGTGCGCCGAAGTCGGCAGCACACCTGCCATTTCCGCGCCGTCGAGCGACTGCATCAGATAAAGAAATCCGCCGCATTCTGCAACCGTCGGTAAACCGTTTTGAATCCCTTTTTTGATAGAATTCCGCATGATTTCATTCTCTGAAAGCCGTTTTTCATATAATTCCGGATAGCCGCCGCCGAGATACAGTCCATCGATATTCTCCGGTAGCCGCTCGTCTGTGAGCGGCGAAAACGGCACAAGCTCTGCCCCCAGCTCGCGCAGCACATCGAAGTTATCCTCATAATAGAAGCAGAATGCGCGGTCCTTCGCTACCGCGATCCGCACCGGAAAATCGGTCGCACGAGCGAGCGGCATGTGCGTATCGGTCAGCGGTTTCGCCGTCTGTGATAATGCACACAATGCGTGGAGGTCAATTCCCTCCTCTGCCGCATCCGCGAGCCGATCAATTTTTTCACGCAGGTCGGACAGCTCGTCCGCCGTCACCAGACCGAGGTGGCGGTCAGGTATTTCGGCCTCCGGAACCGGCGGCAAAAAGCCGAGCACAGGCAGCCCCGCTTTCTCTGCGATTTGTTTGTAAAACGAGTACATTCCTGCGGAAACGCCGTTTAAAATCACTCCTGCAAGCGTATTTTCCGCAAATGTGCGGAACCCGTGAATCTGTGCCGCAAGCGACAGCGACTGACCCTTAGGCCGCACGATCAGCACCGCAGGCGTGCCGGTTGCGCGGGCCAGATGCGCCGCCGAAGCCGTATCCGTCGTACCGGAAACGCCGTCGTAAAAACCCATGACGCCCTCGATCACGCCAAGACCGTCCGGCTGGATATGCCGCGCAAGCTGACCGCGAATACCGGCCTCGTCCTCGAAAAACAGGTCTAAATTGCGGCTCGGAACGCCCAAAACCGCCGTGTGGAACATCGGGTCGATGTAGTCCGGACCGCACTTGAACGCGTTGAGTGTTACGCCGCGGCGCTGCAGCGCCCGCAGAATCGCGGTCGTGACCGTCGTCTTGCCGCAGCCGCTGCCGGTGCCCGCAAGCAGCAGTCTTGGTGCATTATTTTGTGTCATTTGCGGCCCTCCCGGACAGAATAAACACCGGATTGTTCGCAGTCAGCATGGTGTATGCGCCGACCGACTTGCCGCGCGTGGCTGCCAGCTGTGTGACCTCGATGTCAGAAAACCCCAATTCTTTCAAGGCCGTCTGCGCCGCAAACAAGGTCTCGAGCGCAATCGCGTTCACGACCACGCGGACTTCCGGATTTTTCTCCCTGGCAAGTGCCAGAATCTCCCGCATTCTGCCGCCGCTCCCGCCGACGAACACGCAGTCCGGTGCCGGAAGGTTCTCCAGTGCCTCCGGCGCAAATCCTTCAACGATTTTTACATTGTATCCGCCGAGTTTTATGCGGTTTTCGTGCAAGAGCGCGACCGCTTCCGGCTTTCGCTCGATGGCGTAAACCGTGCCGTCGCTGGCCTTGCGCGCCAGCTCGAGCGTGACCGCGCCGGTGCCCGCACCCACGTCCCAGACCGTGTCGGTCGGTCGGACAGTCAGGCGGTTCACCGACACCCACCGAACCTCTTCCTTTGTCATCGGCACCTTTCCGCGCGTGAGCATTTCATCTCGAATCGGTTCGTTTTTGTTCGCCGCACGCGGGTTTTCGATCAGCAGAACCGCTAAATCCGGGCACGAAAGCTGCGCGATCTCTGCGGCTGTGCCGTGCACAATCCGCTCATTTTCCGCGCCGAGATTTTCCCCGAGATGAACGGGCAGCGCGCCCAATCCCGCGTCCATAAGGCTGCTGCAAACCGCCTGCGCGTTGTTTCCACCGCCGGTCAGCGCAAATGTTGCCGTATGGTAACTTACGGCGCCGAGAATATTTCCTGTGCGACCGTGCAGACTCTTAAAACACAGATTTTCGTAGGAAATGCCGCATTTCGCGCACATATACTGCATGCTTGACAATCCCGGCACAAGTGTTACCCCGCCGTACGGCAGGAGCCGCTCGCGCAGCTTTCCGGCCGCGCTGAAGAATCCTACGTCGCCGGAAACCAACAGCGCCGTGTGCCGGGCATTACCGGAAATTGCACGCTCAGCCAGCTCTGAGAACGCGCAGACCTCCGCCTTGGGCGACAGTGCCGCCAGCCGTTTTGTCGCGAACACCGCCTCCGCCGTTTCCAACGCGCGAACCGCTTCGCCGGTCAGCGTGTCCGCCGTGCCCATGCCCGCCCCGATGATGGTGAATATGCGCTGCATTTTTTCCGGCTGTAAGCCGAGCAAATCCGCGAGAAATGCCTGCATTTCCACCTGATTTTTGCCGTTTTCCACACGCGGACGCGCAATGACCAGTACCTTTGCGCCGACCTCCTCGGCTGCCGCGACCTTCTCCGCAAAGCCGCCGGACACACCGGTGTCCTTGGTCACGAGGATTTTTGCGCCGGTCTCGCGCAGCAGCGCCGCGTTCATCGCCTGCGAAAACGGGCCCTGCATGGCGATGATATGCGCGCCCGGGAAGCCGAGTGCGGCGCACTTTCCGAGCACCGACGCGGTCGGCAGCACGCGCGGGAACAGGCGCGTTTGGAAGTCCTGCACCGCCGTGTACGCTTCCAGTTCTTTACTGCCTGTGGTGAGCAGGACCTTGCCCTCGTGCGCGTTCAGCCAGTCCACTGCAGCGGCTGTGTTCAGCACGATTTCGCAGTTCTGATAAGGCAGGGCAGGCCGCAGCAGCCGCTCGTAGCGTGCGCCCGATTTCGCACAGGCCGCCCGCAGATTGTCGGTCACAGCCGCTGCATACGGATGCGTTGCGTCGATGAGCAGCGTATCCGAGGTCAATCGTTTTTCCATCTCCCGCTCATCCAAGCGGCCCTCGTGAACCGTGATTCCCGCCATCGGCTCCATCACCGCCGCACCATACTCTGTGGCAACGAAAACATCTGCCTGCACGCTATTTTTCGACAAAAACCGGCACAAATCGTGTCCTTCTGTCGTACCGGAGAAAATCATCAGCTTCATACGCCGCGATACCCCCTCGGCGTGACCATGCGGCCGTCCATCACGCGCGTGCGGCTGTTGCCGACAAACACAGTGGTCAGCATATCGACCTGTGTATCACGCAGCTCACCGAGCGTTGTAAGCGTGCAGCTTTCGCCTTCTCTGCCAATGCTGCGCACCAGACCGCAGACGGTTTCCGGCGGCACGGTCTCCAGCAGAATATCGCAGGCTCGGCGCAGATGGTCGGTGCGCTTTTTACTTGACGGATTGTACAGCACGATGCAGAAATCGCCAGCCGCTGCGCCGCGCAGACGCTGCTCGATCTTGTCCCACGGCGTGAGCAGGTCGGACAGGCTGATGCACGCAAAGTCACACGTCAGCGGCGAGCCGAGCACGGCGCCGCCCGAGCAGGCCGCCGTGATGCCCGGAATAACCTCGACCTCGAGGTTCGGCTCGTGCTCGCAAAGCTCGAGCAGCAGGCCGGCCATGCCGTACACACCGGCGTCTCCCGAGGACACGACCGCGACCGTTTTGCCCTGTTTTGCCGCCTCGACCGCCGCTTTGCAGCGCAAAACCTCGCGTGTCATGCCGGATTCGATGCGCTCCTTGTCCGAAATGAGGTTCTCGATCAAATCGAGGTACAGACCGTAGCCTGCCACACAGTCACATTTTTCCAGAGCACGCACCGCGCGCAGCGTCATCTGCTCCTCGCCGCCCGGCCCAATGCCGATGCAATACAGCTTCATGCTTCAACCTCCCGTTCTTCAAACGTCACGCGCCAGTCCGGCACGGCGACAGCCGCCGTCACGCCGTTCTGCGCGAATTTGTGCAAGATAAGTGTGCCGTTCTGTGCTGCGCACACAGCTGCGCGTTCGCACACATTATCGACGCCGACGGTCTGCTGCACGAACGCCGACCGGCTGAATTCGCCTTGTGCGTCCTGCAGCTGCTCGGCCGTAAAGGTGCGGAACGGCAGTCCGTGCTTTTCGCAAAACAGCAGCAAACCCGGCTCATTCTGCTTGATATCAATGCTCGCCGCGCCGCAAATCGCCTGCCAGGGCAGTTTTTTCGATGCAAGTGCCGCCTGAACCGTCTGCTCGATGGCATCCGCGCTCGTGCCCTTGCGGCAGCCAATGCCGAGATACGCAATCCGCGGCACGAGATGCAGCGTGTGTGCAAACGGCTGTGCGTCTGTGCGGAATCCAATCGTGAACCCGCTTTCCGCGTCTTTTTTTAGGTCAATATGGGCGGGCAGCAGCCCGTCTACCGGAAAATCCGAACGAACGCCCACGGTTTCCCCCCTGAGCAGCGCACCGGATACATATTTAATATGTTCCGGCTCCAGAACTGCACAGCTGTGTGCTTTTGCCCAAGTGTCCACGGCGAACACCTGCCGTCCATCTGTCGCGGTGGTGAGCACCGGCACAGCCTGCAGACCTTGCGCAAGTATTTCTGCAATCTTGTTGGCACCGCCCAGATGTCCGGACAGGAGCGGAATCACGAACTTTCCCTGCTCGTCAATGACGATCACCGCCGGATCATAGGCTTTTCCCATCAAATACGGCGCCACTGCGCGTACCGCGATTCCGGTCGCGCCCACGAACACGATCAGGTCACAATCGACCATTGCCTGCTGTGCAAAGCGTTTCAGGCTCGTGCCCGAGAGCGACGCATCCGCCGTCCTCGCGTACCGCTCACACCGGAAATCCGGCAGGAGTTTTACCGCCTTTTGCACAGTCTGTGCGCCGCACAGGGTAAAGGATACAAATTTTGCGTGCTTCATCGGCTTGCCTCACGAAATTCAGTCGTAAAAGTCGGGTCGTACAGCTTGGAGCGCTCGTACTCGGTGCCGAGGAACCCGCCCACCGTGATGAGCGCGGTCTTGGTGATGCCCTCCCGCGCACCGGCCGCGGCGAGTTCACCGACCGTTGTCCGCACGACCTTTTCGTCCGGCCAGGTGGCCTTGTACACGATAGCCGCAGGCGTATCCGGCGCATATCCGCCCGCGATCAGCCGCTCGGACAGGCGCGCCAGCTGACCCGCCGACAGGAAGATGACCATGGTGGCTCCGTGTGCCGCGAACGCCTCGATCTGCTCCTTTTCGGGCACGGGCGTGCGGCCCTCCATGCGCGTCAGGATGACCGACTGGCTGACATTCGGCAGTGTGTACTCGGCTTTGAGTGCCGCTGCCGCGCCGCAGAACGAGGACACGCCCGGGCAGACCTCATACGCCAGACCGAGCCTGTCCAGCTCGTCCATCTGCTCTCTATGCGCACCGTAAACGCATGGGTCGCCGGTGTGCAGACGCACGACCGTTTTGCCCGCCTTCGCGGCAGGCGCCATCACGGCGATGACCTCCTCGAGCGTCATCTTCGCGCTGTTGTACACCTCGCATCCGTCCTTTTTGTACTCCAGAAGTGCCGGATTGACCAGCGAACCGGCGTAAACAATCACATCTGCCTCGCTCAGCAGACGTGCGCCGCGTACCGTGATCAGATCGGGCGCCCCTGAGCCTGCACCCACAAAGTAGATCATTCGCTTTGCTCCTTTACCAATATAATAGAGAAATAGCCGCTCGGCTGTTCCAGCGCATCTAAATCTTCGATCAGCCGCTGACCGTCCATGCCGACGCGTTCGATCAGCACCGCGCTGCCGAGTTCGCCGCGCTGCCGGAGCAGTTCGCGGACCTCCAATACACTCTTTCCGGTCTTCATCAGCACCCTGCTGCCGGAGAGAGAAAGTCCCTCCTCTGCCCTGCCGTGCGTGACCGGAATGACGTGCAGCATTTCCCCGTCCTCGCACAGGGCGCGGCCCATGGCGGCAGCTGCGGCACAGAAGGACGGCACGCCGGGCACCAGCTCGGCAGCATAGCCGCGAGCGGCCACGCGCCTGTGTACATACCAGTAGGTAGAATACACCGTCGGGTCACCGAGTGTGAGAAACACCACGGTTTTGCCCTCGTCGAGCAGCGCACAGAGCGCGTCTGCCGCCGCGTCGTGGCTGGCGTTCCGCACCTGCTTGTCGTACGTCATCGGCATATCGAACAGCAGGATCGTCTTGTCCTGCCCGATGTGCGGCGAAGCAATATCCAGTGCGGTCTGTCTGCCGTCGGCGGACTTCGGTGCGGCGATGGCATCGCACTCGCGCAGCAGCCGGATCGCCTTGGCGGTCAGCAGCTCCGGATCACCCGGACCGACGCCGACTCCATATAAAATACCCTTCATTGCAGTTTCAACCTCTCACAGAGTGCGCGCGCGCCCGCCGACTCGGCCAGCACGCCGTATTTTCCGGTAAACATGATGAATTCCACGCGTGCCTGCCCCTTCATGCGCAGGGCGATACGGGTTTCCATTTCCCTGCCGATGCGCGACAGGACGGACCGGCGCAGATTTACCTCGTCCAGCAGCTCCACGCACGCGTCCACCGAGATGGCGGCCATCAGTCCTTCGAGTGTCTCGCGCGGTGCGCCGCACAGTGCCGCATGCGCGGTGAAAATCTCCTGCCGCGCGTCTGCGACCGATGAATGCGTGTTCATCACGCCTGCAGCCATCTTGACCAGCTTTCCGGCGTGCCCGACCAGCAGGATCTCGGGATAGCCGCGGTAAGCCGCATGGTCGAACGCCTCACCGATGAAGTTGGAGCACTTGACCGCGTGTTCGAGGTCAAGGCCGAGCGTGTCCCGCGCGAAATCCGCACCGTAGTTGCCCGGGCACAGGAACGCAATGCGCTGTCCCTGCGCGTACAGGCTGTCCAGCTCCAATCGGATGGTGTCCACAAGCGCCTTTTCGCTCATCGGCTCAACGATGCCGCTCGTGCCGAGAATCGAGATGCCGCCGACGATGCCGAGGTGGCCATTGTAGGTCTGGGCGGCAAGTGCCTCGCCGTCCTCCACCGAAATGGTAACGGAAAAGCCGCCGCCGTATCCGTTCTGTTCTGCAGCCCGGTGCACCGCGTCCGCAATCTGCTGCCGCGGACCGGGATTGATCGCCGCTTCTCCGACCGGCATCGCCAGTCCCGGACGGGTAATTCGTCCGACGCCGGCGCCGCCCTCTATGGTAACGCCCTTTTCGATTCGGCGCACGGAAGCCGTGATGCGGACCCCGTTTGTGATGTCCGGGTCGTCGCCCGAATCCTTGCGGACGGTGCAGACAGCCGCGTTTCCGCTCATATGTGCGTCCTCGACCGGCAGGCAGAAGGTGATGCCGCCCGGTGTGTGCAGGTGAATCTCCGGCGGCGCGATTCCGGTCAGCAGCAGCACAGCCGCCGCCTGCGAGGCCGCCGCCGCGCACGAGCCGGTTGTCCAGCCGCGGCGAAGCGCCTTGCCGCCGCGGTAGGCGGTGAGTTTTTCGTCCGGCATGCGGTGCACCTCCCTGTGAAATGTAATTCAATTTATTATAGCATACGCAGGCTTTTATTTGAAGTGCAAACGCGGGATGTCTTTTCTCTGCACCGGTTTTCCGGGCGCACTTGAACCGCGCAGGCGGTTCGCCCCTAACGGGCGGCAGGTTTTTCAGCACCGGCTGACTGGGGCACACGAACTGCGTCAGCGGGTTCGCCCTATCCGGGCGGAGAGTTTTTCGCTGAACCTCAGCGGGGGGATTCGCCGTCTGCGGACGGCGGGAACGTGCGGCACCCGCCGCGGGGGCAAAAAGGGTAGACACCTACGGTTTCTACCCTCTTTGAACACCCGTTTCCCTTGTTGGGATAGCTTGGGTGCAGACGGTAGACTGCGTAAGCAGGAAAAGGACGCGGCAGTCGGGTTACTCTTGCGTGACTTTCTCCGCTTTTTCGCGGTTCACAGACAGCGTACTGCTACACAGGTGGTTTACTCTACGCAGGCGCGGCATAGCAGTGCCGCGCAATTCGTTAGTCTGGAGTTTGCGGACAGCACCTACGAATTAGGCGTTCGGTACAATTTATCCTCGCAGGTGCTGTCTATAATAACGTGCTAAAGAATCGCGCGACACTGTTATGTCGCGCCTGCTGGAAGTAGCCGACCTGTGTAGCAGAACGGTATCTGACACTGCGAACAGGTTGCGAAAGACACGGAAGAAAAAATCCTCTGCCGTTCCCCTTATTTCGCAGCGGTCACATGTCGGCAATCTGCGCCAGACCCTCCAAGGGAAAGGGGAGATTCATAAGAGGGTGGAAACCGTAGGTGTCTACCCTCTTGTGCCCCCGCCGGGTAGGCGCACTCCCCGCTGAGGTTCAGCGAAAACCTCCCCGCCCGTTAGGGGCGAACACGCCTGCGGCAGTTCGTGCGCCCCGGTCAGCCGGTGCAGAGAAACAGGCTGCCGCCCAGAAAGGGCGAACCCGCTAACGCAGTTCGTGTGCCCCGCTCAGCCGGTGCTGAAAAAGGCTGCCGCCCGGAAAGAATGAACCGCGCAGGCGGTTCAAGTCCCCCGGTTGACCGGTGTCGGAATTTTTATCACTTTCCGCGGCAGTGCCGCGCTCCCTGCGATTCTTCATGAATTCTTCATCGCATTGTTTTAGTAGGATAACAAAAATTTTTTATAAATTCGCACTTTAATTGCCATGTTCTGTAAAATAATAAACTTTTCTAAGTGCGAGGTGAAAAAAGTAAATATTTTACGCAGTATTTTTGTACAAAAAGTCTGTTCAAAATTATCATTTTTCACAATAGTTGTTGATAATATTGATAAATACGCGAGATTTTTTTATTCATTCATCCAAATTGCACAAATACATCTTGACAAAGAATTTTAAAAGTGATAAATTTATCTCACGAAAGGACGAAAGGAGGCTGAGCAGGAAATGAAAAAGGTTATCTGTTCGGAACACGCACCCGCAGCCATCGGCCCGTATGCACAGGCAATTGCAGCAAACGGTATCGTATTTACTTCGGGTCAGCTTCCGATCGATCCCGCAACCGGTGCTTTTCCGGAAGGGATCGCAGCACAGACCAAGCAGTCGCTCACCAATGTAAAGGCAATCCTTGCTGAGGCAGGAACCGGTATGGATCAGGTGATCAAGACTACCGTCTTCCTGAGCGACATGAACAATTTCGGCGCGATGAACGAGGTTTACGCCACCTTCTTCGGTGAAGGCAGCTACCCGGCACGCTCCGCTGTGGAGGTTGCAAGACTTCCCAAGGACGCTCTCGTCGAGATTGAGGTAACCGCTCTCCTGCCGTAAGGCAAACCAAAAAGAAAAGAAAACAGCAAAAAAGAAAGGTGCTGTCCGCTAAGCAAAGCCGGAACCGGAAAACCGGCTTTGACAACCGGGGTACCTCCAAAACACACAACTGGAGGTAATTTATTATGAGCAAGCAGTATCCGCTGAACGTACCCGCACCCCATCATTTCACTTACGCAGTCCGTGATCTTCCGGAAGTAACCGTTGAGCAGCGTGAGCGCGCTCTTCAGGCTACTCATTACAACGAGTTCGCATTCCCGTCCGGCATGCTGACCGTTGATATGCTGTCCGACTCCGGTACCACTGCAATGACCAATCATCAGTGGGCAAGCCTGTTCCTCGGCGACGAGGCTTACGGCCGCAACACCGGTTATTACGTTCTGCTCGACACCTTCCGCGACATCTTCGAGCGCGGCGGCGAGAAGAACTGGAAGAAGATCATCGACCTCGTTCGCACCGATTGCCGCGACGTTGAGAAGATGATGGACGAAGTTTATCTGTGCGAGTACGAAGGCGGCCTGTTCAATGGCGGCGCAGCTCAGATGGAGCGCCCGAACGCATTTATCATCCAGCAGGGCCGTGCAGCTGAGTCCGTTCTGATGGAAATCGTTCGCAACATCCTTGCTAAGCGTCACCCGGGCAAGAAGTTCACCATTCCGTCGAATGGTCACTTCGACACCACCGAAGGCAACATCAAGCAGATGGGTTCCATTCCGCGTAACCTGTACAACAAGACCCTGCTGTGGGAAGTACCGGAAGGCGGCCGTTACGAGAAGAACCCGTTCAAGGGCAACATGGATATCGAGAAGCTGGAGCAGCTGATTCAGAGCGTAGGTCCGGAGAACGTTCCGCTGATCTTCACCTGCATCACCAACAACCCGGTTTGCGGCCAGGCCGTTTCCATGGGCAACCTGAAGGAAATCAACCGCGTTGCGCATAAGTACAACATCCCGCTGGTATTCGATACCGCTCGTTGGGCTGAGAACGCTTACTTCATCAAGATGAATGAGGAAGGCTACGCTGACAAGTCCATCGCTGAGATCGCTACCGAGATGTTCTCTTACTGCGACGCATTCACCATGTCCGCTAAGAAGGACGGCCACGCTAACATGGGCGGTATGCTGGCATTCCGCGATAAGGGCCTGTTCTGGAAGAACTTCTCCGACTTCAACGAAGACGGCACCGTTAAGACCGACGTTGGCGTTCTGCTGAAGGTTAAGCAGATCTCCTGCTACGGCAACGATTCCTACGGCGGCATGTCCGGCCGTGATATCATGGCTCTGGCAGTTGGCCTGTACGAGTCCTGCGACTTTAACTACATGAACGAGCGTGTTGCTCAGTGTAACTACCTGGCAGAAGGCTTCTACGACGCTGGCGTTAAGGGCGTTGTACTGCCGGCAGGCGGCCACGCTGTATACATCAACATGGATGAGTTCTTCGACGGCAAGCGCGGCCACGACACCTTCGCTGGTGAGGGCTTCAGCCTTGAGCTGATCCGCCGCTACGGCATCCGTGTATCCGAGCTGGGCGACTACTCCATGGAGTATGACCTGAAGACCCCGGAGCAGCAGGCTGAAGTATGTAACGTAGTTCGCTTCGCAATCGACCGCAGCCGTCTGACCAAGGAGCATCTGGACTATGTAATCGCAGCTGTTAAGGCTCTGTACGAGGATCGTGAGAACATTCCGAACATGCGTATTGTTTGGGGTCACAATCTGCCGATGCGTCACTTCCACGCATTCCTGGAGCCGTACGCTAACGAAGAGAAATAATCCCCTGTTCCATCCTTTCGTCAAAGGCGATACCGCATAATTGTATAAATTGTGCGGTATTTCCGCCAATGCCGCAGCAAAGGCGCCGCGGCATTGCATAACAGGAATTTCTCCTGACCTTTTTATAACTTGATAATCAGGGCGTAACCTGTGCCGCGTGGAAAGTGCACAGGAAAGCAAAGAACAAAGGCGTTCTTTTTGCCAGAAAACTAAACAGTTTCTGCGGCAAAGAGAACGCCTTTTTTCTATCCATTTACACATTAAAGGGGTGTAAGATAATGAGTAAAGAGCCTAAAAACTTAGAACAGAGAGATGGTTTCCAGAGTAAGTGGGGATTCATTCTGGCATGTATCGGTTCTGCGGTTGGTATGGGCAACATCTGGCGTTTCCCGATCATGGTGCAGAAGTACGGCGGCATGACCTTCCTGCTTCCCTATTTCATCTTTGTAATTTTGATCGGCAGTACCGGCGTTATCGAGGAGTTCGCTCTCGGCCGTCGTGCAGCCGCAGGTCCGGTTGGTGCGTTCGGTATGTGTACCAAGGAGCGCACCGGCAGTGATAAATCCGGTAAGGCGATCGGCGCGATCCCGATCATCGGTGCATTGATGCTGGCAATCGGCTACACGGTCGTTCTCGGCTGGATCTTCAAGTACACCTTCATGTCCCTCTCCGGCAGCCTGTTCAATCTCGGCACGGACATGGGCGCAATCGGCGGCACCTTCGGCATGACCGCACCGGAGGCAGAAACGCTTCCCGAAGCCCTCAAGGCAATGGCGTCGGCTGGCTTCTTCGGCATCGGCAACGGCGTATGGCAGATCGTTGCACTGGTAGTTTCCCTTGCCATCATGGTAATGGGCGTTGCAGGCGGCATTGAGAAGGCCAACAAGGTCATGATGCCGGTTCTGTTCGGTCTGTTCCTCGTACTGGCAATCTACATCGGCACGCTGCCCGGCGCATCCGAAGGCTATAAGTACATTCTGACCCTGAATCCGGCTGGTCTGCTCAAGCCCGACCTGTGGGTATTTGCATTCGGTCAGGCGTTCTTCTCCCTGTCTGTTGCAGGCAACGGTTCTGTAATCTACGGTTCCTACCTGTCCAAGAGCGAGGATATCCCGTCCTCCGCACGCAACGTAGCAGTATTTGATACCCTTGCAGCTCTGCTGGCAGCAGTCGTTATCATTCCGGCAATGGCAGTTGTTCTGGGCGAAGGCATCCGCGACGTATCCGGCGGCCCCGGCCTGATGTTCGTTTACCTCGTAAACGTATTCAACGCAATGCCTGCCGGCCGTATCATCGGCGCGATCTTCTACATCTGCGTACTGTTCGCAGGCGTATCCTCCATCGTAAACCTGTACGAAGCACCGATCGCTTTCCTGCAGGAGCAGTTCAAGTTTAAGCGTGCAGCAGCCGTTGGCACCATCGGTGTAATCGGTCTGGTCGTTTCCATCGCAATCCAGCCGTGGACCTCTCAGTGGATGGACGTTGTTTCCATTTACATCTGCCCGCTCGGCGCTGCTCTGGCCGGCGTTATGTTCTTCTGGGTACTGGGCAAGGAAAAGGCAATTGCTGCTGTTAACGAAGGCGCTAAGAAGCCGATCGGCGGCTGGTTCTTCCCGCTCGGCAAGTGGGTATACGTTATCTGTGCAGTTCTTGCACTGATCCTCGGCGTTATGTACGGTGGCATCGGCTAATCCCTCAAGCCGTCACCGATCTTTCAAAAGACGTTCATGGAGTTTATGAATCGTCTGTATCCCCCCTTTTGTCTCTGTCCCCCGTCACTGCTGTGTGACGGGGGACACACTTTTCTAATTAGAAATCAGCAATCAGCAGGCAGTAATCGCTGCATGCAAAGCAAAACCCCGGCTTTGCCGCACTTGACAAAACCGGGGGTGCTCGGGTATACCATCCCCAAGGGATGCTGTTCAGGCAGTCAGACCCTATAACAAGTTAGTGAACTAAGTCACTGACCGTTCGAGGCCTAATCGAGCGGTCAGTGCGCTTTTATACAGAAAAGAGACGAGCCAGGCAGGCTCGTCTCTTTTTACGTTGTATGGAGAAGATTCAGTTAAAGTAAACGATATCTTCCTTCGCCTTTTCGGCGGGTTCTACCGTGATGGCATGCAGCACCGGACCGGGACCGCGGTACTGCGGCAGCTCCTCGACGGTGATGGACGCCGTTACCTTGACCCAGTCGCGGTTATGCAGCTGATCGCGGTCGGGATAGCGGCAGAGGAAGCCGAGGAAGGTAACGTCATCCGCGCAGCAGACCATGCCGAAGCGGCCGGGCACGAAGCTGCCGGCGGGCACATCCTTGCCGACGTATGCCTGGGCAAGAAAGCGGACGGTCTTGCCGTCATACTTCATCGGGTCGCCGGTGGCGTCAATGTACCACAGGCCGTAGTCCTCCGGCCCGATGTCGATGATATCCGCATCCACATCAAACGGCAGCGGCATATTGCGGGCGTAGTCCTCGGAATTGCCGTTCACGTCATCCAGATAGATTGCCGCACGCGGATTCATCGCCTTGATGTTCTTCTTGTACAGCATATCCTTCAGCTCATCCGTGCAGCGGTTGAACACAACCAGATCCGCAGTGGTGATATGCTCAAACATCATCGGGCCGATGTTGTTGGAATACAGCTCAAACGTGGTCGCATCGACCGTGGTGACGATCTGGTACAGCTCCCAACGGGCAGGAAATGCCTGCATCAGCTTTTCCAGCTTCCACATGCCGTTGTACTCAACAAGAATGCGGTCCGGCTGGTATTTCTGCTCCACGCGCTTGAGGATATTCGGCGTCAGACGGTCCTCGGACTCGATCGGCACAAGCGCGGTGCCGTAGTGCAGCAGCCACTTCTCGTCGTATTCCTCGATGCCTTCTTCGCACAGCAGCAGCACCGTGCGCTCGTTCTCGGTAAAGTTCGGGTCCGCGAGAATGTCCTGAATGAACTTGGTCTTGCCGCTCTCCAGAAAGCCGGTAAAGACGTATACCGGAATGGGTTCGTTAGCCATATCTGGTTACCTCACTTTTCGTTTACGCCGAACAGAGCAGCGATGCGCTCCTCATCCAGCTCGGAGCCGATGACGCACAGACGGCCGGTGTAATCGGCAGCGCCGCGGCGGATTTCGGGTGCGCCCGGAACGTAGTCAAAGTGCAGCCACTCGCCGCCGTCTGCACACGGAACGATGCCCTTTGCACGCAGTACGGTGCCGAGCGTAACATCGCCGAGCGCGGTAAGAGCCGCGTTAAGCTCTGCCTCGGTGTACTTGTGGGTCGTTTCCTTACCCCAGGAGGTGAATACCTCGTCAGCATCGTGGTCGTGGTCGTGACCGCAGCAGCAGTGACCGTCGTGGTCGTGATGATGGTGCTCGTGGTCATGATCGTGGTGATGCTCATGGTCGTGATCGTGGCAGCCGCAGGTGCAGTGCTCGTCATGCTCGTGATGATGCTCGTGCTCCTCATGGTCATGCTCGTGGTCATGCTCATGCTCATGTTCGTGCTCATCATGCTCGTGGTCATGGTGGTGATGATGATGCTCGTGGTGCGGCTCGTGCGCGATTTCCTCGAGAACCTCCGCAACGAGGTCGCGGCTGCCTTCCATGGTGGAGAGCAGCTGCTCACCGGTCAGGTCCTTCCACGGGGTGGTGACGATGCGGGCGTGCTCATTCAGGCCGCGCAGCATGGCAACGGTCTCGTCGAGGCGCTTCTCCGGGCACTCAGCCGTGCGGGACAGCAGGATGGCACCGGCATGCGCCACCTGATTCTCGAAAAACTCACCGAAGTTCTTGAGGTACATCTTGGCCTTGAGCGCGTCAACAACGGTTACAAAGCTGTTCAGCTGAACCTCGAGGTGCGCGTTCTGTACCGCAGCGATAACATCCGACAGCTTGCCGACGCCGGACGGCTCAATCAGGATGCGGTCCGGATGGTACTGGTCCACAACATCGTGCAGCGCCTTGCCGAAGTCGCCAACCAGCGAGCAGCAGATGCAGCCTGCGTTCATCTCGTTTACAACAATGCCGGCATCCTTGAGGAAACCGCCGTCAATGCCGATCTCACCGAACTCGTTCTCGATCAGAACAACCTGCTCACCCTTGAGCGCATCGGCCAGCAGACGCTTGATGAGGGTCGTCTTGCCGGCACCCAGAAAACCGGAAATAATATCAATTTTAGTCATGCTTTGTCGCTCCATTTCTATGCACGGCACAGGGATTCCCGAACCGTACTCAAATTTTTCGAACGCTTATATTATACCACATTTATCGAAAAAAGAAAAGCTATTTAGTTAGCGGACGCTAATCTTTCCGGCTGCGCGGCGCGTGAGGAGAAGTTAAACACAAAAACCGCCCAAAAGGACGGTTTATTGACAGTACATATTACGATATGCTATAATCAAGGCGGTATTGCCCTAAAGAAATAACCGCCCTCCGGTAGTTAAAAGAGAGCGGCTTCTTCTCGACTAAAAATCGAACTGAGGAACGACTGCTCTCCCTACAAGAGCCGCCGTTTGTCAGCTATATTATAGCGCGAAGCCCCGGTTTTGTCAAGCGACGAAACCGGGGCTTTGTTTTACCATTCCTAATCAGAAAGGATTTATTCTCCCATCACCTGAAAGACAATATCCCGCACGCGGTTGCGGGTATCGCACTCCACAAGGGTCAGATTCTGCCACGGGCCGATGGTGATCTCGCCATTCACGAACGGGATAACGATAAACGGACTGAGCAGCGCCGCCTTGATGTGCGACGAGCCGTTATCATCGTGCCAGGTATCGTGGTGGTGGTAATGAATGACCGCACCGGTCTCATCGCGGTAGGGCGAAAAGACGTCCATCGCCGCCTTGAGGTCATGGTAGACCATGCCCGGCTCAAACTCGAGCGTGGTCAGACCGGCAACGCCGCCGGTGGTAAAGCCGGTAATCGTGCCGGACTTCATGCCGGTCTTGCGGCAGGCGTTCTGCACCGCTGCGCGGAAGTCATCGGTAACGTCGATCATGCCCATGTGGGCCTTGGTTTTGTAGGTTTTGGTTTCGGTATAAACAGGCATTTGCGATTCTCCTTTAGAGGCACTCTAAGTAGCGGCCGTACAGCGTTTTGCTGAGGTCGGCGGCGTGACGGAGCAGCGTCTGACGGCTGATATAGCCGCGTGCGTACGCAATCTCCTCCAGACATGCGATGTAGCGGCCGCTCTCATCCTGCACGCGGCGGACAACCTGTGCGGATTCGAGCAGATTCTCGGCGGTACCGGCATCCAGCCAGACGAAATCCCGCTCGAGCTTTTCAACGTGCAGCTGACCGCGCTTCATGTACTCGATATTGACATCCGTGATCTCCAGCTCGCCTCTTGCCGAGGGCTTGAGTCCGCGGGCAATCTCCATAACCGAGTTATCGTAGAAATACAGACCCGGAATGATATAGTTAGACTTCGGATAGCGCGGCTTCTCCTCGATGGAGATCGCACGGCCCTGACCATCAAACTCCACAACGCCGAACGCACGCGGGTCATCGACATAGTAGCCGAACACGCAGGCGCCGGATTGCATCTGCACGGCACGGTCCAGATAGTTCTGGAAATTGGGGGAATAGAAGATATTATCGCCCAGAACAAGGCAAACCGAGTCATCCCCGATGAACTGCGAGCCGATGAGCAGCGCGTCCGCGATGCCGCGTGCAACCTCCTGCACCTCGTAGGTGATGTTGACGCCGAAGCGGCCGCCGGAACCGAGCAGACGGTAGAACGGGCCTTCCTCTCCGGGCGGGATGATGATGAGAATATCGCGGATACCGGCCTGCAGGAGCGCTGCCAGCGGATAGTAGATCATCGGTTTATCGTATACCGGCAGCAGCGGTTTGCATACCGGACGTGTCATCGGGTACAGGCGCGAGCCCTTACCGGCGGCAAGAATGATTCCTTTCATTGGCTATTCCTCTATCTATATGGTTTTGTGAGATTAGTATAGCACACTTTGGGCAAATAAGAAAGCAATTTTCTAATAAAGCAGAGAGTGGAGAGCACCTCGCTCTCCACTCCTCACTCTTTCTCAATCGTCAGCACCGAATGATACGGCATCGGCTTTCCGTCCACGGCGTTATCGCGCGATGCGCCGCTGAATTCATACTCGTATCGGAAATCCAGCCCGTCGAGATGCGCCTCCTTGACGTTTTTCGTATCCGGTGCATCGTATTCCCAGCCGTCGTCAATGATGTCATCCCTCATGTGGTCGGCATACAGCCAGCTCCATTTGGCATACGCGGCCGCAAAGGCGTAATACACCGTCATGCGCTCCTGATAGCCGCACGAGCCGTTCTGCGAATCCGAAACCACCGTCACCGACTGCACATAGCCGTCCGCATCGGTTTCGACCGTCACATCGGATACAGCAGAATCGCCCAGCGAGAATCCGGTGTACGAGCCGCCCATTATGTCCAAATCCTTATTCCAGCTTCCGTCCGGCCGGACATACGGCGCCATGCCCTGATTATATTTCAGGCAGTCGTTGCAGTTCTCCACATACTCCGCAAGGGTCAGCTCGCCGCGATTGGGCGGCAGCTCGGCGTACAGGTCAATGCCGTAACCTGCGGCTGCTCGCAGCCCGAGCACCAGCAGGTACAGCGCCACGCGATACCAGCGCACCTCCCGCTCGCGGACAACGATGCTGCACCCGTTCTCCAAATCCCACGGCAGCTCCTCTTCTTTGCACGCGCGGTAGCACTTGTAATTGTAGTACCAGTCGAAGAGCGGCAGCGCATAGCAGTTGCCGTAGACGAACACGCCCCACAAACGGGCATATGCGGTGCGGATGGACAGCTTTTCTCCGTCCTCATCGCGGACGGACAGCCCGAATATCCACTTGCCGGGCGTTGTGCCCCAGTAATGCAGCAGCACCGGCTCGAACACGAACGTCAGCAGCCAGCTGACATACCCGCACGCGAGCGTCCACGCCAGATTCGACATAAAATGATCCGGATTGATGCGGAACACCCACTGCGACAGCATCGACCACAGCAGCCCATACAGTCCGGCATCCACATTGCGGGCAAAGAAGCGCCGCCACGGACAGCCTGCCGGCGGGATGCGGTCTTTCTCGCGCGGGTCATCTGCGGGCAGCACGATGGACTGGTACCGGTCTACATCCAGCCCGTTCCACTCCGCTCTGTCCTCGCAGATGGCGCGGCACATCGCATACGCCAGTTCGCTCTCGCGGATGTCCCCCTGCAATACGTCGAGCTGGCCTGCCGCCGCCTCGGGCAGCGCTTTCTCGCCGCTCTCGATGGCGCGGATGTCGGGCACGCTCAGCCGCAGCCGCCGCAGCAGCATGATCTTCCGCAGTGTCTGTACATTGTCCTCGGTGTAGTCGCGGTAGCCGTTCTCGCCGCGTGTCGGCGTGAGCAGCCCCTCCTTTTCGTAAAACCGGATGTTCGCTCGGGATAAGCCCGTCCTGCGCTCTGCTTCCGCTATGTTCATACAATCACCTTCCCTTCTATTGATTACATTATAAGGGATAAAGTAGGTTTACAGTCAAGTGTTTTCGGAGAAAATGTTAAGAAAAAAGAGTGGAGAAACTCCACTCTTTTTATATTTAATTCAGCTTCATGCAGCTTAGTTCAGCGCTGCAATGGACTCCTCCAGCTTTGCGAGGTGCTCGCGCAGCTTTTCGGCCTTTTCGCGCTCGGCTGCAACAACCTTCTCGGGTGCCTTATCGACAAACTTCGGGTTGTTCAGCTTCTTCATAACAAAGTCGATATCAGCCTCGACCTTGCTCTTCTCCTTGCCGAGACGGGCCCGCTCGGCCTCAAAGTCGATGAGGTCGCCCATCGGCATATAAATCTGTGCGTCGCCGGTGACTACGGATGCCATCTTGGCAGCGTCCGCCGGAACCGCGTCGATCAGCTCGATCTCGGAAGCGTATGCCAGCTTGGGGAAGAAGCCTGCGCCTGCGGAGAACGTATCCTTCTTCTCGGTCAGGATGAGCACCTTGGCCTTCTTGGAGGGCGGTACGTTCATCTCGGCACGGCGGTTGCGGATGGCGCGGACAGCGTCCATCAGGCTCTCCATCTGTGCCTCCTCAGCGGCAAAGTGCAGCTCGTCCTTGTACTCCGGCCATGCGGATACCATAACGGACGGACCCTCATGCGGCAGCGCCTGCCAGATGGTCTCGGTGATGAACGGCATGAACGGGTGCAGCAGCTGCATTGCGCCGCTCAGCACATAGCACAGCACCTTCTGTACGTTCTCGTCGCCGGTCTGCAGACGGGTCTTTGCAATTTCGATATACCAGTCGCAGAAGTTCTCCCAGATGAAGTCGTTCAGCTTGGCAGCTGCCAGACCCAGCTCGTACTGGTCGATGTTGCGGGTAACGTCGGCTACCAGCGTGTTGAACTTGCTGATAATCCACTTGTCCTCGATGGCAAGGTCACTCGGCAGCTCGACTGCCTTGTCCTTGTCGATGGTCAGGTTCATCTGGATAAAGCGGGATGCATTCCAGATCTTGTTGCAGAAGTTGCGGGACGCCTGTACGCGCTCATCCGAGAAACGCATATCGTTTCCGGGGCTGTTGCCGGTTGCGAGGGTGAAGCGCAGCGCGTCTGCGCCGTACTGGTCGATGACCTCGAGCGGGTCGATGCCGTTGCCGAGCGACTTGGACATCTTGCGGCCCTGCGCGTCGCGCACCAGACCGTGGATATAAACCGTCTTGAACGGGGTCTCGCCCATGTGCTCCACACCGGAGAAAATCATGCGGGCAACCCAGAAGAAGATGATATCGTAGCCGGTAACAAGCGTAGAGGTCGGGTAGAAGTACTCCAGCTCCTTGGTCTTGTCCGGCCAGCCGAGCGTGGAGAACGGCCACAGAGCGGACGAGAACCAGGTATCCAGTACGTCCTCCTCCTGATGGATATGCGTGCCGCCGCACTTCGGGCAGGTGCATACATCGGTCTTGGAGACGGTCATTTCGCCGCAGTCGTCGCAGTAGAACGCCGGAATGCGGTGACCCCACCACAGCTGACGGGAGATACACCAATCGTGTACGTTTTCCATCCAGCGCAGGTAGGTCTTGGAGAAGCGGTCGGGCACGAACTTGGTCTTGCCCTCGTTTACTACGTCCATCGCGGGCTTGGCGAGCGGCGCCATCTTGACGAACCACTGCGCCGAGGTCATCGGCTCAACGGTCGTGCCGCAGCGGTAGCAGGTGCCTACGTTGTGCTCGTGGTCCTCAATCTTGACCAGCCAGCCGCCTTCCTCGAGGTCCTTTACAACCGCCTTGCGGCACTCGTAGCGGTCCATGCCCTCGTACTTGCCGCCGTTTGCGTTGACGGTCGCGTCCTCGTTGAACACGAGAATCTGCTCGAGGTCATGGCGCTGACCCATCTCGAAGTCGTTCGGGTCGTGGCACGGCGTAACCTTAACACAGCCGGTGCCGAACTCCATGTCAACGTACTCGTCACCGAAGATCGGAATCTCGCGGTTCATGATCGGGAGGATGCAGGTCTTGCCGATGAGGTGCTTGTAGCGCTCGTCGTTCGGGTTGACAGCAACGCCGGTATCGCCCATGAAGGTCTCCGGACGGGTGGTCGCAACAACGAGGTCGCCCGAGCCGTCCGCCAGCGGATAGCGGATGTGCCACAGCTTGCCCGGCTGGGTTTCGTACTCAACCTCAGCGTCGGACAGCGCAGTTGCGCAGTGCGGGCACCAGTTGATGATGCGGTGGCCCTTGTAGATCAGGCCCTTGTTGTACAGGTTTACGAATACCTCGCGGACCGCCTTGGAGCAGCCCTCGTCCATGGTGAAGCGCTCGCGATCCCAGTCGCAGGAGGTGCCGAGCTTTTTGAGCTGGCTGATAATGCGGCTGCCGAACTTGTCCTTCCACGCCCAGACGCGCTTGAGGAACTCCTCGCGGCCGAGGTCGTAACGGGTCAGGCCCTCCTCCTTGCGGAGGTTCTCCTCTACTTTAATCTGGGTTGCAATACCGGCGTGATCGGTGCCCGGCATCCACAGCGCCTCGTAGCCCTGCATGCGCTTGGTGCGGATGAGGATATCCTGCAAGGTCTCGTCGAATGCGTGGCCCATGTGCAGCTGGCCGGTAACATTCGGAGGCGGGATAACGATGGTGTACGGTTTCTTGTCCGGATTGACCTCGGCGTGGAAGAAGCCGGAATCGACCCAGAACTTGTACAGCTTGTCCTCGACCGATTTCGGGTCGTAGGTCTTAGGCAGTTCGCTCATTGATCTATCTCCTTCAATTTGATTTACGATATACATGCGGGATACCTCTGTGCAAACAAAAAAGAGCATACTCATCCCGACAACAGGACGAAGTATGCTCCGTGGTACCACCTGAATTCGCGTAAAGACGCGCACTCGTTGCCCCGTAACGCGGGTTAGACGGAACAGCTTAACGAACATTCGGCTGTTCTGCTCCAAAGCGACCTTCTTCTTCCCCGCCGAGGTGCTTGCACCGACCGCACCCTCTCTAAACGCGCAAAGGAAAAATACTCCTCTTTTTCACTGCATTTGTGTATTAACTTTAATAGTATAGCTGTTAAATCCGGGTTTGTCAAGGGATATGACGCAGTTGACAGCAACTTGCCTATACGATACATGCCAGCGAATATACTAACAGATAAATACAAGCTCACGCTATCCCGTAGGGTGCGCCGAGGTCGGCGCACCGTTTGTAAACCGCAGGGCAAATTTCACAGCAACGGAATACATTAACGACAGCGTATGCCACGGACTATAATCCGGTGATATTCGCTGGAATGCGGTGCGCCGAAGTCGGCGCACCCTACGGTCAGGCGATTTACAACTTATTACCTGTTGCTGTAATATTCGTCCTCTGCCCATCTGCGTGGATTATCCAAAATATAATTGTATTTCACGGCGTAATCCGCATCATCCCGAATGACATGGTCATAAAACGACCGCTGCCATATGGAATACCCAACCTGTTTCGTTACGAATTCCTTTAATTGTTTTATCACACGCGAAATCGTAGGGGCGCACAGTGTGCGCCCGGACCGGTCGATGCCTTTTGCCGGATGTGGGCGAACACTGTTCGCCCCTACGTTTATCCCCGGCGCTTCCGTCTCCACCGTAGGGGCGCACAGTGTGCGCCCGAACAGCGAGCTAACGCATAGCAGCAGATGTACATGGTTTGGCATAATCGCCGCAATATCCACGGAAATATTCGGATAATGCAGTGGAATATTGTTGATTCCCGCTTGCACCAAATGTCCAATCGCAGACAGCGGTACA
Organism: Butyricicoccus sp. AM32-19; assembly: GCF_003480365.1. NCBI lineage: Bacteria > Bacillati > Bacillota > Clostridia > Eubacteriales > Butyricicoccaceae > Butyricicoccus > Butyricicoccus sp. AM32-19. The sequence continues at coordinate 397,391 of NZ_QUIX01000001.1, read as the reverse complement.
TCCGCAGGCAGGCGAACAATGTTCGCCTCTACGGGATAGCATATATCCGTGTCATTCCACAAAATACACGCACGATCCTGCGTGCAGAGCGTCACAAAATAGACGCCCTGCTTTCCGTAATCATACTTTGGCAGCCGAGCCGATCTCCTCGTCTCCATCAGGAAAGTCTCCGCTTAAACTCCTCATACCCGAACATCCGCACGACCTCATCCGTGCCGTCGGCGCGCCGAATGGCGATCAGCGGCAGCGGCATGCCGTTAAACGTATTGGTCTTGACCATGGTGTAGAGCGCCATGTCCTCGAACACGACCTGCTCACCGGCGCCGAGCGCCACATCGAACGAATACTCACCGATGACGTCGCCTGCGAGGCAGGAGCGGCCGGTCAGCAGATAGGTGAACGCCTTCTTCCCCGGCTCGCCGCCGCGGTACACCGGCGGACGGTACGGCACCTCGAGCACGTCCGGCATATGGCACGCCGCCGAGGTATCCAGAATCGCAATGTCCTTATGGTTGTGCATCACCTCAAGCACGGTGGCGACCAGATAGCCCGCATTCAGCACAACGGCCTCGCCCGGCTCCAGATAAACCTGCACCTTGTACTTTTTCTGCAGATAATCAATGCAGTGCACCAGCGTTTCCACATCGTAATCCGCGCGGGTGATATGGTGGCCGCCGCCGAGGTTGAGCCATTTCAGGCCATCCATATACTGGCCGAAATTCTGCTCAAATGCAGCGACAGTCCGCACCAGATCGTCCGAATTCTGCTCGCAGAGCGTGTGGAAGTGGAAGCCTTCAATGCCGTCGAGCAGCTCCGGCTGAAAATTCTCTATCGTAATGCCAAGGCGCGAATCCGGACCGCACGGGTCATACATCGCGTGGTCGCTCGGCTGCGTGGAGCACTCCGGATTGAGCCGCAGGCCGCAGCTCTTCCCTGCCGCGCGGGCAAGGCTGCCGTAGGCCTTCCACTGCGTGAACGAGTTGAACACAATGTGGTCGGCGTACTCCAGGATCTCGCGGAACTCGCCCTCCGCGTAGGCCGGTGCGTAGACATGGGTCTCGCCGCCGAATTCCTCATGACCGAGCCGTGCCTCGTACAGACCGGAGGCCGTTGTGCCCGCCAGATACTCCCGAATCAGCGGGTACACGGAAAACATCGAGAACGCCTTCTGCGCCAGCAGGATCTTCGCGCCGGTGCGTCTGGCAACGTCCCGCAGGACGGCCAGATTCTGCACCAGACGGTTTTCATCGAGCAGGTAGCAGGGCGTAGGAAGCTCAGTAAATTTCATATCAGTCCACCAGTACCGGCTTGTCGTTGATCTGCCACGGCAGACCCCACTTGTTCAGCGCCTCCATGTACGGATCGGGATCAAACTCCTCGACCGTGTACACGCCCGGCTTGTTCCACTTGCCGGTCAGCAGCATCGCCGCGCCGATCATCGCCGGAACGCCGGTGGTATAGCTGATGGCCTGCGAGCCGACCTCGCGGTAGCACTCCTCGTGGTCGCAGACGTTGTAAATGTAGGCGGTCTTTTCCTTGCCGTCCTTCTTGCCGGTGAAGATGCAGCCGATGTTGGTCTTGCCCTTGGTGCGCGGACCGAGCGTTGCCGGATCGGGCAGCAGCGCCTTGAGGAACTGGATCGGCACGATCTGGTGGCCTTCAAACTCGATCGGGGTGGTGGACAGCATGCCGACGTTCTCCAGACACTTCATGTGGGTCAGATAGGACTGACCGAAGGTCATGAAGAAGCGGATACGCTGCACGCCCGGAATATTCTTCGCCAGGGACTCGATCTCCTCGTGGTGGAGCAGGTACATGTCCTTGTGGCCGACCTGATCGAAGTCGTACTCGCGCTTGATGCTCATCGCCGGGATCTCCACCCAGTGACCATTCTCCCAGTACGAACCGGGCGCGGATACCTCACGCAGATTGATCTCCGGGTTGAAGTTGGTCGCAAACGGATAGCCGTGGTCGCCGCCGTTGCAGTCCAGAATGTCGATGGTGTCGATTTCATCGAACAGGTGCTTCTGTGCGTAAGCGCAGTACGCCTGCGTTACACCCGGGTCAAAGCCGGAACCGAGCAGAGCGGTCAGACCGGCCTCCTCAAACTTTTTCTTGTACGCCCACTGCCAGGAGTAGTCGAAGTACGCGGTAAAGCCCTCGTCCTTGCAGCGCTTCTCGTAAATGGCGCGCCACTCCGGATCGTCGGTGTCCTCCGGCTCGTAGTTGGCAGTATCCATGTAGTTTACGCCGCACTTGAGGCACGCATCCATGATGGTCAGGTCCTGATACGGCAGCGCAATGTTCATCACGATGTCCGGCTTGTACTCGTCGATGAGCGCGCACAGCTCGTCCACGTTGTCCGCGTCCACCTTGGCGGTGCGGATCTTGGTTGCGGTCGTACCGTCCAGCTTCTCCTTGATGGCATCGCACTTGCTCTTGGTGCGGGACGCGATCATGATCTCCTCAAAAACGTCGCTGTTCTGGCAGCACTTGTGGATAACTACGCCGGCAACGCCGCCGCAGCCGATGATCAATGCTCTTCCCATTGTTAATTCCTCCTCATTTTTAACTGTATATATAATTTAGATTTATTGAATGGTCTTTATTTGTTAAACTGCCGCTTGAGAAGCGAACGGAACTGCGCAGGCGGCAGCCTTTTTCTCTGCACCGGCTGAGCGGGGTACTCGAACTGCCGCAGGCGGGTTCGCCCCTAACGGGCGGCAGCCTGTTTCTCTGCACCGGCTGAGCGGGGCGCGCGAACTGCGTCAGCGGGTTCGCCCCTAACGGGCGGGAGGTTCGCTGAACCTCAGCGGGGAGTGCGCCTACCCGGCGGGGGCACAAGAGGGTAGACACCTGCTGTTTCCACCCTCTTGTGAATCACCCCTTTCCCTTGGGGATATTCCGGCGCAGATTTCCTATATGTGACCGCTCCGAAACAGGGAACGGCAGAGGATTTTTTCTTCCGTGTCTTTCGCAACCTGTTCGCAGTGTCAGATACCGTACTGCTACACAGGTCGGCTACTTCCAGCAGGCGCGGCATACCCGTGCCGCGCAACTCGTAAGTCTGGAGTTTGCGGACAGCACCTACGGATTAGGTGTTCGGTGCAATTTAGCCTCGCAGGTGCCGTGCGTTACAACGTGCCAAGGATTTGCGCGGCACTGTTATGCCGCGCCTGCGTTGAGTAACCCGCATGTGTAGCAGTACGCTGTCTGTGAACTGCGAAAAGGTGGAGAAAGACACGCAAGAGAAACCCGACTGCCGTTCCCCTTTTCCTGCTTACGCAGTCTACCGTCTGCACCCGAGCTATCCCAACAAGGGAAACGGGTGTTCAAAGAGGGTAGAAACCGTAGGTGTCTACCCTTTTTGCCCCCGCCGCGGGTGCGGCGCGTTCCCCGCTTGCCAAGCGGATACCCAATCAAAACCGTAGTAATTTTCTCACGATTCCGTTATTCTTCCACCTTTTCCAGCAGCTTCTGCACATAATTCGGCAGATAGAACGCGCCCTTGTGCAGATTGGTATTGTAATATTTGGTTTCCAGTCCCAGACTGTTCCACCAGTCCGGATTCAGATCGCGCACCGGATGCACGCCGCGCGACGAGAAGCCGAACAGCCAGTGTCCGGACGGATAGGTCGGGATATGCGCCTGAAACAGACGCGACAGCTCGAACGAATGGACGATATTGCGGTGCGCTCTCTGGCACGCCAGTGCATCGCCCTTGTAGAACGGGCTTTCATGCTGATTGACGAGCACGCCGTGCTCCTTGAGCGCCTTGTAGCAGTTGCCGTAAAATTCCATCGTGAACAGACCTTCGCCCGGGCCGAACGGGTCGGTCGAGTCGATGATGATAAGGTCGTACTCGTCCTCGATGCGGCGGATATACTTCAGGCCGTCCTGATAGAGAATGTGCACGCGCGGGTCGTCGAGCGAGCATGCCACACCGGGCAGGTACTCCTTGCAGACCGCGACAACGCGCTCATCGATCTCCACCAGGTCGATATGCTCGATGTGCTGATAGCGGCACAGCTCGCGGACGCAGCCGCCGTCACCGCCGCCGATGACAAGCACCTTTTTGATCTTCTCGCCGAGCACGGCCATCGGCACATGCACCATCATTTCATGATAGATGAACTCATCCCGCTCGGTCAGCATCATGTAGCCGTCAAGCGTGAGAAACCGACCGAACTCCTCGCATTCAAACACGTCGATGCGCTGAAAATCGCTCTGTTCGGTGTAAAGCTGACGGTCTACCTGTATCTGCAGCCCAACCGTCGGCGTATGCATTTCAGTAAAGGTAAGTTGCATGAGTGAAACGCTCCTTTTATTCCGGGCTGACAACGCCGCGGATGACCTGCAGGTTGTTCACCTCGGGGTCCTCGGTGCCGAGCAGCATGCAGTTCTTTTCCTTGGCGTAGCGAATATAATCAAGAATATCGCGGGTGATACGCTCACCGGGCGCGAGGATCGGGATGCCGGGCGGATAGCACATGACAAACTCCGCGCAGATGCGTCCGACCGACTCCTCGAGCGGCATGGCCTTCTTGTCCGCGTAGAACGCCTCCTGCGGGCCGGCAACCACCTGCGGCGAGATGTACTCCTGCCGCATGAGCGTCGCCTTGTCGCGCTTGTAGCGGCGGCGAATGTCCGCGAGAGCGGCTACCAGACGTTCGAGGTCGCGTTCACGGTCGCCCACCGAAACATAGGCGAGCAGATTGCCGAGATCGCCGAACTCGGTCTGAATATCGTAAAAGTCGCGCAGAATGTCGTACACCTCGATGCCCGCCAGACCAACATCCAGCGTGTTTACCGCCAGCTTGGTCGTGTCGAAGTCGTATACCGTGTCGCCGTTGATCAGCTCGCTGCCGTAGGCGTAGTAATCACCGAGGGCGTTGATCTCCTCGCGGGCGTAGGTCGTCAGGTCAACGACCTTTCGGAAAATCTCCTTGCCGTGCAGTGCAAGGTTCTTGCGCGAAATATCCAGACTGACCATCAGCAGGTACGAACCCGAGGTCGTCTGAGTCAGGTTTATAATCTGGCGAACGTGCTCCGCGTTCATGGACGGACCGCACAGCAGAAAGCTGGACTGCGTGAGCGAGCCGCCCGACTTGTGCATGGAAACGGATGCCAAATCCGCGCCTGCCGCCATCGCGGAGACCGGCATATTTTCACCGAAGTAGAAATGCGTGCCGTGCGCCTCATCAGCGAGCACCTTCATGCCCGCCGCGTGCGCGAGCCTTACGATTTCCCGAATGTTCGAGCAGATGCCGTAATAGGTCGGGTTGTTGACGAGCACCGCCTTCGCGGACGGGTGCTTCTCAATGGCGGCCTTCACATCCGTGACCGACATACCGAGCGAAATGCCAAGCCGGTCGTTCATCTGCGGGTTGACGTAAACCGGAATCGCGCCGGTCAGCACGAGCGCGTTGATGACGCTGCGGTGCACGTTGCGCGGCAGGATGATCTCGTCGCCGCGTTTGACCACGGAGAGGATCATCGCCTGTACGCTGCTCGTCGTGCCGCCCACCATCAGGAAGGCGTGCGCCGCACCGAACGCATCCGCGGCAAGCTCCTCGGCCTCGCGGATAACGCTGGTCGGGTGGCACAGATTGTCGAGCGGCTTCATCGAGTTGACGTCCACCGTCATGCACTGCTGACCGAGGAATTTCGTTAATTCCGGCGAGCCGCGTCCGCGCTTGTGTCCGGGCACATCGAACGGCACAATACGCATGTCTTTGAAGTTTTCGAGCGCCTCCATGATTGGCGCGCGGGATTGATCCATTATATAACCCTCTTTGTAATGAAAACTTTTTTACAGTCAGGAGTTTGGTAACTCTTTTACGTTGCGTGGGCGAACAATGTTCGCCCCTACGATTTACCATCGGTACAAACGTCACCGTAGGGGCGCACAGTGTGCGCCCATTTTATCCTGAGCAGACAGCTTACGCGGGAAGCCACTGGCCTCCCCTTTATTGTGAGACAAATCCGAACATCGTTCGGTTTGTCTTTCTCGATTGAAAATGTATTTTCAATCGAAATCAGTAGATGTTCTTCCCCGAAAATATCTCAATCATCTCTCGTCTGAGGTCGGAGTGAATCTTGAGTCTTGTTTTCGGCGGCAGCTCATAGATATCGGTATTGAACAGGTAGTTCTGGAGATCGATCTCCTTGAGCAGCATACGGGTGTGGAACAGATTGGACTGGTACACGTTAATGTCGTAGGCGTCGTACCGCTCGAGCGTTTTCGGGTCGATAAAGTCCTGAATGGACGTCATATGGTGATCCATGAACAGCTTTTTACCCTCGATATCGCGGGTAAAGCCGCGCACGCGGTAGTCCATGGTGATGATATCCGAATCGAACGAGCCGATGAGGTAATCGAGCGTAGACAGCGGCGTGATCTCGCCGCAGGTGGCAACATCAATATCCACGCGGAAGGTGGCAAGGCAGGTATCCGGATGGTACTCCGGATAGGTATGCACGGTAACATGGCTCTTGTCGAGGTGCGCGACAATGGTATCCGGCTCGAGCGCGGGCTTCATGTGCTCCTCCGCAATGAGAAAGGTGACGGAGGCGCCCTGCGGGTCGTAATCCTGCTTGGAAATGTGCAGCACATGCGCACCGATCATCTCGGTCACCCGCTCGAGAATGCCGGTCAGTCGTTCGGAGTTGTACTGCTGGTCGATATATTTGATGTAGTCACGCTGTTCGCGCTCGGTCTTTGCATAGCAGACATCATAAATGTTGAAGGACAGCGCCTTGGTCAGGTTGTTGAACCCGTAAAGTTTAAGCTTGTTCTGCATTTCATATCCTCACAATACCAAAAAATCCCCAGGCGAAAGGGGTACACACGGTACGCTTTCACTTGGGGATGATCATTCTCTTTTTGCAGATGCTTCTGCACATTCCGTAGGTTTTATGGAAGAGGAAAGAGTCTATATAGCAAGAATCGTTACTTTTAGGCAATACCGCATAGTGAAGCAGGAGCGATTTGCGAGTAAATTTTGTGCCGCAAAGCGCCGCAGTCTTCATTGTAGGTGTTGCCTTTGTACTCTTATTGATCGTTTCACAAGTGTGATGCGCCCGCGGCACACGGCTTTTAGTCAGCCAACTTATAAAATTCAATAAGGCAACAAAGTTGCCAGTTTCGGCATTTGACCCGGCTGTCCGTATGGCCTTGGCACCGTTTTCGCGCAGAAACCGGGCGGTCAAAGAAATTCTGCTGAAAGGCTTCGCCTCTCCGAGTAACTTTTATTATAAGGGAATCCGAGTGCAAATGCAAGTTCATCTTGCAAATTTTACGAATTTGATACCGAATCCGCATATACGGTGTCGCCATCACAAAAAGTTTACAGTCTTTGTTTTGAAAAATCGCGTAAAACGTAGTACAATGGAACAGTAAGACGATATCATTCTGAAAAGATAAGGTGAATCATGGCACGCAAAAAGAGAAGCAAGGGACTTCGGGTCAGCCTGATGCTGACAGTCGGACTGATGATCGTGTCGTTTGCGGCGGGCATGCTGACACAGAAGATCGTGTTCCGCGAGCCGCAGACCGACGCCGGTCTGACCTACATTGAGGATATTCCGGTGATGACCGACTTTCTTCCCGAGGGCACACGCGCCCGTCCGGGACAGAAGCGCGAGATCAAGTATCTTGTCATCCACGAGACCGACAACACCGGCTCCGGCGCAAATGCGGCCGCGCACAACTCATTCATCCACCAGAACGCCAACGCCGGGGAGGGCATTGTTTCGTGGCACTACACGGTGGACGATCACGAGATCTACCACCATCTGCCGGATGATGAGACTGCCTATCACGCAGGCGACGGCATGGAGAAGAACGGCGGCAACATGAACGGCATCGGCATTGAAATGTGCGTCAACTCGGACGGCAACTACGAACAGACGCTCATCAACACCGAAAAGCTGTGCGCGCGGCTGCTGATCGAGTACGACCTGAACCCGTCCAAGGCACTGAAAAAGCATCAGGACTTTTCGGGCAAAATCTGCCCGTCCACCCTCATCAACAGCGGCCGCTGGGATGAATTCTGCAGCGCAGTAACCGCCAAATACAAGGAGCTGAAGGCCGATGAGGCGGCAAACGCATCGTAAGCATCCGGTTAGCAGAATGCAACCATGTGCAAAAAGCGTGGGAAATCAAAGGGCGATTTGTCGTAAATCGCTCTTTCTTTTTGCCCTCTGATATGGTATACTTCAAATCGTACGCTGTAAAAAAGCTGAAAAAATAAAGGCAATACCACATAATTGAACAAGAGTGATTTGCGAGTAAATTTTGCGTACTGACGAGGCACAGTTTTGCGGTAATACTTGATGTATTACCGTGAAATTGCAACAAAGTCAGGACACAAAATTTCCGCAAAGCACCGCGGCAGCGCGACCGGAGCCTGCGCGAGGAGCCGCCGCCTTAATTGTGCGGTATTGCCTTAAGCGTATATCGAATTCTACTTAAAATTTATCACATTGTGAAGGAGTGAACTGAAATGATCGTTGTACTCAAACAAAACAGCGACAAAGGACATGTCGAAAAACTGATGCAGCATTTCACGGATATGGGGCTGCGGATCAACTATTCTGAGGGCGCAGACACCACCATCCTGGGCCTGATGGGCGACACGACCCGGCTCGATGAAAGGGACATTATGGCGTATGACGTGGTCGAGCGTGTACAGCGCGTGACCGAGCCGTTTAAGGCCGTCAACCGCAAATTCCATCCCGAGGACACGATCATCGAGGTTGCGGGCCGCAAGATCGGCACCGGCTACTTCAATGTTATGGCAGGTCCGTGCTCGGTCGAGAACGAAGCACAGATCGTCGAGTGTGCCGAGCGCGTCAAGGCTGCCGGTGCATCCTTCCTGCGCGGCGGCGCATTCAAGCCGCGTACCTCCCCGTACTCGTTCCAGGGTCTGGAGGCCGAGGGTCTCAAGCTGCTGCTCGAGGCAAAGCGTCAGACCGGTCTGCCGATCGTCACCGAGATCATGAGCGAAAAGCACCTCGATCTGTTCGCGGATGTGGATATCATCCAGCTTGGCGCCCGCAATATGCAGAACTTCATGCTGCTGAAGGAGCTGGGCCGCTGCAACAAGCCGATCCTCCTCAAGCGCGGTCTGTCCGCCACCATGGAGGAGTTCCTCATGGCTGCCGAGTACATTTTCGCAGGCGGCAATACCAATGTTATCCTGTGCGAGCGCGGCATCCGTACCTTTGAGAAGCTGATCCGCAATAATCTGGATATCTCCGCTGTTCCGCTGGTTAAAATGTTCAGCCACCTGCCCATCATCATCGACCCGTCCCACGCAGCAGGCCGCCGTGATATGGTGCAGCCGCTGTCCCGCGCAGCCATCGCTGCCGGTGCTGACGGCCTGATCATCGAGGCGCATAACGATCCCGCACACGCCCTCTGCGACGGTGCGCAGTCGCTCGACCTCAACCAGTTCGATACCGTCATGAAGGACATCAAGCGCCGCGCCGAGTTTGAAGGCCGCACCATGATGCCGTAAAAGCAAACAATGCACAAAACCCTCTCTGAAAATCCAGAGAGGGTTTTATTTTACCATATCGTTTTCCCGTAGGGTGCGCCGACCTCGATCTGCAGCTGCGTAACCGTAGGGGCGAACAGTGTTCGCCCGAGAACCGTGTGATTTGGTATTGCGTGGGAGCACACTGTGCTCCCCTACGGGATAACGCATACCAATCGTTACATGCGGTGCGCCGAGTCGTACCCCATGGCACCTTCTCTTGCCCTTCGGGCAATTCACCTTGTCACACCCTACGGTTTAGCCGGATGTAAGGTCTGTCAACGAGCCAAAGGCATAACCCGCACTCTCCCACTTGGTCAGCAATTCATCGAGAATCCTCGCATTGGTCTCACTGGTGGAATGCAGCAGCACGATGGCCCCGTTATGTATCCGCGGAAGCAGCTTGGAGAATGCCTGCTCATCGGTCGGCTGATTATCCGTATACCAGTCCACATACGCGAGCGACCAGAAAACCGTGGTATACCCCAGCTCCTGCGCCTGCCGGAGATTCTCCTCACTGAACTTGCCCTGCGGCGGACGATAAAATTTCTGCATCGGCTGACCGGTCAGCGCGGTGTATTTCTCCTCAAGACCGTTCAGCTCCGCCGTAAACGCGCTCTTATCCGCAATGCCGGACATATCCGGATGGTGCAGCGTATGGTTGCCCACAATATGCCCTTCTGCGGCCATGCGCTTTACGAGATCCGGTGCGGTATCAATAAAGTTTCCCACCACGAAAAAGCAGGCAGGCGCGTTATGCTTTTTGAGCGCATCCAGAATAGCAGGCGTGCAGCCGTTCTCGTAGCCCGCGTCGAATGTCAGGTAGATGGTCTTTTTGCTCGTATCACCGACGTAAAACGCGTTGTACTGCCGCAGTTCCTCGGCGGAGACATTGCCGACCGGCGGCTGTCCCTCGGTCTGGAACGATAATCCCCAGTCACTGACAGACGCGGGAACCGCCTGTTCGGCGGCTGTTGGCTCAGTATTTTCGCGCGGAAACAGAATGAAAACCGCAGTCAGAACCGCAAAAGCGCTAAGTCCCACACCGATTCGGCGCAGACCCGTGCGTGTGATCGTGATAAACATAGCAGTGCCCTCCCTTGCTCTACCCTATGCGGCTGCATGGGCAATATGCCGATTTTTCTCTGCCAATTTGCGTCAGGTTACAGGTAGACAACCCCTACCGATTTCCTGTACAATGGTAGTAACACCAACATGAGGGGGTTACGACATGAAAAAGATGAAACGATTTGCCTCTGCGGCACTGGCGGCACTGCTGCTGGCAGGCTCTGCGCCGAGCGCGCTTGCGCTGGACACCACCCCGCCGATGTACAAGCAGTTCGGGTGTGACAGCGCTGAGGAGTACATGGATGAGGGACCGGGCTACGGCATTTTCGATTATGATACGCTCAGCGACCATTATCGACAGCACTGGGAAGCCATCCTCAAGGATCCCAATATCGCAGTCGATTACTGGGGTTATGGCAGTCTGGAGGATATGTCCCTTGGGTGGAATGATGACTTAGAGGAATGCTATCGTGCAACGGCGTACAACATGACAATCGCCGAGGAATACAAACTCCGCTGTCAGCCTTCCGTGCAGCTCAACGGCGCGTATGTCCACTTTGCGGACGCACAGCCGGAAAAGGTAAACGGGCGCGTGATGGTTCCCTTCCGCGCCATTGCCGAAGTGCTCGGCGCCGAGGTCACATATGACGCCGGAAAAATCACCGCGAAAAAGGACGGCGAAACGCTGTCGTTCGCGCTCGACGGCAAGCAGCTTACCGTCACGGACAGCGCGGGCAAAACCGTCAAAATCGTGCAGCTTGATACCGCGCCGTACAAAAAAGGCGGACGCACCTATGTTCCGGTGCGCTTTTTCGCGGAAGCGTTCGGACTGACCGTGCAGTGGGATCAGGATATGCAGACCGCCGTGCTGTATGACCGCGCGGCGCTTGTAAACGACATTGACAGCAAGTTTACCGTACTCAACAAGTGGATCAAGGCACAGCCGTCCACCGAAAACGCCAAGACACTGCGCACGGTGGCGACGATCGGCGCGGCGTATACCGCCTTCGACACCATCGACGGCAACAAGGATTACAAGGTCGATGTCAAAGCCGAAATTCTGGCGAACGGACAAGCCATTGAGGCGACCGTGACGGTCGATCTGCGCGTGCTGGCGTCTTATTTCCTCGGCGATTCGCAGGCGGATGACGTACTCACCGCCGCACAGGCAGCGCTCCTGCGCAGTGCGCTGAGCAATGTCAAGCTCGAGCTCCTATGCAGCGCAGACAGCGGCGACCTGTATTTGAAGTGCCCTGCCGTGGCGAAGATTCTGGCGATGGACGAAACGGGCGACGCCAATCTCAAGGCGCTGTCGAACGGCGCGTGGCTGCACATCAACTGGGCGGACAGCACATTCGGCGCTCTGTTCAGCGAAAATCTGAAGATTTTGAAGAACAATACCTTTACCTCGGTGGGCGAAAGCATCGTTGCCTCGAACGAATCCAACGTGACCGCATATGAGCTTGGCTGGGAGGATTTTTATCGCAACATAAAGAATAACGTAAACCGCCTGAACGACCTGCTGGGCGATGAACAATTCACCGCAAGCGGCTCGCGCTGCACGGCAAAGCTCGACAAACAGAATGACGACTACGGGCAAACCATGACCGGCAGCTACACGCTGAACACGGCGGACGGCTCGTTCTCGGGCACGCTTGAAAGCCGCTCCGATAGCTGGAACACCACCAAAACCGTTCTGACGTTCTCCGGCAGTGTGCAGAACTGCAAATTGAACGTGACCTACCACACCAAGAACACCGGCATTCTGTCGCTCGATATCACACTGACCACGACCGAATCCAGTGTCGAGCCGAAGAACACGCCGCCTGCAGGCGACAAAATCGTCGAATGGACGCAGCATGATTATTCCAATGACTGGGATTCTGTCAATCCGGACGGTTCTCTCGGATAACGCATTATAAAACCATAAAGAAAGAGCAGATACTTTCGTATCTGCTCTTTTTGTACTTTTTCGGAAACTTAACCGCGCAGCTGAGCGCCGAACTCGGTCTCAAGTGCCGAGATAGCGGCACGCATTGCCTTGTCGCACTCCTCGTCGGTGAGGGTACGGTCGGGTGCGCGCAGGGACAGCGAATATGCCACGGACTTCTTGCCCTCCGGGATGCCCTTGCCCTTGTAAACGTCAAACAGCTTGACGGATTCGAGCAGCTTGCCCGCCGCCTTCTCAACAGCGGCCTGCATGGAAGCCGCCGGAACGGCATCGTCAACCAGAACCGCGATATCGCGGGTGGATGCCGGGAACTTGGGCAGCGGATGATACAGCTTCTCCGGGTCGATGGCGGCCAGCAGCGCGTCCATCTGCAGCTCGGCAGCGAGCACCTCGCCGGACAGACCGTAGCGTGCGGCAACGGTCGGATGAATGGTGCCGAATACGCCGATCTCTTTGCCGTCAATGAGCACCTTGGCACAGCGGCCCGGGTGGTAGGACAGGTTGGCCTTCTCGGGAGCAAAGGACGCGCCCTTAATGTTCAGCTCACGCAGCAGCGCCTCGATTACGCCCTTGAACTGGAAGAAGGACAGGCGGCCGTAGCTGCCGAGGGTCAGGATCTTCTCCTCGTGCGGCAGTACGTCCGGGTCAGCCTTGCCGTCCTTGACGGTCGGGGTGTAGATGGTGCCCAGCTCGTACAGCGAAGCGGTCGGGTTGCGGTGTGCGTGGTTGTGCGCCAGATTATCCAGCATGGACGGCAGCACGGTGGTACGCATTACGCTGAAATCCTCACCAAGCGGATTGAGGATGGTGGTGGAGATACGGCGCGGGTCGTTCTCGTCCCAGCCGATCATGTCGTAGAACTTCGGAGAGATGAACGAGTGGCTCATGGACTCGTCAAAGCCCGCCTCGCGGCAAACCAGCGCGGCAGCGCGCTCCGCCTGCTGAGCCGGCGTGAACTCACCCTGTACCATCTCACCGGCATACAGCGTGGTCGGAATCTTGTCGTAGCCGTACATGCGGGCAACCTCCTCGGCTACGTCGCACATACGGTTGATGTCGGTGCGGAAGAACGGCACAACGACCTCGTTGTTCTCGATCTTGAAGCCCAGTTTCTCGAGCAGCTTTACCTGCTCCTCCGTGGACAGCTCCAGACCGAGCAGCGCGTTCATCTTGTCCGGCTCAAACGGCAGACGCTTGTGGTTCGGGTCGGAGTTGTCAACGTCGATAATGCCGTCAACGACCTCGCCTGCGCCGAGCATCTCGATCAGTTCGCACGCACGGTTGACCGCATCGAGGGTCATGCGCGGGTCAAGGCCCTTTTCAAAGCGGCCGGAAGCCTCGGTACGCATACCGAGCGCCTTTGCGGTGATACGAACGGTAGCGCCGTGGAAGTTTGCGGACTCGAAAACGACGGTCTTGGTGTCGTCCATAATCTCGGAGTTTGCGCCGCCCATAACGCCTGCAACAGCAACCGGCTTGTCGTTGTCGCAGATGGCGAGCATCTTATCGCTCAGGTCGTGATCCACGCCGTCCAGAGTCTGGATGGACTCACCGTTGCGGGCACGGCGGACAACAATGCGGCCATCGGACAGGCACTTGTAGTCGAACGCATGCATCGGCTGGCCGTACTCGAGCATAACATAGTTGGTGATATCAACGATATTGTTGATCGGACGAACGCCGCAGGCGTGCAGACGCTCGCGCATCCACGCCGGAGACGGCTCGATCTTGATATTCTTGACAATGCGGGCGGTGTAGCGCGGGCACAGGTCGGTATCCTTGACCTCAACCGACATATACTCGTTGATATCGCCGCCAACGCCCTTTACCTCCGGGGTCTTGACACTGAACGGACGGTCGAAGGTAGCCGCAGTCTCGCGGGCCAGACCGATCACGCTCAGGCAGTCCGGGCGGTTGGACGTAATCTCGAAATCGGAAACCCAGTCGTCCAGACCGAGCACCTTCTTGATGTCCTCGCCAACCGGGGTGCCGGCCGGCAGGAACAGGATGCCGTTCTCGCACGCATACGGTACGCAGCCGTGGGACAGACCCAGCTCCTGGAACGAGCACATCATGCCGTTGGACGGCACGCCGCGCAGCTTGCCCTTGGTGATCTTCACGCCGCCCGGCAGGGTGGACTTGTGCAGGCAGACCGGGCAGATCTCGCCAACGGACGCAGGCGTTACATTGGGTGCGCCGGTGACGATCTGCACCGGCTCCTCCTTGCCGACATCGAGCTGGCAGATCTTCAGATGGTCGGAATCCGGGTGATCGACAACCTCGAGGATCTTGCCGGTCACAACGTTGTCGATCTCCGCGCCGAGATAGTAAACCTCCTCGACCTTGGAGCCGGACATAGTCAGCTTGGCATCATACTCCTTCGGGGTGATGCCGTTCATATCGGTATAATCCGAAAGCCAGGATAATGGCAGTTTCATTGATAGGAACACTCCTTTTGGTGTTATTGTTGTCCGTAGGGCGCGACGACTCAGCGCGCCGTATTTGCCGCCTGCATATACTTACGAGCGGCGCGCCGGGGTCGTCGCGCCCTACGATAATACGTATCGCTTGTAACATGCGGGAGAGTGCGGCGGGATGAGGTCATCCCGCCCTACGGGTGCAGGTTTAGAACTGGTGCAGGAATCGAACGTCGTTCTCATAGAACAGACGGATATCGTCGATCTTGAAGCGGCCCATAACCATACGCTCCAGACCGATGCCGAAGGCGTAGCCGGAGTATTCATTCGGGTCGATACCACTCATCTCAAGCACCTTGGGGTGAACCATGCCGCAGCCGAGGATCTCGATCCAGCCCTCGCCCTTGCAGAGCGGGCAGCCTTCACCGTGGCAGCGGTAGCACTGGATATCCATCTCCGCAGACGGCTCGGTGAACGGGAAGTGATGCGGACGGAAACGAACAACCGTGTCCTCGCCGTACAGCTTCTTTGCGAACAGCTCGAGAATGCCCTTCAGGTCGCTCATGCGGATGCCCTTATCGACAACCAGACCCTCGATCTGATGGAACAGCGGAGAGTGGGTTGCATCAACGGCGTCCGAACGGTAAACACGGCCCGGCGCGATAATGCGGATCGGCGGCTTGCGCTTTTCCATCGTGCGGACCTGCATCGGAGAGGTCTGCGTGCGGAGCACAACATTATCCGAAATATAGAAGGTATCCTGCGTGTCGCGTGCCGGATGATCCTTCGGAATGTTTAGCGCCTCAAAGTTGTAGTGATCCAGCTCAACCTCCGGACCCTCAGCGATCGAGAAGCCCAGACCGAGGAAAATCTCCTTGAACTCGTCGAGCACGATGTTCAGCGGATGCTTCTTGCCGATGACAACGTCCTCACCCGGCAGGGTAACGTCGATAGTCTCCGCCTCCAGCTTCTTCTCGAGCGCAGCCTGCTCGATCAGCTTCTTCTGCTTGTCAATGATGGTTTCGATCTCCGCACGAACGTCGTTGATCAGCTGACCAACAACCGGACGCTCCTCTGCGGCAACGTCCTTCATGCCCTTGAGCAGCGCGGTCAGCTCACCCTTTTTGCCGAGGAACTTAACACGGGCCTCGTCCAGCGCGCGCGAATCCTTCGCGGCAGCGAGCTGCTCCTTCGCGGTCTGCAAAATGCCTTGCAGCTTTTCTTTCATACCAATTCTCCTTCTTTGGCTTGTATATAAGGGATGGTCTCTTATACCAATTAGTAGTTAGTAATTCCTAATGAAACAAAAAACGCCTTTCATCCCTCTAAAATTAGGGACGAAAGGCGTAAAACTTCCGTGGTACCACCCTGATTCCCGAAAAAAAATCGGGCACTCATTGAACGCCGGTAACGGAGCGTTACTTCGCCGGCGCCTACTGCATCTATTCAGCACCGGTGCTCACAGGGGAACTTCGCGCCATACCTCGATAAACGGCTTGCAGCCATGGGACCGTTCTCTCTGAGAAAGAGGAACACAGCGTTACTTTTCCTGCTCATCGCATTGAAATATTTATAACAGAATAATTAAAACACATTTTGCGGGAAAATGCAAGAGGCAACTACGAGATTTTCGTTTTAATAGTCAATATATTACGATTTTTTCATACTGAAACGACCGCCTCACCGTATATAAATAACAGCAGATCGTTAAAAACGGCGGGGTGAGGGCACCCCGCCCTACGATAACATTTACCCTCATGTATTACCCGCAGGAACTATCCGTAATAACGCACAAACGAATTGCGCGACACGGGCATGTCGCGCCTGCGCTGATAAAACCATCTGTGTAGCAGTACGCTATCTGTGAATTGCGAACATTTCACGAAAGACACACAACGGTCACCCGACTGCCGTTCCCTTTTTCGGAGCGGTCGCCGGTCTCTGGTCTGCGCCAGGCTAACAAATAAGGGAAAGGCAGGAGTTCAAAGAGGAAGGGAAACCGCAGGTGTCCCTTCCTTTTTGCCCCTGCCGCGGGGCGCGGCACGTTCCCGCCGTCCGCAGACGGCGAATCCCCCGCTGAGGTGCAGCGAAAAACTCCCCGCCCGGAAAGGGCGAACACGCCTGCGGCAGTTCGCGTACCCCGCTCAGCCGGTGCTGAAAAAGGCTGCCGCCCGTTAGGGGCGAACCCGCTTACGCAGTTCGCGTGCCCCGATCAGTCGGTGCAGAAATGGTCTCTGCCCACCGTTAAAGCATAAAAAAAGGAACCCTTACGGGTTCCTTTTTGAAATCGCTCTTCCTTACCAGGATGCCTTGCGGACACCCGGGATCTGGCCCTTGTAAGCCAGCTCGCGGAAGCAGATACGGCAGATACCGAAATCACGCAGGTAAGCGTGCGGACGGCCGCAGATCTTGCAGCGGTTGTAAGCTCGGCTGGAGAACTTCGGCTTAGCCTGCTGCTTGAGAACCATCGACTTCTTAGCCATTTAACTTCTCCTCCTTACTTCTCAAACGGAGCGCCCATCAGAGTAAGCAGCTCCTTTGCTTCTTCATCGGTATTTGCAGTGGTGCAGATAACGATGTTCATGCCGCGGATCTTGTCGATCTGATCATAGGAAATTTCCGGGAAGATCAGCTGCTCGTTCAGACCCAGAGCGTAGTTGCCACGGCCGTCAAATGCGTTGCCGTTGATGCCGCGGAAGTCGCGTACACGCGGCAGAGCTACGTTGAACAGACGATCCAGGAACTCCCACATACGGTCACGGCGCAGGGTTACCTTAACGCCTACCGGCATGCCGTCACGCAGCTTGAAGTTTGCGATGGACTTCTTAGCGTGGGTGATGATCGGCTTCTGGCCGGAGATCAGGGTGATATCACGGACAATAGCCTCGATAACCTTGGAGTTACCGTTTGCTTCCTTACCGCAGCCGACGTTGATTACGATCTTGTCGAGCTTCGGGATCTGCATTGCGCTCTCGTACTGAAACTTCTTCATCAGAGCAGGCGCAACTTCCGCAGTATACTTTGCTTTCATATTCGGAACCATTTATTGCAACCTCCTCTTCTTAAAGCGTTTCGCCGCAGTGCTTGCACACCGTCAGCTTAGTGCCGTTCTCGGTGAACTTGTGCGCTACACGAGTCGGCTTGTCGCACTTCGGGCATACGCGCATTACCTTGCAGGCACGCAGCGCACCCTCGCGCTCGATGATGCCGCCGGTTTCACCCTGACGGCGGGGCTTGGTGTGGCACTTGATCATGTTCACACCTTCGATTACTACCATACCCTTCTTCGGGTTTACGGACAGGATCTTGCCGCGCTTGCCCTTTTCCTTGCCGGAAAGAACGACTGCGGTGTCGCCCGTCTTAACGTGCAAATTGTTCATTTGTTGGCGACCTCCTTACAGTACTTCCGGAGCAAGCGACAGGATCTTCATGTAATCCTTGTCACGCAGCTCACGAGCGACAGGCCCAAAGATACGGGTGCCGCGGGGGTTTTTGTCATCACGAATGATAACGCCAGCGTTCTCGTCAAAGCGGATATAGCTGCCGTCAGCGCGGCGCAGGCCCTTAACGGTGCGGACGATAACTGCCTTAACGACATCGCCCTTCTTTACGCCGCCGCCCGGGGTGCACTTGCGCACCGAGCAAACAACTACGTCACCGATGTTGCCGTACTTGCGTGCGGAGCCGCCGAGAACACGGATTACCTTCAGTTCCTTTGCGCCGCTGTTGTCAGCTGCACGCAGAAAGCTTTCCTGCTGAACCATGTGCTCTCCTCCTTACTTTGCCTTCTCGATGATCTCGACCAGGCGCCAGCGCTTGTCCTTGGACAGCGGACGGGTCTCCATCACCTTAACCTTATCACCGATGCCACACTCGTTGTTCTCGTCGTGTGCCTTCAGCTTATAGGTGTGCGGAATAACCTTCTTGTACAGAGGATGTGCTACACGATCCTCAATTGCTACGACAATGGTCTTATCCATCTTATCGGAAACGACCTTGCCTACTCGCGTTTTGCGTAATGCTCTTTCGCTCATAATATTCGTTTCCCTCCCTTATGCCTTCTCCGCGATCTGCTTCTCGCGGATAACGGTATTGATACGAGCAATGTCGTGCTTGACTTCATTGATCTTGTTGGTGTTGTCGAGCTGATTGGTAGCGAGCTGCAGACGGAGGTTGAAGAGGTCCTTCTTCAGCTCACCGAGCTTTGCAGACAGCTCCTCAGCCGTCAGTTCTCTGATCTCAGATGCCTTCATCATGCTTCACCGCCATTCTTCTCACGGGCAACGAACTTGGTCTTGCAGGGCAGCTTGTGGCTTGCCAGACGCAGTGCCTCACGAGCAACTTCCTCGGAAACGCCTGCGATCTCAAACAGTACACGGCCCGGCTTAACTACTGCAACCCAGTACTCGGGTGCGCCCTTACCGGAACCCATTCGAGCACCAGCCGGATGCTTGGTAACCGGCTTGTCGGGGAAAATCTTGATCCATACCTGACCGCCACGCTTGGTGTAACGGGTCATAGCGATACGGGCTGCCTCGATCTGATTCGAGGTGATCCAGCACGGCTCGGTAGCCTGGATACCGAACTCACCGTTCGATACGAAGTTACCGCGGGTAGCCTTGCCGGTCATACGGCCGCGATGAACGCGACGATACTTAACTCTCTTAGGGAGCAGCATTAACGGTTGCCTCCTTCCTGACGGGGAGCACGACGCTCGCCACGGTTGAAGTCACGACGGCCGCGACGGTCACCGCGACGATCGCGGCGCTCGAATGCCGGCTTCGGAGCTTCAATGGAGCGACCCAGACGCGGACCGCCGTGGAGAACCTCACCCTTGTAGATCCATACCTTAACACCGATGCGGCCGTAGGTGGTCGCAGCTTCAGCAAAACCATAGTCGATGTCCGCACGCAGGGTCTGCAGCGGAATGGTGCCCTCGTGGTAATGCTCGGTGCGTGCGATTTCCGCGCCGCCCAGACGGCCGCCGCAGGAAACCTTGATGCCCTTGGCGCCCATGCGCATTGCACGGCCCATGGACTGCTTCATTGCACGGCGGAAACCGATGCGCTTCTCGAGCTGAGCTGCAATGTTCTCAGCAACCAGGGTAGCGTTGGTGTCCGGGTTCTTGATCTCGATGATAGAGCAGCGAACCTTCTTGCCGTACTTCTTGGTCAGCTCTTCTTCGAGCTTCTTGATGTCCTCGCCGCCGCGGCCGACAACCATGCCGGGACGTGCGCACTGGATCATGATCTTGATTTCGTCGTTCTTGCGCTCGATCTCGATCGCCGGAACGCCTGCGTCGTACAGACGCTTCTTCAGATCCTTACGGATCTCGTAGTCTTCCACGAGGAGGTCGCCGAACACATTGTCCTTAGCGAACCAACGGGAATCCCAATTCTTGATAACGCCGACACGGAGACCGTTCGGATTTACTTTCTGGCCCATTGATTACCCTCCCTTATTCTTTCTCGCCAAGAACCAGCGTTACGTGCGAGGTTCTCTTGAGGATTCTGAATGCACGGCCCTGTGCACGCGGCATAACGCGCTTCATGATCGGACCGGGACCGACGTGAACTTCCTTAACGTAAAGCTTGTCGGTGTTCATGCCGTGATTGTTCTCGGCATTGGCAACTGCGCTCTTGAGGAGCTTCTCCATCGGCTCGCATGCTGCCTTGGGGGTATTCATGATGATGGCCATAGCTTCGCCCGCATCCTTGCCGCGGATCAGATCGCAGATCAGCTTGATCTTTCGCGGGGTCATGCGTACGTTGCGTACAATAGCTCTTGCTTCCATGTTACTTTAACTCCTCCTTACTTGCCGTTATTGGAGGTCTTGCTGCCCGCGTGACCCTTGTAGGTACGGGTGGGAGCAAACTCGCCCAGCTTGTGACCAACCATGTCCTCGGTAACGTATACCGGAACGTGCTTGCGGCCGTCGTGTACTGCGATAGTATGACCGACGAACTCAGGGAAGATCGTGGAAGCGCGGGACCAGGTCTTGAGGACCTTCTTCTCGCCCTTTTCGTTCATTTCAACGACTCTTTTGATAAGCTCAGGAGCCACAAAAGGGCCTTTCTTAACACTTCTGCCCATATTAAGATAACTCCTTTCTTACTTGCCGTTGCGACGACGAGCGATCTGCTTGTCGGTGCGGTGGTTCTTCTTGCGGGTCTTGTAACCCATAGCCGGCTTGCCCCACGGGGTAACCGGAGACGGACGACCGATCGGGCTCTTGCCTTCGCCGCCGCCGTGCGGGTGATCACACGGGTTCATTACAGAACCACGAACGGTCGGGCGGATACCCAGATGACGGGTACGGCCAGCCTTACCCAGCTGTACGTTAGAATGATCAGAGTTACCAACAACGCCGATGGTAGCCTTGCAGTCCAGACGGACGTAACGCAGCTCACCGGAGGGCAGACGAACCATTGCCTTGCCGCCTTCCTTAGCCATCAGCTGAGCGCCGACGCCTGCGGAACGAACCAGCTGTGCGCCCTTGCCCGGGTACAGCTCGATGTTGTGGATCATGGTACCAACCGGAATGTTCTCAACCGGCAGGCAGTTGCCGGGCTTGATGTCGGCATCCTTGGAAGAAACGACCTTGTCGCCGATCTTCAGGCCCTCGGGAGCGAGGATATATGCCTTCTCGCCGTCCTCGTACTGAACGAGAGCGATGTTAGCGGAACGGTTCGGATCATACTCCAGGGTCTTAACCTCGGCGTAAACGTCGAGCTTCTGACGCTTGAAGTCAATGATACGGTACTTCTTCTTGTTGCCGCCGCCGATGTGGCGAACGGTGATGCGGCCGTAGCTGTTGCGGCCAGCGGTCTTCTTGACCTTTTCGAGAAGGCTCTTCTCGGGCTTCACCTTAGACAGACCCTTGTAGGAAAGCACAGTCATATTTCTGCGCGAGGGCGTCGTCGGGTTGAAAGTCTTGATAGCCATTTGGAATTTCAACTCCTTGATACGTTATTATCGGGGTGGCTTCCCCATACAAATGCTTCATTCAAAACTACAGTTTTGAATGAGTTGTTAATCACCCCGCAGGGGTGTTCGTAAAAGTGCGGCTGCGCCGTACTTTTACACCACTGCCCGCGCCTTAGAGGCGCGTTCTCGAATGTATTCATTCGAGAGGGGGTTATCCGAAAAAGTTTCTGAAGGGAACTTTTTCGGTATCTAAGGGGGAAGGATTCCCCCTTAGAATATTTACATCATGTTCTCGAAGATCTCGATCTTCTTGGAGTCAGCGGTCAGGGTTACGATCGCCTTCTTGATGTCGGAACGCTTGCCAACGTGAACGCCCATGCGCTTCCACTTGCCCGGCAGCTTGATGGTGTTAACCTTGGCAACCTTAACGCCGAAGATCTCCTCTACAGCCTTCTTGATCTCTACCTTGCCGGCATCGATCGCTACTTCGAAGGTGTACTTGTTGTCCTGTGCGCCCATCATAGAACGCTCAGTGATGATCGGCTTCTTGATAATGTCGTATGCGTACTTCATTATGCGTATACCTCCTGCAGCTTCTCAACTGCTGCCTTGTCGATGATGAACTTGTCAGCATTGAGGATGTCGTATACATTGAGGGTAGACGCGATCGTGGTGCGTACGCCCGGGATGTTTGCCGCAGACTTAACTACGTTAGTGCGAACTTCCGGAGTAACTACCAGGCTCTTGCCGGTTGCCTCAACTGCGTTCAGGAAACCAACGAAGGACTTGGTCTTGATCTCGCCCATATCCAGGCCATCGATTACGATGATCTCGCCTGCTGCTGCCTTTGCAGACAGAGCGGACAGCATAGCCAGACGCTTGGTCTTCTTGGTCAGGCTGTAGTTGTAGGAACGGGGCTTCGGGCCGAGGGCAATACCACCATGGGTCCACTGCGGAGAGCGGATAGAACCCTGACGAGCACGGCCGGTGCCCTTCTGACGCCACGGCTTGATGCCGCCGCCACGAACCTCGGCGCGGGTCAGCGTGGACTGAGTGCCCTGACGCTGGTTAGCCAGATAATTCTTTACTGCAGCGTGTACAACGGTCATGTTCGGCTCGATACCGAAAACAGCCGCGTTCAGCTCCATCTCGCCGGTCTTCTTACCGGTCATATCAAAAACTGCTACTGTAGGCATGATTTGCTCCTCCTTCCCTTACTTTCTTGCGGAAGCCTTCTGCGGGTTCTTGCTGATGCCAGCCTCGCCCTTGGCAACCTTGTTGTTCTTAACGGTGTTCTTCAGCACTACGATGCCGCCCTTCGGGCCCGGAACTGCGCCGCAAACGGCGATCAGGTTAAGCTCAGCGTCAACCTTTACAACGTCCAGGTTCTGAACAGTAACCTGCTCAGCGCCCATGTGACCCGGCATCATCTTGCCCTTCATGATCTTGGACGGATCAGAGCAAGCGCCCATAGAACCCGCATGGCGGTGTACAGGGCCGGTACCGTGGGTTTCCTTCAGGCGGGATGCGTTGAAGCGCTTGATTACGCCAGCGTAGCCCTTGCCCTTGGAAGTGCCGGTAACGTCAACATAATCGCCGGTAACGAACATGTCAGCCTTAACAACATCGCCGAGCTGGAACGGAGTGCAGTCCTCAAAACGGAACTCCTTCAGGTACTTCTTCAGGGAGTCGCCAGCCTTCTTCAGGTGACCCTTCTGGGGCTTGTTCAGGCGAGCTTCCTTAACATCCTCAAAACCGAACTGTACAGCATTGTAGCCGTCCTTCTCTTCGGTCTTGAGCTGAGTTACAACGCAAGGACCTGCTTCGATTACGGTGCAGGGGATAACCTTGCCGTCAGCATTGAAGATCTGGGTCATACCGACCTTCTTGCCGATGATTGCTTTGTTCAGCATTTGTTTTTCCTCCTTAAAGGTTATTGGTTGACGGCATTTGACCGCCAACATGACCTCGCCGCGCGTGTCGCGGCAGGGCTTCAAACCGCCGGTGGGTTAATCCGGTCAGCTTGTTAACTTAAATTAGAGCTTAACCTCGAACTCGACGCCAGCCGGCAGGTCGAGAGTGGTCAGAGCCTCGATGGTAGCCTGATTCGGGTTGATGATGTCGATCAGGCGCTTGTGGGTGCGGCGCTCGAACTGCTCACGAGAATCCTTGTACTTGTGAACAGCACGCAGGATGGTAACGATCTGCTTCTCGGTCGGCAGCGGGATCGGGCCGGAAACCTTAGCGCCGTTGCGCTTAGCGGTCTCGATGATCTTCTCTGCGGACTGGTCGATCAGCTCGTGATCATACGCCTTCAGGCGAATGCGAATCTTCTGTGCGTTTGCCATTGTGGAATTTCCTCCTCGTATGTGTGCCATACATTAAATAATGTTTTGACTCGCTACGGAGAGAAACTGCAACTCCGCCGTGCGTATCACGCAACGGGCATGAAAATAACCGGGCGCACTGACTCCGCAGCGCAACAATCCGGTCACGATAAGAAACGTAAGTGGTTCAAACCATCGGCTTGACGGCGCACGCGCCGCGAGTCCCGAATTTACGCATGAACATTGCGTTTTTGCTGAATATCTGAATTCAGCTGATAGCAGTTATCTCAACCGCCCGATTGTCGGACCTACTCCACCGAAGTTACCTGCTCACAGCAGCAATCTCCGGTATCATCGCGTTTTAACTTGCTCTCGCAAGTGCTTATACATAATACAATACTTTCATGGGAAAGTCAAGTGTTTGCACAAAATTTTCAGCGATTTTTTGTGTAAATCGGAATTTTTCGCGTTATGCACAAAAACAGACCCGAAAACCATCGTTTCAGGTCTGTTTTGCCCAATCTCAACCGGTAACAACCGCTAAGATCCACGAATCTGCATGGCTGTCGATCGTCAGATCAACCTTATCATAGGCAGTCACCGTGCAGCCTGCCTGTTCTACTGTCTGCAGAGTCTTTTCGAGCGTTTCCATACTGTTGTCCAGCCGGAACCACGAAACGCCGTTCTCCTGCGCGAGCAGCTCACCATCGATATCCGGCAGGCTGCTGCCGCCGGTGGCCACATAGCAGTACGCGGTGTGTGCGCCGTGCAGACTTTGCGGCAGCGTGAGCACCGGACGGGTCTGCACCTGCGCCGGTACCGGCTCCTCCGTGATCGGCTCGGGAGCTGCGATCGACCGATCGCTGTCTGCATACTGCTCGGCATCGATGCCCGCATCGCTCTGCGTATTTGCCGCAGAGTCCTCGCCGGTGTCATTCTGTCCGCTGTATTCGCTGCCGTTCGTGCTCTGCGAAGCCGTGCCGCTCTGCTGCACGCTCGAATTCGATGCTCCGCCGCTCGATGCATCGGCGTTCTCCCGCACAGACTGCTCGATCTCATCCTGCATACCACCGTCCGCCGTGCAGTCTCCTGCGTCCGCCGAAGCGGAATCCGCTGCCGCCGTGCTGCCGCTGCCCACCGTACTGAACGCGGGCATCAGTCCGCCGCCGAGCACAACCAGCACGACAACCGCCGCAGCGGCTACCATCGTAAACACCGGCAGACGGCGCATCGGCTTTTGCGGCGCGACCACCCGAACGGTTTCCTCCTGCCGCAGACGTTCCATAATGCTGTCATGCAGTCCGGCCGGCGGCTCGGTTTCGTCCACCGCCAGCATACTGTGCATCTGCTTCAGATCCTCTTTCAGCGCGGCGCACGATGGGCACTCTGCCAGATGCTCCTCCAGCTTTTGCTTTTCGGAATCGGTCAGGGTTCCGTCCACACTGTTCGAGCAAAGCTGTTCAAAATATTCCTCCTCATTCATGCTCCTCGCCTCCTTCCATATCTTTAGACGAAGGCAAATGAAAAAGGTTCCCTCGTTTGAGTAAAATTTTGCGTAAAGCAATGCGTGCGCGTGACAGCCGCGACTTTACCGTACCTTCGCTGACCTCGAGTATCTCAGCGATCTCGGTGTAGCTCATGCCGGAAACGTCCCGTAGCAGGACGATTCTGCGGTGCTCGTCGCTTACTTCATCGAGCGCGGCGGCAAGCTCGCGTCCCAGCTCGCTGTTCTCCAGGTGCTCCTCGGGAGATGGAGCCGTATCCGGAAGCGGCAGTTCGCGTTCCTCGTCATCCTCGCCCTGCACGAGCGGCTGCGTCGGCGGCTGGCTCTGCTTATGCCGCGCGTAATCGACGCACTGGTTCATCGTGATGCGGAACAGCCAGGTCGCAAAGCCGCTGTCCCCGCGGAAGTCCTTCATCGAGCGCCATGCCCGAAGGAAAACCTCCTGCGTGATATCTGCGGCATCCTCCGGCGAGCCGGACGAGCGCAGCGCGATCGCATACACGCGCTTTTCGTAGCGCGTTACCAGCTCCTCAAAGGCGGAAAGCTCGCCGCGCCGCGCCTGCGCCACAATATGCTTGTCGTCCACTGCGTCTCCCCTCTCTTTCTCTTACCTTATTTATTATATGTTCTCCTTCGCCGAAACGAAGGCTTTCAGTTCGTCTGCAATTTCATACAGGTCACTCAGCTTGGTGAGTGCGCAAATGCGGTTCTTGAACGTCTTGACACCGCTTTCCCGCTTGAGATAGCAGTTAACGTGTCGGCGTGCCTCGAGCATGGCGATATGCTCGCCCTTCTGCTCGGCGGCAAGCTCAATCTGCCGCACGGCCGTGTCAATGCGCTCCGCGAACGGCGGCAGCGCCGGACAGATGCCGGTCTCAAGCAGTGCATTCGCCCGCTCGAACAGCCACGGATCACCGAGCGAACCGCGCCCGATCATCACGCCATCCGCGCCGGTGTGCGCGAGAATGCGGACCGCGTCCTCGGGTTCGGCCACATCTCCGTTGGCGAACACCGGAATGGAAACCGCCTGCTTGACTTCACGAATCGCATCCCAGTCGGCGGTGCCGCTGTACTGCTGCGAGCGCGTGCGTCCGTGCAGCGTGATCGCTGCCGCGCCGGACTGCTCAGCCATTCTGGCAAATTCCACACAGTTGACGCTCTTTTCATCCCAGCCCTTGCGGAACTTGACCGTTACCGGCACATCGACCGCGTTTACGACCGCTGCGATCACCTTGGATGCCAGCTCCGGCTCCTTCATCAGCGCGGAGCCGTCACCGTTGTTCACGATCTTCGGCGCCGGACAGCCCATGTTGATGTCGATGATATCACAGCCGGATTTCTCCAGTGCGAGTTTTGCGCCTTCGGCCATCGTGTCCGGCTCGTGCCCGAAGATCTGAGCAGCCGCCGGATGCTCGTCCGCACCGAGTTCAAGCAGACGCGGCGTTTTCTTATCCTGATAGCACAGCGCCTTTGCGGAGACCATTTCGGTCACGGTCAGCGCCGCGCCGTGCTCCCGGCAGATATGGCGGAATGCAAGATCGGTCACGCCTGCCATCGGTGCAAGCGCCAGTTTTCCGTTGATTGTTACGTTGCCGATCTGCATATCGTTCCTCCGTCTTATACATTATATAACGGTGTATATTTTACCATAACACGACTGCAAATGCAACGTATAGAATGGATTCACCCATTTTCCGACCAAAGAACGCAAAAACAGGGTAAATCCGAGGATTTACCCTGTCGATATATTCGGTTACATGACCATGCTGAGGATCTTCTCGCTGAAGAAATAGCCGAACGAGATCAGTGCGGTATTCCACACGGCAATGCCTGCCGCAGACCAGCCGACGAACCACTTGACCGGCATCCGGAGCAGTCCGGCCGGAATGGAAACAATGGTGCGGATACACGGGATCACACGGATGATCGCCAGTCCACGCCCATGCTGTGCGTCGATAAATTCGTGGCATTTACGCACGAGCGACTTAAATTTCTTGCTCCTGCCGAACAGCTTCTCCATCACCGGTTCGCCGCCCCAGTAGCACACGGCGTAGATGACCAGACTGCCGAGCACACCGGCGATCACGCTCAGAAAAACCGTCAGCGGCAGCGACAGCTCGCTCCGGGCAATCAGCACACCGACGCACGGCATGATAACGCCTGCCGGAAATCCGGGCAGGTTCATATATTCGCAGAAAACCACGGCACAGACCAGGATCAGTCCGTACTGGTTGAACAGCTGAAAAAAGGTTTCGGCCGTCATAATAGCCGCCTCCGTTTGATCTATAGTAGGCGAAAACCGAAATTTCCGTCTGTATACTATAGTATACCAACCAAAACCGGAGGGTACAAGAGAACGGCCGCTCATTTTATAATCTGTTTACAAAACGAGCGCCGTCAGCGCCCATATAGTGCCGATGAGCAGTGCGCCTGTGCAGAATCCGGCCAGCAGAGAAAGACCGTCCGCCTTTCTTCTCGACCGCCGTCTGCGCGGCAGATAGCTGTTTGCGATGCGGCAGGCCTCGCGCACCATGTCGCCGCGCGGCGCATTGTAGTCCCGCACAAGGAAAATAGCCTGCTCGAACAATGCCGGCTGCTCCGGCTTGACGACAATGACGCGGCGGCTGACGCCTCGTACCATACAGATTCCTCCTCTCTTTGTTCCATCATTCCCCTCTTTCGTGATTTTATACCAGTCTCATTCCAGCTTTTCGATTTTCATGACCATTACCGTTCGGTCGTCATCATGTCCTCGGCCTTTCGCCTCGTTCACAAGCTGTGCCGCGATCTCCTTTGGGCTGTCGCCTGCATGCGCGATGAGCAGCTGCCGCACCCATTTATCGTCCGTGCCGTCGGTCACGCCGTCCGAGAGCAGAACCACGATATCGCCGTCGTTCATCTGCAGCGGCACGGCATCGCCCAGCTCGTCCTCCTCCGCCAGACCGATGGGCAGCGCCGTGCCCGGCAGGATGGTCCATCGACCGTTCAGCCGCATGTAGGTCGGTGCGGCGCCGCACTTGAGGTTTTCCGCGCGTCCGCTGAACAGGTCGAGCGTGAATGCGTCCAGTGTGGTGAAGCGCATGCCGTCTGACCGCAGGCGCAGCGCCGGAGAGACCGCGTGCAGCGCGTCTCCGACCGAAATGCCTGCACGCAGGAACCGCTCGAGCGAGGTGATGAGCATGCGGCTGTCCCGCGACGCAGCGGCACCCGAGCCCATGCCGTCCGACAGGAGCAGGCATGCCGTTCCGGTGTCGGTGAGAAAGTAGCACGCGTTGTCGCCCGAGACCGACGCGCCCTCCTTCTGCTGACGGCCGATACCGACCACCGCACGGTACGGCGCCCGCTCGTGCATCTCAACGTGGATGCCCTGGCTGCCCTTTTTCTTCTCCGGCGCAGTCAGCGTCACGCCCAGCAGCGCGGACAGACCGGCCGAAAAGCCGTCCCCCTGCTTCATGATGTCGTCAATGCCCTCGCCGTATAACTCAACGGTCAGCCTGCCCTGCGAATCCCGCACCGCGCACACGCGGTCGATCCATCCGAACGCTGCCGCGTACCGGCGCACCTGCCGCTCCATCAGCGGCTGCGCCGTTTCATCCTGCGTGACCTCCGCGCCAAGCTGCCGAAGAATATCCGTAATGCCTGCGTATTGCCTGGCAAGCAGGCTCTGGTTTTCCTCCTGCTGCCGCCGAAGGCTTTCGCGTTCGCGCAGCGCAAACAGCGCACTGTTGATGGCACGCATCAGCTCGGGCAGGCGCGCACACCGTGCCGCAAAATGATAGGGAAAATCGCTCATTTCCGCTCGCCCGCGCTGCAGCATCGGCTGGGTCACATCATTGAGCGCCGCCAGCGTGCTCACATAGTCCCGCTGCCAGCACTGCGTACACAGCATGCAGTTTTTGCAGACATGATCGCTCGCGTAGTCGAATACCGCCCGAATATTCCGGTCTCCGGCGGCTTTTCCCTCGCTGACGCCATGCAGCATAGCAAGGTACAGCTCGTAGAACGCCTGCGCCGCCTCGGTCGCACAGGTGCCCGCGAGTCTGCGCACGCGCTGACTGGCGGCTTCGCCCATCAGGGTATCCGGCAGCAAGCTGCGCCGGATGGCCTCCCACACGAAGGGCGGCAGCGCCACGAACAGGAGGACCGCGCAGAACAGCTCTGCAATCAGCGGAATGAACAACGGATGCTCCACGCCGAGCATAGCCGCGCACAGTCCGCCGCCGAGCGCACAGACCGAAAACCAGCCGCGGCCGCTGTCGTGAAACAGTCCGGCAACGAGCGCACACAGACCGTAGCAGCAGGTGAACAAGGCTCCGTAGCCGATGTTGAGATCCATTGCCGCGCCGAACGCGACACCGGCTGCCGCGCCCGCCGCCGGTCCGCCGAGATACGCCGCCGCCAGCACAAGCAGCAGCGCCCCCGCTCTCGCGGGAGCGAACACACCGAACAGATTGATACCCGAAAGCGATAAAAGCACGGTCGCGGTCAGCACCAAAAGCGTTACCGGTCTGCGCCAGTCGTTTTCGTCGCGCGGCGGTGCGAAGGCCGCGCCGTACATCCAGCACACGCCGAACGTGATGCCCTGCACGAGCAGGAATGTCAGCACCGCCGGTGCGGTCAGTTCTGCACCGAGCGGCAGGAACACGAATGTACACGCCGCGCTTGCAAACGTCGCCACACAGGGCGCAAACCACCGCTCGGACATCACCCGCAGACCGGCGCACACGCTCATCACGCACAGCACCAGCAGCGCTGCCGCGGCGTAAATACCGCCGTGGAATCCGTCGCCGCGCAGCATAACGCCGCACACCAGACCGCCGAGCGCGGAAAGTCCCGCTCCTCGAGCCATCAAGGCCGCCGCCATCGCCAGTCCGAACGGCATGTACCCGCCGAGGATGGTTCCCTGTGCCAGCACCGCACACAGCACGAATCGCTGTGCGCCTGTGATGAGCGTCCGCAAATGCTCCTGTTTCCATAATCCGGCAGCCCATGCTGCTGCATGCCCGATCCGCACCGGTATCGACGCGGACCGCCTTGCCCTTTGTTTATCCATTTCGTTACGCCTCCCTTGCTGTTTTCCCAGTATATCCCAACGCAGGCGTGCCGCTTGGCGGGAAATAACAGCGGAAATTGCGTTTTGAAAAAAATTAAGCGCATATTCCAACTTTCGAGCGCGTAAAACGACGGCAAAGTGCGGAAAGCGGCTCTTTTGCCGCAGAAGCCCAACCGATAGACCGCCGCCGGCGGTTTTTCTGTTTCTGCGCACAAAAAAGAACCCGAAATCTTCGTTTCGGGTTCTGATTCTGCAGGTTTCGAGCAGAAAGCACTTATTCCAATTCAAACGCTCCGGTATAGAGCTGATAATATTTGCCGTGTTCCGCGATCAGCTGATCATGGTTGCCGCGCTCGATGATATGACCGAGCTGCAGCACCATAATAACGTCTGCGTTTTGAATCGTGGACAGGCGGTGCGCGATAACGAACACCGTACGTCCGTACATGAGGCCGTCCATGCCGGCCTGCACGATGGACTCCGTGCGGGTATCAATCGAGCTGGTCGCCTCATCGAGGATCATAACCGGCGGATCGGCAACCGCCGCACGCGCGATGGAAAGCAGCTGGCACTGCCCCTGCGACAGACTGCCGCCGTCACCGTCGATGACGGTATCGTAGCCGTCCGGCAGTCGGCGGATGAAGTCGTCCGCATTGGCAAGCTGCGCCGCAGCCACGACTTCCTCGTCGGTCGCATCCAGACGACCGTAGCGGATATTATCGCGGATGGTGCCGGTAAACAGGTTGGTATCCTGCAGAACGATGCCGAGCGAGCGGCGGAGATCGGCTTTTTTGATCTTATTGATATTGATGCCGTCGTAGCGGATCTTGCCGTCCGCGAGGTCGTAGAAACGGTTGATCAGGTTGGTGATGGTCGTTTTGCCCGCGCCGGTTGCACCGACGAACGCGACCTTCTGACCGGGTTCGGCGTACAGTGTGATGTCGTGCAGGACGATCTTATCCGGATTATAGCCGAAATCCACATCAAAGAAGCGGACATCGCCGCGGACCTGCGTATAGGTGGTGGTGCCGTCCTCGTGCGGATGCTTCCACGCCCAGATGTTGGTCTTTTCCGGGGTTTCAGCGAGTTCGCCGTTCTTGTCGTACTTGGCGTTGACGAGAGTAACGTAGCCGTTGTCTACCTCAGGCTCCTCGTCCATCAGCTCAAAGATACGCTCGGCACCGGCGAGCGCCATAACAATGGAATTGAACTGCTGCGAGATCTGCGTTACCGGCTGGGTGAACGACTTGGTCAGCTGCAGGAAGGACGCGATAACGCCGATGGTGATGCTGTTTCCGACCACGCCGGACAGCGCCAGCGCACCGCCGACGACCGCAACCAGAACGTACAGCAGGTTGCCGATGTTCATCATGATCGGCATGAGGATGTTTGCGAAGGTATTCGCGCTCGCAGCGTTCTCGCGCAGCTCATCGTTGAGCGCATCGAACTGCTCCTTGCACTTTTCCTCGTGGCAGAACACCTTGATGACCTTCTGGCCGTTGATCATTTCCTCGATATAGCCGTTGACCCTGCCGAGCGACTTCTGCTGCTCGAGGAAGTACTTCGCGGACTGACCGCCCAGTTTCTTTACCACCTTGAGCATGACGCACACGCCGAGCAGTACGAACAGCGTCAGCCATACATTCGTCACCAGCATGCCGATGAACACCGAGATAATGGTCATCGCTGAGGAAAACATCTGCGGCACGGACTGGCTGAGCATCTGCTGCAGCGTATCGGTATCGTTGGTGAAATGGCTCATCAGATCGCCGTGGGTATGCGTATCGAAGTAGCGAATCGGCAGCTTCTGCATGTGCGCGAACATCTCGTCACGCACCTTTTTGAGCACACCCTGCGAAATGCTGACCATCAGCCAGTTGTAGACAAACGTAGTCGCAATGCCGATGAGATAGATCACCGCCATGCTTATCAGCGCATGCAGCAGGCCGGTAAACACCGGAGCTGCCTGCAGCAGCAGCGGAGAAATATAGTCGTCGATCAGGCTTTTGAGGAACATGGAGCCGGCCACGTTTGCCACAGCCGACAGCAGAATGCAGATGAGTACAACCACAAACTGTACGCCGTAGCCCTTCTGAATATATTTCATAAGACGTCCGAGCGTCTTTTTCGGATTTTTGCTGCGCTTTCCGCCCCTCATGCCTCTGCGGCCGCCGGGTCCGCGCATCTGAGATCCTGCCATTATTCCTCACCGCCCTTTCTGTTCTGCTGGTTGTAGATTTCCTGATAGATCGTGTTGGCGGCGAGCAGCTCATCGTGTGTGCCGACAGCCTGCACGGTGCCGCCGTCGAGAATGACGATCTGATCCGCATCCTGCACAGAGGAAACGCGCTGTGCAATGATAATCTTGGTCGTGTCCGGGATTTCCTCCGCGAATGCCTTGCGGATGAGCGCATCCGTTTTGGTATCGACCGCACTGGTCGAGTCATCAAGAATGAGGATCTTCGGCTTTTTCAGCAGCGCACGCGCAATGCAGAGTCGCTGCTTCTGACCGCCGGAGACATTCGAGCCGCCCTGCTCAATGTGGGTGTCGTACTTATCCGGCATCTGCTGGATGAATTCATCCGCCTGTGCCAGTCGGCATACGCGCTCGAGCTCCTCGTCCGAGGCGTTTTCGTCACCCCAGCGAAGGTTTTCCTTGATCGTGCCGGAGAACAGCACGTTCTTCTGGAGCACCATGGCAACCTGATCGCGCAGCGCCTCGATATCGTAATCGCGGACATCCACGCCGCCGACCTTGACCGTGCCGTGCGTGGTATCGTACAGGCGCGGAATCAGCTGCACGAGCGTAGACTTCGCGGAACCGGTGCCGCCGAGAATGCCGACGGTCTGACCGGCCTTGATATGCAGGCTGACGTTTTTGAGCGCCAGCTTGCGCTCATCGCCCTTGTAGCTGAAGGAAACGTCGTCAAACTCGATCGCGCCGTCCTTGACCTCGTGAATCGGGTTTGCGGGATTGTGCAGGTCGGGCTGCTCATCGAGGATTTCGGCAACACGCTCTGCGCTCGCCTTGGCCATGGTGATCATAACGAAAACCATCGCTACCATCATCAGGCTCATCAGGATCTGCATCGCGTAGGAGAACATGCCGGTCAGCTCGCCGGTGGTCATCGAGCCGCCGACGATCAGACGCGCGCCGAACCACGAAATCAGCAGCATGCACGCGTACATGCAGAACTGCATCAGCGGCATAACGCCTGCCATGGTCTTCTGTGCCTTGGAGAACGTGCGGTACAGCATACCGGAAACGCCCTCAAACTTTTCGGTCTCGTGATCCTCACGAACATAGGTCTTAACAACGCGGATGCCACGCACATTTTCCTGTACGACCGTGTTCATGCGGTCGTAGATTTTGAATGCACGCTCAAAGACCGGACCGACAACCTTCATCAGGATGCCCATGCCGATTGCCAGAATCGGCAGCACCGCGAGGAATACGAGCGCCATCCTGCTGTTGATCTTCATCGCCATGAACAGCGCAAAGACCAACATGACCGGGCAGCGCACCGCGATGCGCGTGCACATCTGAAAGGCGTTCTGTACGTTGGTAACATCGGTGGTCAGACGGGTGACGATCGAACCGGTGGAGAACTTATCAATGTTGGAAAACGAGAAATTCTGCACATTGTAGTACATATCGTGACGCAGATTGCGGGCAAAGCCGGTTGAGGCTCTCGCCGCAAAGGTGCCGGCCGCCGCGCCGAACACCAGTGCGAGCATGGCGCACAGCACAAGGATGATGCCGTATTTCCAAATGGCGGCCATATCCTGCCCGTCAATGCCCTTGTCGATCAGCAGCGCCATAACCAGCGGAATGATGACCTCCATCACGACCTCGAGCACAACGAAAAACGGCGTGAGCAGCGCGTCTTTTTTGAACTCACGCACACTTTTCAGCAGTCGTATTATCATTATTTCTGTTCCTCCCTGCACATATTGCATTGGTACTGCTCCAGATTGGAGCGGATTTTCTCACAGACCGCAAACCAGCCCTTCAGCTCGTCCTCGGTGATGTCCTGCCGCAGAAGCTGTTCCATCTGCTTCATGCGCTCAGTAATGTATTCATCCATTGCACGAGCCTGCTCGGTCAGCACCAGCCGTTTCAGGCGGCCGTCATGCTCCACCGGCTCACGGCGGATAATACCGTGCTGCTCCATCAGCTGCAGTATGCCCGTTGCGGTCGAGCGGCGCATCTGGAACGCGTTTTCCAGATCCTTCTGGAATATATCGCCCTGCTTTTCATGCATAATAATGTGATGGACAATCATCGCCTGCATACCGGTCACATTCGCTGCATTCACAGTCTTTTCGGTCATACACGCCATCTGCCGCCGAAGCAGATTATGCAGCATACCGATTTCTGCACCGATGCGGTCGTCCGAGTGAGCGCAGCATTCATTATGGTCACAGCAATTCATTGTTAGCCTCCTTACTGTTAGCTTGCTAACATATTATACACCGTCATTCGGCAATGTCAACGAGTTTCACGAAATGTTCACATTTCGTGAAGTGGTCGCTTGAGAAGCGAGAGGAATCTTGCCTACCCGGCAGGGGCACAAGAGGGTAGACACCAAGGTTTCTACCCTCTTGTGAATCACCCGTTTCCTAAACATAGCACGGCGAAAATCGGAGAGCGGCGACCGCTGCGAAAAGAAGAACGGCAGTCGGGTTATCCCTTTGTAGGGGCGCGCATTGCGCGTCCATTACTTTACCTCTACGCAATGCTAGATACCTTTCTACTACACATACCGGCTACTCTACGCAGGCGCGGCATGACAGTGCCGTGCAACTCGGTTACACGTTATTGCGCCCAACATCTACGAATTCCATTCATTTGTACTATTTACATATCATATCCGTAGGGCGGGGTGCCCTCACCCCGCCGTTTCTCTCTGATTTGCACCAATAAAATGAAAAAATGGAGAATGAAAAACCATCTGGTTCATTCTCCATTCTCCATTATTTCGCCTGATGTGTCGGTTTGAGAAACATTTCTTCAAGATACTGCTTGCCGGTTTCGGTTCGGAACACGCGGTCTTTCGCGGTTTTACACTGCTCCGCCGTCATGCCGTCCTCGTAGGCGTTGACAAGGAAATCCGCTTCAAGCAGAATACGGAAATCTTTTTCCTCTCCGGCGGTATAGGTATGGTGATGCGCGATGAGCCACTGCACGCGCTCGCTCTCCCGCTCATCTGCGCCGCACTGCTGCAGCATGGGAGCCGCGACCGCCGGACCTTCCATCTCCTGCCAGTGTCCGCCGCTCGAGCCGTGCTTCCGTTCGGCTTCGTGGATGCCGATATCATGCAGAACGGCTGCAGCTTCCAGTACATTCTGCTTCTGCTCATCCAGACCTTCCCTGCGCCCGAGCAGGCGGCTGTATGCGTATACCTTTATAAAGTGCTGAATCCGTTTTGCGTCGCCTGCGTCATACGCGATGGCGAGCGCGGTCAGCTTTTCGATGTCGATCATGCGTGTCACTCCTTTGGCGCAAGCATAGCACCGCACGACCGGATTTGTCAAGTCAGGGTAATACCACATAATTGAACAAGAGCGATTTACGAGTAAATTTTGCGGTCTGACTATGCGTGATTTTGCGGTAATACTTTGTGTATTACCGTGAAAGCACAACGACGTCAGAGCACAAAATTTCCGTAAAGCGCCGCAGTTTAATTGTGCGGTGTTACCCTAATCCTGTCCAGCCGTATTTCGCCATATCCACGCGGCCGTCCTTGGTGAACTCGATGCCGTCCGCTTCGAGCAGTGCGCGCTGGATATCCGCGCCGCCGAACGCAAACGCCGGTGACGTTCGTCCGTCTTTCGTCACCACGCGGTAGCACGGAATACCCTCCGGATCGGGATTGGCATGCAGCGCGTAGCCAACGACGCGCGCCCATCTCGGATTGCCCGCGAGCAGCGCGACCTGCCCATAACTGGCCACCGTTCCGCGCGGAATTTTCTTCACCACTGCATATATACGGTCAAAGCTGTTTGCCATGGCTGTTGCCTCCTTCTTTTACTTTATTATATCAAGTCAGATTGCCAATATCCATAGGTTTTTCGGCCTAAAAAACTGTATAATTTTATCGTGCTAAAGTATTGCATATGCAAAAAAATTGCTATATAATAGAACCGTCACCAAATATAAAAGCATTCCACTCGGATTACTTACGAAAGTTAAGCGAGTGGTATAGAATGTAAGGAGGACAATAAAAATGGCACTTACCAATTCTTATCTGCAGGGCGTGTACGAAACCGTACAGAAGCGCAACCCGAATGAGCCGGAGTTCCAGCAGGCAGTTTACGAGGTTCTTGAGAGCCTTGAGCCGGTTGTTGAAGCTCGTCCGGAGCTCGAGAAGAACGGCATCATGGAGCGCATCGTAGAGCCGGAGCGCATGTTCATGTTCCGTGTACCGTGGGTTGACGATCAGGGCAAGGTTCAGGTTAACCGCGGCTTCCGCGTACAGTTCAACTCCGCAATCGGCCCCTACAAGGGCGGTCTGCGTCTGCACCCCTCTGTTAACGCATCCGTTATCAAGTTCCTCGGCTTTGAGCAGTGCTTCAAGAACAGCCTGACCACTCTGCCGATGGGCGGCGGCAAGGGCGGCTCCGACTTCGACCCGAAGGGCAAGTCCGATGCTGAAATCATGCGTTTCTGCCAGTCCTTCATGACCGAGCTGTGCAAGCACATCGGTCAGTTCACCGACGTACCGGCCGGCGATATCGGTGTTGGCGGCCGTGAGATCGGCTTTATGTTCGGTCAGTATAAGCGTCTGCGCAACGAGTACACCGGCGTTCTGACCGGCAAGGGCCTGTCCTACGGCGGCTCTCTGGCCCGCACCGAGGCTACCGGCTACGGCCTGTGCTACTACATGAAGGAAATGCTCGCATACAAGGGCACTTCGTTCGAGGGCAAGACTGTTGCAATCTCCGGTTCCGGCAACGTTGCAATCTACGCTTGCCAGAAGGCTACCCAGCTGGGCGCTAAGGTTGTTACCATGTCCGACTCCAACGGCTTCATCTACGATCCGAACGGCATCAACCTGGATGTTGTTAAGGACATCAAGGAAGTTAAGCGCGGCCGCATCAAGGAGTACGCTGAGCGCGTTCCGGGCAGCACCTACACCGAGGGTCAGCGTCCGTGGGGCGTAAAGTGCGACATCGCTCTGCCGTGCGCAACCCAGAACGAGCTGAACGAGGAGAACGCAAAGGCTCTGATCGCCAACGGCTGCAAGTTTGTAGCTGAGGGCGCTAACATGCCGTCCACCCCGGAGGCTGTTGCAGCATTCCAGGCAGCCGGCGTATTCTTCGGCCCGGCAAAGGCTGCTAACGCAGGCGGCGTAGCTACCTCCGGTCTGGAAATGAGCCAGAACTCCCTGCGTCTGTCCTGGACCTTCGAGGAAGTTGACCAGCGTCTGCACGACATCATGGTTAACATCTTCCACACCTGCATCACTGCAGCTGAGAAGTACGGCCACAAGGACAACCTTGTTATGGGCGCTAACATCGGCGGCTTCGAGAAGATCGCTGACGCTATGCTGGCTCAGGGCGTATGCTGATTTTCGATTGAAAGGGCGCAGCCCTTTCAATCGAGGGACGCCCTTGACAGGCGCTGCCTGTAAGGGCTACCGCAATAAAAGAGCACCGGAATTTCGATTCCGGTGCTCTTTTATTATTTGCTAAAAATGACCCGGCAAAGCTGGGCCATTTTTGTCGCGCTGAAAGTGCTCCATTTGATGCGCTCCGCGGCGTGATAGGTTATCTGGGTGCTGAAATCCCCGTCGGGGATTTTATGGGTTGGCGTGAACGCTGTCGCCCGCGAAGGACTCACCGCCGACAGGCGGCTGTCCTGTGGGTGCAGTTTGCGGGGCATACTGCGTATTTTATGCCGCGAACTGCGTTCGCGGGTGCGGGACCCGGCGGCACAGCCGCCTGTGTCCCTTATTGCACATCCGGCTGCTCTGTGCAAAAAAGACCGCCGTAAGGCGGTCTTTTATCTTATGCGTTTTC
This sequence comes from Butyricicoccus sp. AM32-19, assembly GCF_003480365.1. Taxonomy (NCBI): domain Bacteria; kingdom Bacillati; phylum Bacillota; class Clostridia; order Eubacteriales; family Butyricicoccaceae; genus Butyricicoccus; species Butyricicoccus sp. AM32-19. The sequence goes on along the minus strand of NZ_QUIX01000001.1, from coordinate 358,577 downwards.
GGAAAAGTCCGCGAGACGCAGGTTCTCGTTATGGTCGGTTGCGTAGGTGATATTCCACGGCGAGGTAAACAGCAGCAGGCTATTGCCCTTGAGATCCTCGACGATCTTGGTATCGCTCGTGAGCTGGAGCTTCTTGATGTCGAAGTCCTCCTCGTCATTCTCAACCCAGCGAACGTGCTCATACGGCAGGTTTTCGCGGATGATCTCAACGTTATACTCGTTCTTCAGACGGTACTCGAGCACCTCAAACTGCAGCACGCCGACAACGCCGACGATAACCGATTCCATACCGGCATTCGGCTCGCGGAAGATCTGGATGGCGCCCTCCTGTGCAATCTGCTCGACGCCCTTGACGAACTGCTTGCGCTTGAGCGTATCCTTCTGGCGGACAACGGCAAACAGCTCGGGTGCGAACGTAGGGATGCCGGAGAACACGCACTTATGCTTGGGATCGCACACGGTATCACCGATGGAGAACACGCCCGGATCGAAAATACCGATAATATCGCCCGCATACGCCTCATCGACGATAGAGCGGTCCTGTGCCATCAGCTGCTGCGGTGCGGCAAGCACCATCTTCTTGCCGGACTGAACGTGCAGCACGTCCTGACCGCGCTCAAACTTGCCGGAGCAAATACGCATGAACGCAACACGGTCGCGGTGCGCCTTGTTCATGTTCGCCTGAATCTTGAACACAAACGCGGAGAAATGCGGGTCGAACGGGTCGATCACACCGATGTCAGCGGTACGCGCGGTCGGCGGCGGCGTCATCTGCAGGAACTTTTTCAGGAACGGCTCAACGCCGAAGTTAGTCAGCGCGGAACCGAAGAACACCGGCGACAGCTTGCCCTCGTGCACAGCCTTGAGATCAAACTCATCGCCTGCACCGGAGAGCAGCTCCACATCGTCGATCAGCGTCTGGTACTGATCCTCGGGCAGCAGACCCTCGAGGATCGGATCGTCGATCGACAGGCGCTGCGCCTTGACCTCGTGGCGAAAATCCGCGCCCTCAAACGCGATAACCTCATCGTCCATACGGTCGTACACGCCCTTGAAGCGCTTGCCCGAGCCGATCGGCCAGTTTACCGCATAGGTGCCGATGCCCAGCTCATTCTCGATGTCCTCGAGCAGCTCGTACGGGTCGCGTGCCTCACGGTCCATCTTGTTGATAAAGGTGAAGATCGGCACGCCGCGCATCGCGCAGACCTTGAACAGCTTGCGGGTCTGTGCCTCGACGCCCTTGGAGGCGTCAATGACCATCACCGCCGAGTCAGCCGCCATCAGCGTGCGGTAGGTATCCTCCGAGAAGTCCTGATGACCCGGGGTATCCAGAATATTGATGCACTTGCCCTCATAGCGGAACTGCAGCACCGAGGACGTTACAGAAATACCGCGCTGCTTCTCGATCTCCATCCAGTCGGAAACCGCATGACGGCTGTTTTTCTTGCCCTTGACCATGCCGGCCTCCTGAATGGCTCCGCCGTAGAGCAAAAACTTCTCCGTAATGGTGGTTTTACCGGCGTCAGGATGCGAAATGATTGCAAATGTGCGCCGATTTTCAATTTCTTTTTTCAGGTCTGCCACAGACTTTTTCCTCCCGATCTATCAAAAATCTAATATTGTTGTAGAATGTACACAGAATGTTCACAATTCACCAGTATTATAAATGACGTGGAAAGCGTAAGATCCCCCCACATGTTCTTGCTTTCTACTCTCTATCCTACCTTTTATTGCGGGAGCAGCCGGACGAAAGTTCGGCTGTTCCTGTTTTTTTACCTTTTTCAAAGGTAGAACGAAAGATGCGGCACCCGCCGCATCGGGGCAAAAGGGTAGACACCTACGGTTTCTACCCTCTTAACTCCCGTTCCCCTTTTCGAAGCGGTCGCCGGTCTCTGATTTGCGTCAGGCTAACAAACAACAGGAAACTGGAGTCCCAAGAGGATAGTACTCGTTTAATCCGCGCACGGCGCGGGAACAAGGTTTAGTGGCCTACGGGCAAACCTTGGTGTCTATCCTTTTGGACCACCCAGCTGGACCAGCTGCACCGATTCGATTCAGCCGAACCGCCCATAAGGCTGCAAAGAAGCCATTACAGCTCCTTTCGCCCCTCCAGTGCACGGGTCAGCGTCACCTCATCAACAAACTCCAGATGCCCGCCAACCGGAATACCATACGCCAGCCGCGTAATCTTGATGCCGAACGGCTGCAGCAGCCGCGAAATGTACATCGCCGTGGCTTCGCCCTCGGTGTCCGGATTGGTGGCGAGGATAACCTCCTCGGTCTCCTCCTCCGCCACACGCTTGACCAGCTCACGGATACGGATGTCGTCCGGTCCGACGTGCCCCATCGGAGACAGCGTGCCGTGCAGCACATGATACAGACCCTTGTACTCCTTCGTGCGCTCGAACGCGATTACATCGCGCGGCTCTGCCACCACGCAGATCACCTTCTGGTTGCGCGTCTTGTCCGAGCAGATCGGACAGATCTCGCTGTCCGTCAGATTCTGACAGCGCTTGCAGGTGAACGTCTTGGCTTTTGCTTCACGGATGGCATCCGCAAACCGCTCGGCATCCTCTTTCGGCAGGTCGAGCACATGAAACGCCAGCCGCTGTGCGGTCTTCTGGCCAATGCCCGGGAGCTTTGCAAACTCCTCGATCAGCCGTTCGACCGGCGGTGCAAAAAGCTCCATTACAGCAGACCGCCCAGACCGCCGCCAATGCCGCCCGTAATCGCGGACATCTGGCTCTGCGACTTGTCGGAAGCCGCCTTGAGCGCCTCGTTGACCGCTGCAACGACCAGATCCTGCAGCATGTCGATGTCGTCCGGATCAACAACGTCCGGCTTGATTGCAATGCTCTTGAGCGTGGAAGTGCCGGTTACAGTCGCGGTAACCATGCCGCCGCCTGCCGTGCCGGTGGATTCCATCTGCGCGATCTCCTCCTGCGCCTTGAGCATGCTCTCCTGCATCTTCTGTGCCTGCTTCATCATCGCCTGCATGTTCATGCCACCGCCGAAGCCGCCGAAACCCTTACCCTTTGCCATAATAAAAGTCCTCCTTAAAGCTGTTTCACTTGAATATCCATTGATTTAGCGCGGTCGATCAGTTCATCGACTGCGATATTTTTTTTCACAACAAGCTCCTCGCCCGCTTCGCGCACCTTGACCTTGATGGGTGCACCGTTCAGCTTGGCCGCCTGCTCCCGGATGACCGAAATGGTCGGCTCCTTTGCCGCGAGAATGGCCGTCATTTTGTCCTCGCAGAGAATGACGAGCGCGTTGTCCTCGAGCACGCCTTTCGCGCTCAGCTTGATATTGGTGTGTGCGCCGATGTTGATCTTGCCGGTCAGCGCTTCGAGCAGCGGCTGCCACTGGCTCCACAGCGTCACTTCCTGCTTAGGCGTGTCTGCGGTCCCGTCTTCCTCTCGCGCCCAGTCAGGCGCATCCTCGTCGTCCGGAAGCGGCGGTGCATCATCGTCACTCGGCGGAGGCGGCACATCGCCTGCCTGCTGCGCTGCTGCTGCAGGCATCATCTGCACCGGAACACCGTTCTTCAGCTTTTCCTCGAGCGCTTCTACACGCCCGCCGAGCGTGTCATAGCTGTCAGCCCCCAGACTGCACAGCCGCACCGCGCACAGCTCAGCCTCAACGCGGCGGTTGGCTGCCGTGCGCATATGGTCGAGCGAATCGCTGATAATGCGGCTCCACGCGATGAGCGTGGACGACGCCAGACCGTCACACAGCGCCTGCAGCGTCTTTACGCTGTACGCCGGAGAAATAAGCGCGGAAACGTCGGTCTTGCTGGTCTTGACCAGCAGTGCATCGCGGATCAGGCCAAGCATCTGATCATATACGGACGCCAGATCACGGCCTGCGTTGTAATATTCGTCCAGCAGACCGACCGCCGCCGCGAGATCACCCGTTTTCAGGTGCTCGGCCAGGCGAATGCCATCGTCCTGACCCATGACGCCAAGCGCCGCCGTGACCGTTTTCTCGTCCACCGCACCGGCTGCCGCCGCACGGTCGAGCATGGAAAGCGCGTCTCGCATGGCGCCGTCCGCCAGCCGAGCGATCAGGCGTGCCGCACCTTCGGTCAGCGCAATGCCCTCACCTGCCGCAACATCCAACAGCCGGCGGGCAATATCCTCCGCACCGATCCGGCGGAAATCGAACCGCTGACAGCGCGACAGAATGGTCGCAGGTACCTTGTGCAGCTCGGTGGTAGCCAGAATGAACAGAACGTGCTCCGGCGGCTCCTCGAGTGTTTTGAGCAGCGCATTGAACGCACCGATGGACAGCATGTGTACCTCATCGATGATGAACACGCGCTTGCGAACCTGTGCAGGCGTGTAGCGCGTCTCATCGCGCAGGTCGCGGATATTGTCCACACCATTGTTGGACGCCGCGTCAATCTCGGTCACGTCCAGCACCGAGCCGTCCAGAATGCCGCGGCACGCCGCACACTCGTTGCACGGATCGCCGTTCACCGGATGCTCGCAGTTGACTGCGCGCGCGAGGATCTTCGCACAGGTGGTCTTGCCGGTGCCGCGCGTGCCTGTAAACAGATATGCATGGCTCAAACGTCCGGACTGCAGCTGCGCGCGCAGCGTGTCTGTGACATGCTGCTGCCCGATCACATCCGCAAACGTCTGCGGCCGCCATTTGCGGTATAAAGCCTGATACATTACGAAAATCCTCCCCTCAATAAAATAAAGAGGCGGGCGTAAGCCCGCCTCAAAGCGTCCTCTCGCGGACTTTGTCCGCCATTCAATAGAACATTTCGGCAACGCCGGAATGTTCATAAAAACCCGCGACATGTGCGTGGGTTTTTATGCAAGACGGAGCAAAAGTTTCGACCATCGGGAGGAACTTTTGTCCCGCCGGGATTTGTCCGAGCCGCAGGCTCGGCATATCCCCTTCGATCGAAAGCGTGGTTTCAATCGAGATTCGTTCAGCGCCCCACAAGACCGCACACAGGTAATTCGAATACACACACCCGGCTGCCTTTCCGCATTTCGGGCTCAGAATCGGCAGATCTGCGGCACACGATGGTTTCTGCTTAATGCTGCTCGGTTCCCCGCCTGACATGGTTCACAGTCCTCCGTTGCGCAGTACCGGTCCCTCATCGCCCTGTGAGTGGCTGCCTCGCCGCATGTGTGCTCCTTGTTACCCGCATAGTCCCCGCTGAAGCGGATTGCGGGTTCAAGGCACCGCTAACGCCCCGACTTGTGCGGCCTTGTGCGGCGCTGAACGATTTTCAGTTTTCAGTTTGTGCCGAACAATTCGGCTTTATGCTTCCGGATCCTCCGAGCTGTCTCCGCTGTCTCCGCTGTCGCCACCGGAATCGCCGCTGTCGCCCGAATCGTCTCCGCTGTCACCGCCGTCTCCGCTGTCGTCACCGGAATCGCCGCTGTCGCCGCTGTCATACGATCCGCCGTCACCGGAATCCTCATTGCCGGTGCCGGTATCCGAAGAGCTGCTGTCCGAATCGCTGTCATCTTCTTCATCGTCGTAGTAATAATTATCTACGCCCATGCTCTCGAAATCATACTTGTTTTCGATATTCTGATGACTACAGGTCTCGGTCGGAGCCTTGCCCTTCCAGAATCGGCCGGTTGCAGCACGTCCCGCAGCGCGGCACGCACCGGATGCCAGCAGACCGGTATCCATACAGTAGGTGACTTCCTCGAAATCCTGCGGATGCGAGTCAAATACCAGACCGGAATCACCCGCATGCACCTTCTGCATAACGGCCAGCCAGATATTCGCCGCATTGCGGCCGTACAGGCCGTCCAGACGGTAGTTATGCTCGTAGCCTACCCATACCGCACCGGAATACTTCGGCGTGATGCCGCAGAACCAGATATCGGTATTGGAGGTGGTGGTACCGGTCTTGCCGCCGGTTTCTACACCGTCAAGCTGAATGCCGTAGGCGGTACCGTGTGCGGTAACGTTCTGCAGACAGTCGAGCATATAATAATCCGTGCGGACATTGGTAAAGCCCTTATCCGTGTTGGGTGTATTCTCCATTACGGTGTTGCCTTCGCTGTCCGTCACCTTGGTGTAGGTGCGGGTACCGCCGCAAACGCCATCATTGATGAAGGTCGAGAAACCGCCCGCCATCTCACGAACGGTAACACCGTCCGTCAGTGCGCCAAGCGCCAACGGTGCAAGGTCGATATCCGACTGCACGGTACCATCCTCGTTGGTGCGGCTGTCTACCAGCTTAAAGCCAAGCTGCTGGGTCAAAAAGTTAAACGATACCTGCGGTGTCAGCGTTTTGAGAAGCTGTGCAGAGACCGTATTGAGCGAACGGGTCATGCCCTCCTTAATGGTCAGCTGACGGCCGGTCGGATATTTGCCGTCGTTCATCGGCCACGGATTGCCCTCTTCATCCTCCATGAGCGCACGATCATAAATCGTGCTGTCCGGCGTGACGATGCCGTTATCCATCGCCGGTCCGTAAGCCGAGAGCGGCTTGAGCGAAGAACCCGGCTGACGGCGTGCGTCAGACGCATAGGAGAAACCACGGCTGCTGGTCTTTTCACCGCGGCCGCCGGCAATACCAACGATATTGCCCTGCTTGTCCGTGATGACCATGGCACTCTGCGGGATTTCGCCGTACTTCTCGGTGTTCGGGAAATTATCTGCGTTAGCCCAGACCTCATCGAGTGCATTCTGCACCTTGGTGTCGATGGTCGCATAGATGTTCAGACCGCCGGAGTAAACCATGTTCTCCGCAACCAGACGGGAATATCCCTTTTCGGTCATCAGGTCGTTGATCACGTCCTTGATAACTTCATCGGTGAAGTAGCTGTAGGTGGACTTGATCTCCTGCTGATACTCCTCGTAGGGGCGGTAGTTAAGCTCCTCTGCTACGGCAGCCTCATACTCCTCCTGCGAGATCATCTTCTGATCGAGCATCTGTGCAAGGATGGTCTCCTGACGCTTCTTTACCTTTTCGGGATGGTTATAAACGTCGTAAATCGACGGGTTGTTGGTAAGACCTGCCAGTACGGCGGATTCTGCCAGATCCAGCTGCGATACATCCTTGTCAAAGTACTGCATCGCCGCAGTCTGCACACCGTAGCTGTTGTAGCCCAGATAGATCGTGTTCAGGTACATGACCAGAATACGGTCCTTGTCGTCAATCTCTTTCTCGAGTGCAAACGCGCGGAAAATCTCGTTTACCTTGCGCTTTACCGAGTAATCGTTATCAGCCGTGATGTTTTTGATCAGCTGCTGCGTTATCGTCGAGCCGCCGTACTGCGTGCCGCCGAGCAGCCAGCCCTTGACCGCACCGATCGTGCGCACCCAGTCTACACCGTGGTGCTTGTAAAAGCGCTCGTCCTCGATTGCAACGACTGCGTTCTTGAGGGTATCCGGAATCTTGTCGCTGTCCACCCATTCACGGTTTTCCTTGCCCTTGATGGTTTCGTACAGCTTGTATTCATCAGAATCCGATTCCTTAGCATAGATGAATGAATTCAGATTCAGACCCAGTCCCTTGCTGATCTCCACCGCAGTTTCCTGCGCGGACGGATTGATATAGATGTGTACATACAGCGCAAACGCAATACCGCAGAAGCAGCCGCACAGCACACCGATCAATACCAGTGTAATCAGTATGCGGGAGAACAGATGTCCGATTCCCGTTCCTTTTTGATTGCCAGTTGCCAATTTGTTTTCCTCCTTGCCCTACGATATGCACCGCAGGGTCCTGTCGGGTAAGACGAAGAACACGTCCTATTTGTTCCCGCACACGGTCTTGTTTTTTTGAAGCACCGTGTATTGTTGGCAATACCGTAAAATTCATCGGTATTACCGTCTTATAAGGCTAAATGAATTGTACAATAGCTGCCTGTGCCGATTTTCTTCCGGCAGCTTACTGCCGAGGTAATAGGCACTCTGATAGCATTATACCACAGGACTTTGCAAATTCCAAACATTTTTTACGCTGCTTTTAGAATAGACCGTATTTTTGTGGGAATACTCAAAGCAAGTCCCACTGAGTGAAGGAGTTTTGACTATGATGCAGGGTTTTTATCTGCTTGCTATGCAGCAGGCGCGGCGGCGCACACAGCTCGCCGCGCTGGCGTGTCTTGCAGCAATGATCAGTCTGGTTCTGGCCGGACGTGCGCTTCTGGCTTCGCCGGCCGTTCCGGCGAGCGCATCGATTACCTATACGGTGCAGAGCGAAAACGACCGGCTTGTCATCCGGCAGAGCGACGGCTCGGTCCTGCGCACAGGCATCGACACGCGCACGCTGCCATCCGCCGAGCAGCAAGCGCTTGCGGACGGCATTACACTCGATAATGCAGAGGAGCTGGCGCGGCTGCTGGAAAATTACAGCTCGTAAAACACCGTCTCCTTTTCCATCGCCATACAGTGTATGCCACAGGCGGAAAAAGTTTTCATGCGAGTTTTGCGCGGATAAGGCTTTACTTTTTCTGCTTTTTGTATTATGCTGTAAGTAACGATAAACACCGACAGGTAGGATCGGAAAGGAGAACCAAATATGCTTGACGGAACGAGAAAATTCAGTCTGGTAGACGAGTCCAACAAGGAGATGAAGCGCACGCTTACCACTGTGTATGATGCGCTCAAGGAGAAAGGCTACAACCCGATCAACCAGATCGTCGGCTATCTTCTCTCTGAGGACCCGACTTACATAACCAACCACAACAATGCCCGCAGCCTGATCTGCAAGATCGACCGCGACGAACTCATGCAGGAGCTGGTTCAGTTCTATCTGGATAACTGAGTTTTTGCAGAATAACCGTATACCTTATTTGCGAAAAAATAACCGTTACCTTGGGCGAGGGCGGTTATTTTTTATTTTGCAAAACATTTCCGTGCTCTGCGGCTTGACTTTTACCGCAGATTTGCTATACTTATAGATAGAAAAGGGCAATCCGGCAGAAGACGGTTGACCTGGGTTCAATTATTTTGTTGAAAAAATAACCGTTACCTTTGGCCGAGGACGGTTATTTTTTTATGGTTTTAACGATTTCAAGCAGAATGATCAATGTAATAATCTGCAGAATCTGATCCACAATACCACCTCCCTTCAGGGAGTATGGTCAACCGTCTTCAACATCTTTTGCCGGATTACCCGTATTTTTATTGTAACCTATAATTTTCACCTTGTAAAGCCAAAGAGGTATATATGAACGGTTTTCTCCCTATTTCCAAACAAGATATGGCCGATCGCGGATGGTATTACTGCGATTTTCTCATCGTCACCGGCGATGCGTACGTCGATCATCCGTCGTTCGGCACGGCGATCATTTCACGCGTGCTGGAGGATGCAGGCTACAAGGTCGCTATCCTCAGCCAGCCGGATTTCCGCGATGAGCACGACTTCCTCGAAATGGGCCGTCCGCGCTACGCGGTGCTCATCAACGGCGGCAACATCGACTCGATGGTCGCGCATTACACCTCGGCGAAAAAGCGCCGTTCGGACGATGCATACACGCCGGGCGGTGTGGGCGGCAAGCGGCCGGACCGTGCGGTAACCGTCTATTCCATGCTTGCGCGGCGCGCCTTTCCGGAAACGCCGGTCTATCTCGGCGGCATTGAAGCCAGTCTGCGCCGATTTGCGCACTACGATTACTGGGCTGACCGTGTTATGCCGTCCATTCTGGAATCCACCGGCGCGGACGGCGTGATGTTCGGCATGAGCGAGCACTCGGTCGTTGAGCTGGCAAACAACCTCAAGCACGGCAAAAAGGGCGCAGACGCGTGCAAGGGAGTCCGCGGCACGGCCTATATGGTGCATGATACGGACGATCTGGAGTATGATGCGGTCGAATGTCCCTCGTACGAGGATGTCTGCGCCAGCAAGCCAGACTACGCCCGTTCGGTCAAAATCCAGTACGACGAACAGGATGCCGTGCGCGGCAAGGCGATTCTCCAGCGGCACGGCAAGCGCATCCTTGTGCAGAACCCGCCCGCAAAGCCGCTGACCACGGAGGAGATGGACCATGTTTACGCGCTGCCGTATATGCGAACTTATCATCCGTCCTACGAGGCGCTCGGCGGCGTGCCCGCCATTCAGGAGGTACAGTTCTCCATCATCCACAACCGCGGCTGCTTCGGCGCGTGCAACTTCTGCGCGCTCGCGTTCCATCAAGGACGCTACATTCAGGTCCGCAGCCACGAGAGCGTGATCGAGGAAGCAAAAAAGATCACCCAAATGCCCGGATTCAAGGGCTATATCCACGATGTCGGCGGCCCGACCGCGAATTTCCGCTTTCCGGCCTGCAAAAAGCAGGAGAAATACGGCTGCTGCAAGGACAAGCGCTGCCTGTTCCCCACCACCTGTCAGAACATCGAGGCCGACCACACGGATTACCTCGAACTGCTGCGTGAGCTGCGCCACATCGAGGGTGTCAAGAAGGTGTTCGTCCGCTCCGGTCTGCGCTACGACTACATGATGGCCGAGAAGAACGATGCGTTCTTCCGCGAACTGGTCGAGCACCACATCTCCGGTCAGCTGAAGGTCGCGCCGGAGCACATGAGCGATAACGCCCTGTACTACATGGGCAAGCCGTCCTTCAAGGTGTACGAGCAGTTCCGCGAGCGGTATGCCCGCATCAACGAAAAGCTGGGCCGCAAGCAGTATCTTGTGCCCTATCTGATGAGCTCGCATCCGGGTGCAACGCTTGATGACGCCATCATGCTCGCGCAGTATCTCAACCGCGTCGGCTACATGCCCGAGCAGGTGCAGGATTTTTATCCCACGCCGGGTACGCTGTCCACCGCGATGTACTACACCGAGATTGATCCGCGCACCATGAAGCCGGTCTTTGTGGCAAAAACGCCCGAGGACAAGGCCATGCAGCGTGCGCTGCTGCAATGGCGCCGACCGGACAAACGCCCGATCGTCATTGCCGCGCTCAAAAAGGCGCACCGTGAGGATCTCATCGGCTTTGGCAGGGAATGTCTCATTCGTCCGGGCAGAGGCAGCGACCAGCGCATGCCGGGCAGCAAGCAGCACAGCGTCAGCCGCCACGGCGTGTCCAACGGCGGCAGACAGCAGAATAACGACCGCCGTCATTCTGCGCCTAATAACGGCAAGCACAGTACACCGAACGGCAAACGTCCGGCTTCGCGTCCGGCTCAGAGCAAGCCGAATCAGGGTAAAAAAACCGGCTGGGCAAAACCGAAAAAGAAAAAATAATTTTATACGGAACTTTTTACGCCGTCTTTCGTCTATACTATCAGAGTTACGAAAGGCGGTGTTTTTTATGACAAAACGTACTTTAGCAATGCTTCTTGCACTTCTGGCGCTGCTGCTGACCGGCTGCGGCAATGCCGAGCCGAAAACCACGGAAGCCGAAATCGGCAGCCAGAGCACGGATGACGCAGCTGCCCTGCCGGATACCACCGAGCAGAAACCGGTCGCAGATGCACCCATGATGGTGATGGTGGATAACACGCTGTATCAGTCTACCGGTGAGGTCAGCACGGTCGATGGCCGCTGCGGCAACATGGACGGCGAGATCACCTCGCAGACGGCGAACGGCACGGACGCGCCCACCGAGAACGGCCAGTCCAACTTCGGCACGGGCTACGGCTATCAGCGCATAGACGACCATATCGAGGTGCTGATTGATAACCAGTGGATCGTGTTCGAGCAGGATGCCACCGTACCGCGGATGGTCATGGTGGATGGCAAGCTGTATCAGGAGACCGGAAACCTGCCTTCCGAGCCGTTCTGCGGAACGCCTGACGGTTCGATCACCTCGAAAACGGCAAACCGAAACGATGTTCCGACCGAAAACAACCAGTCCAATTTCAGCGATAACCGGGATTTTGTGTTCATTGACGAGGATACCATTTACGTTTCCGCAACGCCGGACTGGATGGAATTCAAGGTCATCACCGACTCGGATGTATAAAAACTTTTGTTCAAAGCCTTATTTTATTTGACAACAACCCGGTCGTGCTTTATAATAAACAGTGAACAAAGGAGTTCGTCCCGCGAAGGCGGGTCGGACTCCTGTTTTTATTTTTAGGATAAGGAGGGCTATTTGCCCCATGGACGAAATTGATCTGAAGCTCTTGCGGCTGCTGCAGAAGAATGCCCGCACCCCCATCAAGGCCCTTGCAGGTGAGGTTCGCCTTTCCTCCCCTGCGGTTTCCGCGCGTATTGAGCGGCTGGAAAAACAGGGCGTTATTCGTGCGTATACGCTCGATCTGGACCCGCTGCAGCTTGGCCATCACATTCTCGCGTACATCCATCTGGATATGCAGCCCACCCAGAAAGAGGAATTTTATCCGTTCATTGCTGCGTGCTCGAATGTGCTCGAGTGCAACTGCGTGACCGGCAACTACTCCATGCTGATCAAGGTGTCGTTCGCCTCGACGCAGGAGCTGGACGGCTTTATCGGACGTCTGCAGAAATTCGGCAAGACCGAAACACAGATCGTGTTTTCCTCGCCGGTGCCGCCGAGAGCCATTGTGGTATGAGAAAAAGCCTGCGTGTGCAGGCTTTTCTTTTGTCCACATGGTGGGGGTAGGTTTGATTTATCTGTTTGCTAAAGCAGCGGGAATGGGCGCCAACCTTTGGCGGCGAGGGCAAGAGGGTAGACACCTACGGTTTCTACCCTCTTAACTCCCGTTTCCCTTTATTTGTTCGTCTGGCGCAGACCAGAGACCGGTGACCGCTCCGAAATTTGGGAACGGCAGAGGATTTTTTCTTCCATAGGAGCGGCCAGTGGCCGCCCATTTCTCTACCGCTTCGCAGTGCCAGATTCCTTGCTGCTACACATGCGGTTTAGTCTCCGCAGGCGCAACACAAGGTGAATTGCCCAAAGGGGCAAGAGAGGGTCCCCTGGGGGATAACAGTGTTGCGCAACTCGTTTGCGCGTTGTTGTGCACGGCACCTGCGAATATTTCTTTGCAAACACGCTTTATCTTACAAACTCTTCACTCTAATTCTCAATTCTCCATTTTCAATTCTCAATTACTGAGCTTTTCCGCCGCGAGATCTGCCAGTTTCGCATACTCCGCGAGGCTGAGCCGCTCACCGCGAACGCGGGCATCCAGACCGGCTGCTTCTACGAGTGCGGTGATCTCCTCCTTACTCATCGACGAGCCGAGCACCGGACCGAGCGCGTTCACGAGCGTCTTTCTACGCATATTGAAGGCTGCGCGCACGAGGGAAAAGAACAGCTTTTCGTCCTTGGTCTCAACCGCCGGCTTGTCGAGCGGCACGAGCTTGAGCACCGCCGAATCCACCTTGGGCTTGGGCACAAAGCAGTCCGCCGGAACATCAAACAGGATTTCCGCCTTGGCGTGGTACTGCACATAAATCGAGAACGCCGAGTACGCCGCCGTGCCCGGCTCTGCGCAGATGCGCTGCGCGACCTCCTTCTGTACCATGACCGTCACCTGCTCGAACGCGCCGCTCTCAAGCAGCGCCGTAATCGCCGGTGTGGTGATGTAATACGGCAGATTGGCACACGCGATCGCCTTTCCGTCACCGAATTTCTCCTTGCAGAGCGCGGCAAGGTCGGTTTCGAGCACATCGCCGTGCACGACCTCGAAGTTATCGTAATCTGCGAGCGTCTCTGCCAGGACCGGCATGAGCGCACGGTCCAGCTCGACCGCTACGACCTTATCCGCGCGCCGGCACAGCTCCGCCGAAAGGCAGCCCATGCCCGGGCCGACCTCAATCGCGTTGCCGCACTCGGTCGCGCCGCTCATCTCCGCAATGCGGCGCGGCACGCTTTCGTCCGTCAGAAAGTTCTGTCCGAGCGACTTGGAAAAATGGAAGCCATGACGGCCCAGAACCGCTCGAATTGTCTCAATATCACATAAATTCATTCGTTTTCCCCTTTTAACCGAAAAGAACCGGCGGCAGAACGCCGCCGGTCCCTATGTAATGCAACTTTTTTACTGTTTGACGCGGATTTTACTCCTCGCCCTCGATCAGACCGTAACCGCCTGCCGCACGCTTGTAAACAACGGCGTGGATATTGTCGTTGTCGGCGTTGCGGAAGAAGTAGAACTGGTGGTCAAGCAGGTTCATCTGCAGGATAGCCTCGTCCACGCTCATCGGCTTTACGTCGAAGCGCTTGCGGCGTACTACATCGAAATCCTCCTCGGTCAGTGCAGCCTTCTGCTCTGCCATCTTGTCGAATGCACCCTCACGCAGGCGCTTCTCCAGACGGGTCTTATGCTTGCGGATCTGGCGCTCGATACTGCTGATGGCACCGTCTACGGAAGCATACATATCAGTCGTCGTTTCCTCGGCGCGGACAACCAGACCAACCTGACGCACCGTGATCTCGACCGTCTGCTTGCCGCGCAGCTCGCTGAATGTAAGCGTGGTATCCGAATCCTGCTGGAAGTAGCGATCCAGCTTCTCTACCTTACGCAGTGCGTACTGACGCAGCTCGTCCTCGATCTTGATTTTTCTTTCGACGATAGTGAACTTCATAAAATCATCTCCTAACAGGCGTGAACCGCCTTTGATGGCTTTATCCGCGGCCGCCGTGGTGTGGCGGAAACGGTATTGGGTTTTTGCTATCTTCAGTATAGCACAACCTATGCAACTTGTCCAACAATTTTTCAGAAGTTCACAATTTGTTCAGCATATTTCCCAAGAGGTTTTACAATTTCTTGTCAAGGTTGCTTACAGCTCGCCCTCTGCGTGACGGGTAACGTGGCAGGAAATATTAACCACGCACGGCAGACCGGCGATATGCGTGCCGAATGGCTCAATCGCGCACGCAAGAGCGGTAACCGTACCGCCGAGTCCCTGCGGGCCGACACCGGATGCGTTGACCTTATCGAGAATCTGCTGCTCCATCTCGGCGTACAGCGGATCGGCGTTGTGCTGATCGACCGGACGCAGCAGCGCACGCTTGGCGAGATATGCCGCCTTATCGCTCGTGCCGCCCAGACCGACACCGATAACGATCGGCGGGCACGGGTTGGAGCCGGCATGGATGCACGCATCCGCGATGAAATCCACGATCTGCGCCTTGGTAGCGGCAGGCGTGAACATCTTCATCTGGGTCATATTCTCCGAGCCGAAGCCCTTCGGTGCAACCGTGATCTTCACCTTGTCACCCGGAACGACCGAGGTGTACAGGATACACGGCGTGTTGTCGCCCGTGTTTTCGCGGCGCAGCGGATCACCGACCACCGACAGGCGCAGATAACCGTCGATATAGCCGCGGCGAACACCCTCGGTGACTGCATCCTCGAACGAGCCGCCGGTCAGATGCACGTCCTGACCGATCTCCGCGAACACGATCGCCATGCCCGTATCCTGACAGACCGGCACATTATTCTCGCGTGCAAGGTCGCAGTTGGCGATCATTTCACCGAAGATGGTCTTGCCGAGCGGAGACTCCTCCGCGTTCTGACCATCCACGAACGCCTGCCGCAGATCTGCGGGCAGATAGTAGTTGGCATCAATGCACAGCTGACGCACCAGCCTGGTTACTTCCGAAACCTCAATCGTCCTCATTTTGTCCTCCTATATTCCGGTGTGCCGTTTACAAAAACAGCCTGCACCTGGGTTGCAATATCCAGCGGATCGCCGCTCCACAGCACACAGTCTGCATCCAAACCGGTTTTCAGGCTGCCGATTCTGTCCTGCATGCCCGCAATTTTCGCGGGTACCGATGTGACCGCGCGCAGCGCGTCCGTTTTATCCATACCCGCACGCACCGCCAGCATAAGCGCCATCGGCAGCAGCCGCAGCGGAATTTCCGGGTGATCGACTGTAATGGCGGTTTCGATTCCGGCCTTGCACAGCAGTCCGGGCGCGGCATCCGACAGGTTGCGGATCTCCGGCTTGGAACGGTCGGTCATGTACGGGCCGCTGACCACCGGAACGTGCTCCTCGGCCAGCAGGTCGGCCACAAGATGCGCCTCCGTGCCGTGAATGATAACCGCCCGCAGACCGAACTCCTTCGCAATACGCAGCGCGGTGAAAATGTCATCCGCACGGTGCGCGTGAAAATGTGCCTCAGCCTTGCCCCAGAGAAGCGGCTGCAGCGCTTCCATCTTGATGTCGAAATCCGGCTCGTCCTGATCCGGGTCATTCTCCGCACGCGCCTTGCGTGAGAAATACTCCTTCGCCTTGTACAGCTCCTCGCGGATGATGCCCGCGGTCGCCATGCGCGTGACCGGCGTTTCGTCCTTGTCGTGATAGACCGACTTCGGGTTCTCGCCCAGCGCGAACTTGATCGCCAGCGGCGCTTTAAGAATCATGTCGTCCACACGGCGGCCTGCCGTCTTGAGCAGCGCAATCTGTCCGCCGATGGGGTTTGCGCTGCCCGGGCTGACTGCGGCAGCCGTCACACCGGCCTCAAGTGCCTCGCGGAAGCTGCGGTCGAACGGGTTGACACCGTCCAGTGCACGCAGATGCGGCGTCGCCGGATCGGTATCCTCGTTGCCGTCCGCGCCCTCAAAGCCGAGGCCGTCCTCGTACAGACCGATGTGCGAGTGAATGTCGATAAGGCCGGGGGTCAGCACGCCGCCCTCGCCGTCTATGACGTTTTCGCAGTCCGGCGCTTCGCCCTCGCCCATCGAGGTGATTCTGCCGTTTTCAAGCAGAATCCAGCCGAAAAAGCGAGAATCCTGCTCGTCCATCGTCCAAATATTGATATTTTTGATCAGTGTTTGATTCATGGAAAACCTCTTCCAAAAACTGTTGACAAGTGTGGTAATTTATGGTATATTTATTATGGCGGTTGGGAAAGCCGCCATGCACCGTTCATATCTTTATCCCCACAATCCTACTTTTGGCGCTCTTTCGCAAGGAAGAGCGCGCTTTTTTTTGCATAAAAGCAGGATTTCGTTACTTTTCCAGCACAAGCTATGCCGGGCAGGCAAACTCCCGCTGAATCTCAGCGAAAAACGCACCGCCCGTCAGGGGGCGAACACGCTTACGCAGTTCATGTGCACCGGACAGCCAGTGCCGAAAAGCCCTGCCGACGCTTCGTGCACCGGCATATAAAAGCAAAACCGAGGTTTCCCTCGGTTTTCTTCTTTATCTGCGGCGGCGCGAACCGTTCTTGCGATCGGTTGCGTGGCGCACATCGGCCTGACGGCTTTCGCTGTCCGACATAAACGCCTTCAGCTTATCCTCAAAGCTCATCGTGGACGGGTCCTTCGGTGCCTGCTGCACACGTCCGCGCGGTGCGGACGAACGCTGGAAACGCGGCTGACGCGGCGCAAAGCCGCCCTCACGGCGTTCGTGTCTCGGCTGACGCGGCTCCTGCGGCTGCGCCTTCTTGATCGAAAGATTGATACGACCTGCCTGATCAATATTGATGATCTTTACCTTGACCTGCTGGCCCTCCTGCAGGAAATCCTTGATGTCGTTTACAAAAGTCGAAGCGACCTCCGAAATGTGCACCATACCCGACTTTCCTTCGGGCAGCGCAACAAATGCACCAAACTTGGTGATGCCGGTTACCTTGCCCTCTACGATTGCTCCCACTGCCAAATCCATATAAGCTGTTTTGCCTCCGTTATTATTTCCCTTTTACCGGCTGGACGTATCTACAAAAATACGCTCGCCCGGTTCCGCATAGCCCAGTTCTGTCCGCGCCATCTCTCCGATATCCTCCTCGGAAATGCCGCTTTGCATTTCCTGCCGGAGCGTCTCGTTCGCCTTCTGATATTCCTCCACCCGCAGGGTCAGAGACGCGAGTTCATCCCGCTTGCTCTTGATCTGCGTGCGCAGGTTTACCACATTGACGACCGCGTAAAGCAGAAACACCACTACCGCTGCCCTGATAAGGATCATCCGCGTGCGCCTTGTCATCTGCTCACCTCATATCGTTTGCTTGCGCGTCAGACTGATACAGGTTTTATTTTATACCTTTTTTGCGAAAAAGAAAAGAGTCTTTTTCAAATTTTTTCGTCAAAAACCGAATTTTTACCGGACTGCACCGCTGTTTTACCACCGTTTGACAGTGCACCCGCAAGCCGTATACGGCGCGTCTCAGCTTCGCAAGCACCTGCAGGAGCCTCATAAGCACTTCCAGCATGGTTTCACTCAGTGCTGCAAGGTACAATCCCACGCCGCCTGCCGCCGTTAAAAGCACAAAGCCGCGCGGCTGACCGGCGGCCGCGATCAGCCCGAACTCGAATAAGGCCGCCAGCACGATCGCCCAGAACAGCGTATCGAGCAGCGCCACCCCTGCCCATCCGCACCGGAAATGCAGACGCAGTGCCCGCAGCATGTCATACACCGCCCCGATCCCGACGCCGAGCAGCAGGCTTTGCAGCACGAGTGTGACCTGCTGGCTGTTCGTAAACACCGGCATGGCCGCTCACCCGCCGAAGATCCGCCGGAACAGGCTGTCGCGCGGCTGCACGCTGTCGTCGTACTCAAGCAGGCCGATCTCACCCTGAATGATCAGTTCTCCGGCCTCGAGCTGCAGCCGCTCTACATGCAGTCCCTGACCGCGCACGACCAGCATGCCGCGCACGGTTTCGAGCAGCACCTGTTCCTCATCAAAGCTGTGCACGTCGGTCACACCGGAAATCGTCAGCTTCTCTCTCCCCTCCAGAATGACACTGTGCGGCATTTCACGGCTTCGTTCCTCCTGCGCCATATAACTCCCCTCCTGACTGCAAAAAAGTATCCCGCTCTGCAATATATGCGAGAGCGGGATACATTATGTTCGGTTTACAGTTCCTTATACAGCGCAGACGCATCTGCCTTGAGCGTATGCTCCGCGATATTCAGCACTTCCACCTTCATCGTGCGCTGACCGAATGCGATCTCGATCACGTCGCCGATCTTCACCTGATACGAAGCCTTGGCCGGCTTGCCGTTGACCGTGATGCGCGCTGCATCGCATGCATCATTCGCCACCGTGCGGCGCTTGATCAGGCGGGATACCTTCAAATACTTGTCTAATCTCACTTGTTTCCGTCTACCTTATCCTTCAAAACTTTGCCCGGCTTGAACACCGGCATGGTCGCCGCTGCAATATTGATCTCCTCGCCGGTACGCGGATTGTGTCCCGTGCGTGCTGCGCGCTCCTTGGTCTCAAACGTGCCGAAGCCGCTGATCTGCAGCTTGTCACCGGCTGCCATGATATCCGCAATGGCGGTAAACACGGTGTCGATCGTCTTTTCGGTATCCTTCTTGGAAAAGCCGGTCTTTTCTGCGACCAGCGTCACCAGTTCGCTTTTCTTCATGGTTTTGCTCCTTATGCGTGTTCCTCGTGCTTTGCGCTGTCCCACAGTGCGTCCAGCTCGGAAAGGGACAGGTCAGCCAGCTTTTTGCCTGCGGCAGTCGCCTGACGCTCCATCTCCGCAAAGCGGCTGACAAACTTGTTGCAGGTCTTTTCGGCAGCAGCCTCCGGGTCGATCTTCAGGTGACGCGCCACGTTGACAGACGCGAACAGCAGGTCGCCAATCTCCTCCTCCGGATCGCCGTCACCGTCGATGGCACGGCGGACCTCGTCAAGCTCCTCCTGCACCTTGTCAAGTGCATCCTTCACGTTATCCCAGTCAAAGCCGACCTTTGCCGCCTTCTTCTGCAGCTTTTCTGCACGGATCAGACTCGGCAGGCTCTTTGCTACGCTTTCGAGCGCCTGCGTATCGGTCTCCTGATGCTTCTCCTTGCGCTTGAGGTCATCCCAGTTCCTGAGGACCTCCTCGGACGAGGCGACCTCGACATTGCCGAAGATATGCGGGTGACGGAAGATCAGCTTTTTGCAGATGCCGTCCGCCACATCGTCGATGTCGAATGTGCCCTTTTCCTTCTCCATCTGGGTGTGGAATACCACCTGCAGCAGAACATCGCCAAGCTCTTCCTTCATGTGCTCGGTGTCCTCGTCGTCGATGGCTTCACAGACCTCGTAGGTCTCCTCGATGAAGTTGCGGCGGATAGAATGATGATCCTGCTCACGGTCCCACATGCAGCCGTCCGGCGCGCGCAGGATTTCCATAATGCGGAGCAGATCATCGAACTTGTAACAATCCTTTATTTCAAAATCAACCATTTTTGCACTTCCTGATTACTTTAGATGTAAAATATCTGCGATTTTCTCGCCCTTGGGCAGCAGCAGAACATCATCCCGCTCGACTGCACCGAGCGCGAGCAGCAGAACGGCATACACGACAACCGCCACGCCGATGCACGCGAGCGTGATCAGCTTGTCAGGCATGGTTCCGGGCGCCGCGTTCAACGCACCGTTCAGCACGCGCTGCACAATGAAAATCGCCGCACCCATGCCGATGGTGGCCGCCAGCGGACGGCAGACCGTTTTTCCGATCGGCGGCAGCGAACCCGTCAAACGCCTGATGTGGAACAGGTTGATGACCGCGATCAGCCAATAGCAGAGCGCCGTACTGATGGGCGCACCCATGATATTCAGTGCCGGATTGCCGATGAGAAAATAGTCACCGAGCATTTTGACAACCGCGCCTGCAAACATCGAGACAAGCGGCAGGTCAATGCGGCCGAACGCCTGCAGCGTCGAGTTGGTGACAGCCACAAGTGCCGCCGCCGGTACGGCAAAGCCGAGCAGACCCATCAGTACACCGCCAAGCTCCGTTCCCTGCGAGTACAGCATGCGCAGAATCGGTCCGGCGAGCATGATGAAGCCCGCGCCAGCCGGCAGGGTGATGATAACCGTCATGCGCAGCGTGGTACCCAGTGTTTTGGAAACCTTGGCATGGTTGCCCGCCGCGCGTGCGCTTGCGATGGTCGGCAGCACGCTGACCGCCAGTGCGGTGATGAGCGTCTGCGGCAGGTTGAAGAAGTTGATGGCCTGACCGGTGTAAATGCCGTAGGTGGACATTGCTTCTCTTGCCGTCATGCCGACCGCCGGACTTTGCAGACGCGTAGAGATCAGCGCCACGTCGATCAGGTCGGTCAGACTCATAACCGCTGAGCTGATCGTGATCGGAATGGACAGACTGAGCAGCGTTTTCGCCAGCTGGCCCGCCGGACGCACGCTGTCGTCCAGCGCGTGCACCGCCGAGCTGCTGCGATGCGTGATCGCACCCTGAATGAGCATGTAAACAGCGGCAGCCACCTCGCCGATGGTAACGCCGAGGACGGTCATTGCCGCGACTGCCTGATCGGAAAAGTTATGCTGAACCGCATAATACGCCAATCCAAGGCCGATAAACAGCTTGCCGAGTGACTCGATCACCTGCGAAACCGCCGTCGGCACCATGTTCGAGCGGCCCTGATAGTAACCGCGGAACACCGCCAGAACAGCAACCATCAGCACGCTCGGTGCGATGGCCATAACCGCCAGCCGGGAATCCGCGCTCTTGATCCAGGATGCAAACGTGCCCGCGCCGAGGAACAGCACGACCGAGCAGACCGCACCGAGCGGAATGAAAATGCTTCCCGCCACACGGACGGTGCGCCGCACCTCATGCTCTCTGCCGCAGGCTGTGGCCTCCGCGACCATTTTCGCCAGCGCCGCCGGAACACCGACGGTCGAGATCATCAGCATCGCCGTGTACACGCGGTACGCCGCACTGAACATGCCGAACGCCGGCGAATCCTTGCCGCCGATCATGTTGAGCAACGGTATCTGGAAGAATGCGCCAATCACCTTGACCAGCAGACTGGCCAGCATCAAAATGAACGCACCCTGAATGAAATTCTGTTTTTTACGCTGCAAATGCCGTACGCCCCTTCCTTTGATCAGAATGGGCATAGCTGCCCTTGCCCGATATTACAATATGATGCATCAAACCGTATTATGTTACAGCTCTGCACCGCAGGACGAGCAATATGCGTCATCCTTGCCGCACGGTTTGCCGCAGTGCGGGCACGCCGTTACCGAGCGCATTTCCGCCAGCTTGTCGCGCAGCGCGGCCAGCTTTTCCTGCTTGGCATCGACCTGCGCCATCTTTTCGTCCATTTCCTCGTTGGTGACCTCTGCACCGCGGTGCAGATCGTACACCAGCTTGCCGATTTCCTTGTACAGTGCTTCGCACTCGGTATTCAGATCGAAAATCTGCAGGTTGATGCGGGTCGCCAGTGCAAGGTCGTTCGCCTTTTTGCCGGCTACGCCTGCCGCATGACGGGAGACCTTGCCGGTTTTATCCGCCATGTCCTTTACCTTATCCAGAAAAGCCTGCATTTTCATATCCATAGCTTGTCGCTCCTTCCGACGGAATGTCTCCGTTTCCGGTCTCATGGTAATATTGCGTAATGGAACAAGGGCGATTTGCGAGAGAATTTCCGCAAAACGCCGCAGTTTCAATTATGTGGTATTGCCATTATACTTCATACCCTGCCAAAAAGCAAGAATCCGGACACTTTTCAGCCGATAAACTCATGCAGAACCGAATCCTCCGGCATATACGGCTTGTAGTCGATCGGCGAAACCTTATCCAAAATCGCGCTGAGCGGTGCAAGGTCAGCCTGCTCGAGCAATTTCTCCTCGCTCTGCAGCTTTTCGCTCAGGTACTGCATGAGGATGTTGGTCTCATACGGCAGATAGGTGTCCACCGTAAGATCAGCCTGCCCGCGGTACGGCGAAATATACAGTCTCTCGCCTCTCCGCACAGAGTTCCACTGCTTTAAGGTGTACTCCACCGGCGAGCTGCGGAACAGGCTGTCGCGCATGGCGCGGCGCAGGAAGCGCAGCATGTGCGGCTCAACGCGGACGTTGCGGTCGGTCAGCAGCACGCTCGCCACCGAAAGATAGACGCTTGTCGCATGCTTCTCCAGATCGCCCATGATGACCGGATTAAACGCGTGAATGCCCTCGATCATCACAATTTCGTCCTTGTGCAGCTGCACCGCACGCTCGTTGCGATGCGAGGTGCGAGTTTCAAAATCAAAGCGCGGCACCATGATTTCCTCGCCCGCCACCAGACGCGTCAGGTGGTCGCGGAGCAGATCCAGATCCATGCACTCTGGGCTTTCGAGGTCATTGACGCCGTTTTCCTCGTCAAACGGAATGTCGTAGGTGCCCGAGGTACGGTAATAGTCGTCCATCGAGATCATGTGCGTGTGAATGCCCGCCAGCTCGAGAATGCGGCCCAGACGGTCGTTCGTGGTGGTCTTGCCCGATGAGGACGGACCGTTGAGCAGCACGACCGGCTTGCGCTTGCAGTTCGCAGCGATCTGGTCAGCCACCAGATGCAGCTGACGATGATAATGATCCTCGCAGTCGTTCACAAAGGCTTCCGCGTCGCATTCGGCACGGTGATTGATGTATTTCAATGTGTATTCTGCCATAGACAGTCCCTTCTTACGGAATTACTCACTCATTTCCCTATCCTGATTATTTCTTGGGGAACAGCAGCTTTTTCTTGCCGTTGGCCAGTCTGTCTGCCGCCTGAATGTACTCAAGCGGATATTTCGGATTGTTCGCGCGCTCGATCCAGCCGGTCTCGCGCACGACACGCTTGGAAACGCCGCCGGCACCGAGCGACAGAATGGTCTGCAGCTCCTCCATCATGCTCACGTTATAGAAACATTCGGTGCCCGGCTTGCACCAGCCGACGTTCTCGAAGCCGCCTGCCATAAATTTCTGCCGGTAGAGATAATACGGGCCGTAGCCTGCGTTCTGCAGTGCATGCGCGGCACCGTCCAGCATTTGAGAAACGGTCTCGCGCTGTGCGGCGGCAGCCGCCTTATCGGTCAGATCAGCGCCGCGCTTGATGGCGAGCGTATGCACCGTGATATTCTCCGGCGAAAGATGCAGCAAAGTATCCACAGTCTGTGCAAAAGTTTCGGCGGTGTCGCCGGTCAGACCGGCGATCAGATCCATGTTGATCTCGTCAAAGCCCGCCTGCCGGGCCTCGTCAAACGCGCGGAGCACGTCTGCCGAGCCGTGTTTTCTGCCGATTGCGGCCAGAACGGCGTCATTCATGCTCTGCGGGTTGATGCTCACGCGGCCAACGCCCGCGCTTTTGAGCACACGCAGCTTTTCCGGTGTGATGGTATCCGGACGGCCCGCTTCTACAGTATATTCGCGCAAATGTGAAAAATCAAAGTGATTTTCGAGCGCCGACAGCAGCCGTGCCAGCTGATGTTCGTCCAGCGTGGTCGGTGTGCCGCCGCCGATGTAGACGCTCTGCACCTGCTTGCCCGCTGCGCGGACAAGCGCGGCTGTCTCCTCGATCTCGCGGCAGAGCGTGTCCAGATACGGCTCGATGAGTTTACCGGACTGCGCCGTGGTTGCCGATACGAACGAGCAGTAATAGCACCTCGACGGACAGAACGGAATACCGACGTACAGCGAAATATCGTTTTCACCGATGGTCTTGTCCATCTCCATCGCGGTTGCGGCTGCACGAATCGTCAGCGCCGTGCGCTCGGGCGAAACGTGAAAGTGCTCGCGCAGCTCAACCGCCGCCTCGCCGCGCGTCATGCCGCGCTCGATCATGCCGCGCGCCAGCTTGGCCGGACGCACGCCGGTCAGGCTGCCCCAGACCGGGGCCTGCGGCAGAAACGGCACGGCCGCGTCGTACACGGTCGTTTTCACCAGTTCGGTGATGGTGCGCTTGTAGTCCAGCGTTGCCAGTCCGGTGACGGACGCACGCTTTTCCGCCTCGTGCGTTACACCGTCCATGCAGACGATCGCACGCGCGGCGGCTTCGCCGTTCTCCTCGGTCAAAATGCTGCGGCAGTACGGCTCAGTAAGCTGCTCGGCCGAATCTGCCCTGCTCAGCGTTTCAGTCGGCAGCAGATGAAACAGCATTTCCTCTACCGCGTGTTTCAGTTCGTGATTTTCCAGTGTATAGATCATTTTCCCATCGCCTGCAGCATATACGGATTGTATGCGCGTTCCTCGTTCAGTGTGGAGATGCCCTCATGGCCGGGGAATACCTTGTAATCGCCGTCAAGGTCATGCAGACGCTTCAAAGAACGCAGCATGGCGGAGAAATCGCCGCCCTCAAGGTCGCAGCGGCCGCACTCGTGACGGAATAGCGTATCGCCGGTGAACAGGCAGTCGCCGATCCTGATGACGGACGAGCCGGGCGTGTGACCGGGCGTTGCCATGTAGGTCGCGGTCATGCCGCCGAACGTCACCTCGGTGCCCTCATTCGCCAGAATATCCGGCGTATCCTGCACATAATTGCGTGCCAGTCCGCGGAACTGACCCATGTTGTCGCGGCTCAGCAGCCAGATGTCCTTCTCCGGCACAACATACTGTGCGCCGGTGGCTTCGAGTACCTCGTGCGCCGCCAGAATGTGGTCAAAATGCGCGTGCGTCAGCAGCACATACCTGACATTCAGCTGTTCCTCGTTTACCGCGTTCAAAATCGACTTGGCGTTGTCGCCCGGATCGATCACCGCGGCTTCGCGGGTTGCTTCGTCATATACAATGTAACAATTCGTGCGGACCATGCCCACACAAAGCTGCAACAATTTCATAGTAATATCCTTTCAGGAAATTAGTAGTTAGGAATTGCGGTGGGCAGCTTCGCTGCCATTTTAATCATCGCGCTGTGCGCGATACCACAATTTTCAATTTTCAATTCTCCATTATCTCCGCATGTCCTTGGTGTCCATCCACAGCGTTACCGGGCCGTCATTCAATAGATCGACCTTCATATCCGCGCCGAACTCACCGGTCTCGACCGGCAGGCCGCTCTCGCGGCAGCGCGCGATGAATGCTTCATACAGCGGGATGGCGGTCTCCGGACGGGCAGCGTTCGTGAAACTCGGGCGGTTGCCCTTGCGGCAGTCACCGTAAAGCGTGAACTGCGACACGATGAGCAAGCCGCCGCCGACATCCGCGAGCGAGCGGTTCATTTTGTCGTTTTCGTCCGTGAATACACGCATTTTAACCGTTTTATCGGCCAGATAAACCGCATCGTCCACGGTATCACCGTCTGTGATGCCGAGCAGGACAAGGAAGCCCTGTCCGATCTGTCCGTGAATCCTGCCGTCGATCGTGACCGAGGCGTGAGAGACGCGCTGAACCAGTGCCCGCATTGTTTTTCCTCTTTTCGTAGTAAGTTTTGAATTTAATCTGTTGATTTTTTTGATTTGGAATGGGTGCCAAACCTTGGCTGGGGTTCCAAAAGGGTAGACACCAATGGTTTCTACCCTCTTGGGACTCCCGTTTCCTTTTTTGGATACCTTGAGTGCAGATGGTAGACTTCGCAAGCAGGAAAGGAACGGCAGAGGATTTTTTCTTCCGCATGGTATCCACTTATTCGCATTTCGGATACCGTACTGCTACATCCAATTGGGGTCTACGCTGGGCGCGGCATAGCAGTGCCGCGCAACTCCTTTGATGATACCAGTTAGATACATCGTGGGGCTCGATGACCCATCGAGCCTTTGTAAACCTTCTGCACCAGCCAATGCCTCCCCTTTTAGGGGAGCCTGAAACGCGCAGGCACAAGCGCTTTCCGCGTCTCATTTTCCATTCTCCATTCTCAATCATCAATTATCAATTCGTATCCACCGTTCTGGTCACATCCACAACGCCCTTGATGGAGCGCAGGCGGCTGATCATATTATCCAGCTGATGGACGCTCGTGACGTCAACCATGGCGTTGATAACGCCGTAGCCGTCGTTGAGGTCGCGTGCGGAAATCTCATGCACATTGATCTTACTCGAGGCAAACGCCAGCGTAACGTCACTCAGCACGCCGATACGGTTGCGCGTGGAAATCTGCAGGCCGGTAGAGAACTTATTGACATGACCGGCATTGGCCGCCATATCCTCATCCCACCAGGCACGGACCCAGCGGTCGGGCTCTTCCTCGATATGGACATTCACGCAGTCGCGGCGATGGATGGAAACACCGTAGCCGCGGGTGACAAAGCCGACGATCTCATCGCCCGGAATCGGCGTACAGCAGCGGGCAAACTTGACCAGACAGTTATCAATGCCTTCGACAACAACGCCGTCGCTGGATTTATTCTGGCGGCGCTGCTGCTGCTCGTTCTGCGGATGCGCGGCACGCTCGGCCTGCTCGCGCTGACGGCGCAGCTTGCCGACATCGTCCTTGACCTTATTGATGACCTTAGTCAGCATAATGCCGCCGTAGCCGATGGCCGCGTACAGCTCATCGACTGTGTTGAACGAGAACTTGTTGAGCGTGTTCTTCTGCACCTCTTCGTTCTCATAGAAGCCGTTATACAGCAGGTTGGCACGCAGCTCGCGGTCGAGATCCTCCTTGCCGTTGACGATATTTTCCTCGCGGCATTCCTTCTTGAACCACTGCTTGATCTTGTTGCGCGCCTCGGTGGTCTTGACGATCTTCACCCAGTCACGGCTCGGACCGTGCGCCTCCTTGGAGGTCAGGATCTCGACAATATCGCCGTTTTTCAGCTGGCTGTCGATCGGTGCGATACGGCCGTTCAGCTTGCAGCCGGTCATGCGGTTGCCGACTGCCGAGTGAATCGCATACGCAAGGTCGATCGGCGTTGCGCCTGCCGGCATATTGACCACATCGCCCTTGGGCGTAAAGACAAATACCTCGTCCGCGAACAGGTCAACCTTGATGTTTTTGATAAAGTCCTCGGCCTCGGTGTCCTGCTGGGCTTCAAGCAGCTGGCGAATCCACGCGAACGCTTCCTCGTTGCCCTTCTTATCCAGACCCTGCTTGTACTTCCAGTGCGCCGCAACACCGTATTCCGCCATTTTATGCATCTCTACGGTACGAATCTGCACCTCAAACGGGATGCCCGCTCGGCCGATGACCGTCGTATGCAGCGACTGATAGCCGTTCGGCTTCGGTGTGGATATATAGTCCTTGAAGCGGCCCGGAATCGGCTTGTACAGGTCGTGGACGTAGCCGAGCACGTTGTAGCAGTCCGCCACGGTATCGACAATGACGCGCACGGCGCAGATATCATAGATCTCGTTGATGGTCTTGTGCTGGGCATACATTTTGCGGTAGATGGAGTAAATATGCTTGACGCGGGCCGAAATCGCGTTGTGGATGTTCGCTTCCTTCAGCTTGGTGCTGATGCGGTCCTGAATGCCCTGCAGGAATTCCTCGTGCTGCTCACTCTGGGCCTTTAAGCCTTCCACAATCTCGTTGTAGCCGATCGGGTCGAGAACCTTCAGCGACAGATCCTCAAGCTCCCACTTGATGCGGCTCATGCCGAGACGGTGCGCGATCGGCGCGTAAATCTCCATGGTTTCCAGTGCCTTGTCGCGCTGCTTGCGCTCAGGCAGGAACTGGAAGGTACGGGCATTGTGCAGTCGGTCGGCCAGCTTGATCAGGATAACGCGGATATCCTTCGCCATGGCGAGGAACATCTTGCGCAGGTCCTCGAACTGCTCCTGCTCCTTGGAGTAGCGCAGCATGCCCAGTCGGGTTACGCCGTCCACCAGCTCCGCGACCGGCGTGCCGAATTTGTTTTCGATCTCCTTGTAGCCGAACTCGGTGTCCTCAATGCAGTCATGCAGCAGCGCTGCACAGATGGAATCCGTATCCAGACCCATCTCCACAACGATCTCAGCGACAGCGACCGGATGAATGATATACGGCTCACCGTTGCGGCGCTTCTGTCCCTCATGTGCCTTGGCCGCACATTCGTATGCCGCGCGAATCTTCTTGATATTCGCCTGCGGGTTTTGTTTTTGTACGCGTTCGATCAAAAAATCCAGTTTCGTTTGCATAGATCCTTCCCCCATTCGTGTCACCCCGCCATGCTTTGCAATGTGGCAAGGACAACCGATCCGGAAATATCGGCCTTGCCCTCGTAGGGTTTGAGCAAAATGTTGAGCATACCTTCCTTGAAATGATAGCTAATGAGTCCGGACTCCTGAAAAACGTCCAGACAGACAAACAGCTTGCCGATGTTAATGTCGCGTCGGCTTTCCCACGCAACCCGGCGGGAAAGCGCCCCGTCCGGTACGGAAAGCCGTCCGTCCTCCGCGCGGCAGGTCACATGCCGCCAGACAGCGACCAGATCCTTGCGGTCGGGCAGGAGCAGACGCGCTTCCCTTGCGGTGAGCGGGCCGTCCTGCATGAGTGTATTATACAGATTGAGAATCTTCTGATCCGCCAGATGCTCACAGTCACTCAGCTGCACATCGCAGATGGTCAGCTGCACCGAGCGGCGGCCTCGAAATTCGTTGATTTCCAGATGAAAGGCGGCATCCACGGTGTTGCCCTCGACAAAGCCGAGACCGCCCGCACCGATGCCGAACCAGATCGCGGAAAACCGCTTGCCGTCCTTGATGAGCGACAGACGAACATGCCGGTCGCTGGACAGCGGTGTAATCTCCTCAACGGTCATGTTCTTCATGCAGAACACAGGCTCCGCATTTTTCATGCCGTACGGCTCGAGTACGCTCAGGGATTCGATGTTCTCCTGCGTCAGCCACTCCGGCTGCACCATGCAGTCGATGTGCAGCTGCGGAACGAGCTCCGCCATGGTGACATGCGTTTCCGCGTACTTGCGCAGGCGCGTGCGGAGTTCTTCGATCCTGTCCGCCTGCACGGTCAGTCCTGCGGCAAGCGCATGACCGCCGTAGCGCTCGAACAGGTCCTCACACGAGGTGAGCGCCTCAAACAGATTGAAGCTGCCGATCGAGCGGCCGGAGCCCTTGCCTACGCCGTCCTCGTCCACCGAGATGAGCACGACCGGACAGCCGTAGCGGTCGCACAGGCGCGAGCACACAATGCCGATAACGCCCTGATGCCAGCCCTCTCCGGCCAGCACGATAATTTTATCCTCAAGCGGGTTGTATTCGCGGCGCAGGCGTGTGAGCGTCTGCTCGAGTATCTTGTTCTCCTCGCTCTGGCGCAGCTTGTTCTGCTCGCAAAGCTCGGCGGCAAGCGCCTGTGCGCGTATCGGATCTTTCGTCAGGAACAGCTCTGCTGCCAGTTCGGCCTTGCCCATGCGGCCCGCCGCGTTGATGCGCGGCGCAAGCACATAGCTGATGGTCGAGGAGGTCAGCCGCCTGTTCTTCATCCCCGCCTCGCGCAGCAGCATTTCCAGACCGATATTCGCCGTCACGGACAGCTTTTTCAGTCCTTCCGCCACAATAATGCGGTTTTCACCGACAATCGGCATGACATCGGCCACCGTGCCGAGCGCTACAAGGTCGGCGTACCGGTCGAGCATGGAAAGCGTGTCGCCCTCGAGTGCGCAGATCAGCTTGAATGCCACACCGACACCCGCCAGGCTGGAAAACGGATAGGTATCGTCCGTCCGCTTGCAGTCCACGACCGCCTGCGCGTCCGGCAGGTTTTCGTGGCACTCGTGGTGGTCGGTAATGACGACCTGCATACCGAGCTCGCGTGCGACGGCAATCTCCTCGTTGGCTGTAATGCCCGAGTCCACCGTGATGAGCAGGCGCGTGCCCTGCTCATACAGCTGCTCCATCGCCGGACGCGTCAGACCGTAGCCGTCCGTCAGACGGTTGGGAATGTAATATTCACATTTTGCGCCCTTGCTGCGCAGATAATCCACCAGTGTGCACGTTGCCGTGATGCCGTCCACGTCGTAATCACCGTAGACCACCATTTTCTCTCCGCGATCTATTACCTCGCGGACGACCTCGACTGCCTTATCCATATCGGTCAAACCGAACGGATCATGCAGTCCTCGCGCATCGCAGCTCAGGTAATCCGCCGCAGCCTGCGGTGTGTCGATGCCGCGCGCCGACAGCACCGCCGCCGTCAGCGGTGTATAGCCGGTCTCCCGCGACAGCACCCGCACCCGCTCGGTATCCGGCGAGGCGATCACCCATCGCTTTGCTCTCATATTGAACGATCCCTTCCTGAGTCACGGCAGCAGCACGCCTTCCGGCGCCTGCGTATGGTAACTCCGATTTTATATTATCACTATTATACCAAAACACGCCCAAAATCACAACATCTTTATCAAATACAGAAAAAACAGGTGTCTCGCTAAGAAACACCTGTTTTATTACACATTTCGACTTTATTTATCGCGTTTTCCGCCGTTTTTGCGGGCGAGAATCGGGCCGAGATACTGTCCGGTATACGAACCCTCGCACTGTGCAACCTCCTCCGGCGTACCGCAAACGACCAGTCGACCGCCGCCGTCGCCGCCCTCGGGACCGAGGTCGAGGATATAGTCCGCAGTCTTGATGACATCCAGATTGTGCTCGATGACAACAACCGTGTTGCCTGCGTCCACCAGCTTCTGCAGAACATCCACAAGCCTGTGGACATCTGCGACATGCAGACCGGTGGTCGGCTCATCGAGGATATAGATTGTCTTGCCGGTCGAGCGTTTGGACAGCTCGGTCGCCAGCTTGGCGCGCTGCGCTTCACCGCCGGAGAGCGTTGTGGAGGACTGCCCCAGCTTAACGTAGCCCAGACCGACCTCGCGCATGGTCTCCAGACGGCGTGCGATCTTCGGCACGTTGGCGAAGAACTCACACGCTTCATCCACCGTCATATCCAGCACTTCGTAGATGTTTTTGCCCTTGTAGCGCACCTCGAGCGTCTCCTTGTTATAGCGGCGCCCCTTGCACACATCGCAGGGAACGTAAACGTCCGGCAGAAAGTGCATTTCGATTTTGAGCAGGCCGTCACCCGAGCAGGCCTCACAGCGGCCGCCCTTGACATTGAAGGAAAAACGGCTTGCGCTGTAGCCGCGCGCCTTTGCGTCCGCCGTTTTGGCAAACAGGTCGCGGATATCGTTGAACACGCCCGTATAAGTCGCCGGATTGGAACGCGGCGTACGTCCGATCGGCGACTGGTCAATGTCGATGACCTTGTCGAGATTCTCGATGCCGATGAATTCGTCATGCGCTCCTGCACGGGTCTTCGCGCCGTTCAACTCCGCTGCCAGCTTTTTGTACAGGATTTCATTGACGAACGAGGACTTGCCCGAACCCGAAACACCGGTCACACAGGTGAGCGTGCCAAGCGGAATGGTAAAGTCCGTATGCTTGAGGTTGTTTACCGCACAGCCCTTGACCGTGATGCTCTTGCCGCTGCCTTTGCGCCGGATTTCGGGCACCGGAATGAATTTTCTGCCCGAAAGATACTGTCCGGTGATGGATTTATCACTTTTCAGCAGCTCGTCTATCGTGCCCTCGAACACGACCTCGCCGCCGTTGCGTCCCGCCCCCGGACCGATATCCACAATGTGGTCAGCCGCAAACATGGTGTCCTCGTCGTGCTCGACCACGATGAGCGTGTTGCCAAGGTCGCGCAGCCGCCCCAGGGTCGCAAGCAGCTTGTCGTTGTCGCGCTGATGCAGACCGATGGACGGCTCGTCGAGGATATACAGCACGCCCATCAGCGATGAGCCGATCTGCGTCGCCAGTCGGATGCGCTGGCTCTCGCCGCCGGACAGCGTACCGGACGAACGCGAGAGCGTCAGATATTCCAGTCCGACCGACTGCAGGAAGCCGAGGCGGTCCATAATCTCCTTGATTACTCTGTCACCGATTTTATGCTGCATTTCGGTCAGTTTGAGCGTGTGGAGGAACTCCATCGCCTTGACAACCGACTTTTCTGCGAACTCTGCGATGTTCAGTCCGCCGAGCGTGACCGCCAGCACCTCCGGGCGCAGACGGCGGCCGTGGCATGCCGGGCACGGACTTTCGCTCATCACTTCTTCAATCTCGCCGCGCGACCACTCGCTGTTGGTCTCACGGTAACGGCGTTCCAGATTGGGGATGATACCCTCGAACGGCTGGCGCATCACGCCGCCCGAAATGCGGCTGACCGACAGCTCGAGCGGTTCATCTCCGGTGCCGTACAGCAGCTCGTCGAGCGCCTGCTCGGAGAACTCCTCGATGGGCGTTTCGAGCGTAAAGCCGTGTTTTTTGCCGAGTGCAGTGTAGTACATGCCCGCGATCGTACCCGGGTCGGCGCTGCCCCAGCCGGACGCACGGATGGCGCCCTGCTTGATCGAAAGATGGCGGTTCGGGATAACGCGATCGGGATCAACACGCTTCTGAATGCCCAGACCCGTGCACACCGGGCACGCACCGTACGGGTTGTTGAATGAGAACATTCTCGGGGTAAGCTCTTCGATGGAAATGCCGCAGTCGTCGCAGGCGTAGTTCTGCGAGAACGTGATGGGTTCGCCGCCAATGACATCCGCAATCACCAGACCGCCCGACAGCGCAGACGCGGTCTCCACCGAATCAGTAATGCGTCCGCGGGCGTCCGGACGGATGACAACGCGGTCAACAACGATCTCAATGTTGTGCTTCTTGGTTTTCGCCAGCTTGAATTCTTCCGAAAGATCATGGATTTCGCCGTCTACACGCACGCGGACATAGCCCTGCTTGCGGGCATCCTCAAACACCTTAACGTGCTCGCCCTTCTTGCCGCGGATGACCGGCGCAAGCAGCTGCACGCGCGTCTTTTCTTCAAGCGCCATCAGCCGGTCAATGATCTGGTCGATGGTCTGCTGGTGGATCTCCTTGCCGCATTTCGGACAGTGCGGCGTGCCGATGCGCGCCCACAGCAGGCGCATATAGTCGTAGATCTCGGTGACCGTGCCGACCGTCGAACGCGGGTTCTGCGAGGTGGTCTTCTGGTCGATGGAGATGGCGGGCGAAAGACCATCGATGTAGTCCACATCCGGCTTGTCCATCTGGCCGAGGAACTGCCGCGCGTAGCTGGACAGCGATTCAACGTAGCGGCGCTGACCCTCGGCGTAGATCGTGTCAAACGCCAGGGACGATTTGCCCGAGCCGGACAGGCCGGTGAGCACCACCAGCTTGTCGCGCGGAATTTTGATGTCGATGTTTTTCAGGTTGTGCTCTCGCGCACCTTTTACATGGATATATTCCTGCATTGTATTTTTTCCTTATCACAAAAATAATGGAGAATTGAAAATTGTGGTGATGTGCTTTGCACGTTTATTGATTGCCGCGCAGCGGCGTACCTCATTATCCATTCTCAATTTTCAATTTTCCAACGCCTTTATCTGATCACGGAGCTGTGCTGCGATCTCAAACTCGAGCATCTTCGCGGCTTCCTTCATCTGGCGGGTCAGGCGGGCGATTTCCTGCTGTTTTTCGCCCTTGCTTCGCAGCTTTTTCTTGCTGCTCGAGGGCACATTCGAGGTGATCTCGATAACATCCTGTACCTTTTTATGCACAGACCTGGGGATAATTCCGTGTGTCTTATTGAACGCATCCTGCAGCGCACGGCGGCGCTCGGTCTCGTCCATCGCGCGCTTCATCGAGGGCGTGATGCTGTCTGCATACAGCACGACCATGCCGTGCTCATTTCGTGCGGCGCGGCCGATGGTCTGGATGAGCGAGGTCTCCGACCGGAGAAATCCCTCCTTGTCCGCATCGAGAATGGCAACGAGCGACACCTCAGGAATGTCGAGACCCTCACGCAGCAGGTTGATGCCGACAAGCACATCGTACACGCCGAGACGCAGATCGCGCACCAGCTCCTGCCGCTCGATGGTCTTAACATCGTGGTGCATGTAGCGCACCTTGATGCCTGCGGTTTCGAGGTAATCAGTCAAATCCTCGGCCATTTTCTTGGTGAGTGTGGTGACAAGGATGCGTTCGCCCTTGGCGGTGCGGGCGTTGATTTCTCCAATGAGATCGTCGATCTGACCATCAACCGGACGGACAACAACCTCCGGATCGAGCAGACCGGTCGGGCGGATGACCTGCTCGACCACCTGACCCGAGCGCGACAGCTCGTACTCGGCAGGCGTTGCGGAAACATACACAATCTGGTTCAAACGGTCGTTAAACTCATCAAAATTGAGCGGGCGGTTGTCATACGCGCTCGGCAGGCGGAAGCCGTTTTCGACCAGGCTTTCCTTGCGGGCGCGGTCGCCGTGGTACATGGCGCGCACCTGCGGAAGCGTCACATGACTCTCGTCCACGATAAGCAGAAAATCCTTCGGAAAATAGTCGATGAGCGTATACGGCGCACTTCCCGGCGCACGCCGCGACAGTACGCGCGAATAGTTCTCAACGCCCGAGCAGAAGCCGATCTCCTGCAGCATTTCAATGTCGTAGCGGGTGCGCTGCGCGATGCGCTGGGCCTCGATCAGCTTGCCGTTTTCCTCGAAGTATTTTACGCGCTTGTCGAGTTCTTCCTCCAAATCCTTGATGGCTTCCTCCAGTTTTTCCTTGGGCGTGACGTAGTGGCTCGCCGGGAAAACAGCAATATGACCCAGTTCACCGAGCGAAACACCGGTCAGCGGGTTAATACGGCTGATGCGGTCCACCTCATCACCGAAAAACTCGATACGGACAACATCCTCATCCGAGTATACCGGCCAGATTTCCACCGTGTCGCCGCGCACGCGGAAGCGGTTGCGCTCGAACGCAATGTCGTTGCGCTCATACTGAATCGCAATCAGGCGGCGAATCAGCTCATCACGGCTCATCTCCATGCCCGGACGGATGGAAATCACCATGCTTTTGTAGTCGATCGGATCGCCGAGTGAGTAAATGCACGACACGGACGACACAATGATCACATCGCGTCTCTCGCTCAGCGCCGAGGTCGCAGAGTGGCGCAGGCGGTCAATTTCATCATTGATGGCGGAATCCTTCTCAATATAGGTGTCGGTCGAGGCGATATACGCCTCCGGCTGGTAATAATCGTAGTAGGATACGAAATATTCTACCGCATTCTCGGGAAAAAATTCGCGCAGCTCGGTGCAGAGCTGTGCGGCCAGCGTTTTATTGTGCGCGAGCACCAGCGTCGGGCGCTGGGTCTGCTCGATGATGTTCGCCATGGTGAACGTCTTGCCTGAGCCGGTAACGCCCATCAGCGTCTGCTCGGTCAGACCGTTGTTGATGCCCTCCACCAGTTTGGCCACCGCCTCCGGCTGATCGCCTGCCATTTGGTAGGGGCTGTGTATCTTAAATTCCGGCACAGAGCGTACCTCCTTTTTTGTCACTCAGTATCTTTTTCGCAAGCTGCCGCTTCTTAATCGACCGATAGATGTGAAATTGCTGCGTGCCACAACACAGTGATCGACCAGCTCCAAACCCAGTTCGGAGAGCGTGCGCTGCAGGCGGTCGGTCATATCAAAATCCTCCTGCGAGGGTGTCGGCGTGCCGTTCGGATGATTATGCGCCAGCGCAACGCCTGCCGCACCGGCCATCAAGGCACCGCGAGCGATCTTGTAGCTGTCCACCTGCACCCGCGCATGTCCGCCGCGGGCGATCTCCTCGCACTTGAGCACACGCCCCGCGCCATCCACATAGGCGGCCAGCAGCACTTCCTCCCGCTCGGCGCACAGCTGCGGCACGAAATATGCGCCGATGCGGTCATAGGTGTTCAGTTTATCGGTAAACTGCTCCATTTTCGCCACATCCGCCTGATAACGGTGAAACAGGGCAAAGCACAGGTGCAGCAGCTCCGCCGAGCGCGGACCGACGCCTTCGACCGTCTGCAGCTCGTCCTCGGTTGCCTCGAGCACCGCATGCAGTGAACCAAACCGCTGCATCAGCCGGTGTGCTGTCGGGTTGGTGTCGCCCTGCCGCACCGCAAAATACAGCAGCATCTCCAGCACCTCGTGGTCGCTGAAGATCTCCAGTCCGAACCGGCGTAATTTGTCCAGCATGCGCTGGCGATGGCCCATATGCGGGTTATCCGGCATCTGCATTCCCTCCCCCTGTACAAAATTGAGAATGGAGAATTGAAGATTGAAAGCAGTATCGCACTCTGCGCGATTGTTTAATACGCCGCTTCGCGGCGTTGCCTGAGTTCTCCATTATCCATTCTCAATTCTCCATTAAAAATGAATCTTCTCCACCGCCTGGTTGAGCGCTCTGGTTACCAGCGGACTGTCCTTAATCTCCGGGAACGGAACGGTCGGCTGCGGTGCGCCGTCATGCGGACGCAGGCTCTTGCCCATCCAGAGGACATCGCGCCACTGACCGAATTTATACATGCTTTCCTGATATGCGCCCGAGATGATAAAGCCCATGGCTTTATGGAACTTCATCGACCGCTCATTCGGTGAAGTAATGCCGACGTAGATATTATAGTATCCCTGCATCGCCAGCAGTTCAAACAGCGCGGCGTAAATCGCACCGGCGATACCGTGGCGGTGCTGCTCCTGTGCAACGTAGATGGACGTTTCGACCGACCACTGATAGGCAGCGCGGGTACGGTGCGGCGCAGCATAGCCATAGCCAACGACCTCGCCGTCAATACGGCAGACCAGCCACGGCAGCTTTTGGGTATAGGTGCGCCACCGGCGGGTAAACTCCTCTATCGAAGGAGCATCGTACTCGCTCGACACAGTGGTTTGAACAACATACGGCGCATACAGCGCAAGCATCTCGGCAATATCTTCTTCCTCTGCAGGACGCAGAACAACTTCCGGCATGATTTTTTCCTCGTTTCGACATAATCTCGATATAAGTATACCGCATTCATTTTTTATGTTCAATAGGAGATTATCAAAAAATCGCACATTTGTTCGCCTTGTATCTGCTGATTTTTTTACAGTATAATTCTTGCCGTTCTATATAATATTCTTTGTCATTTCAGCCGATTGCATTTTGCCCTGCCGAGTAGTATACTATGAAAAGCACTGACGAAAACGGCGTTTCGCCCTGCCGGGGAAGAGAAGGAGGCATCGCGCATATGGTTCGCTACGGTTTTATCCATACCAAAGAGGATATCAAGTTTCTGGTCCTGTTCGCCATGGATCTGCTGCCATTTCCGGTCAGCTTCAGCACCATTGTGGACTTAACGACCTGGTGCGACGAAGGCTTTGGCTACTTCGAGCTGAGCGAGGCTTTCTACGAGATGGTCCCGACCGGGCACATCGAGGAGATCCCCGACAAAGGAGAAACCCTGTACGCCATCACCGAAAAGGGACGCGAGGCTACCCGCATTTTCGAGAAGCAGCTTCCCTATCCGGTCCGCGAAGCCGCACAGCGCTCTGCGCTGCGTGTCGTCCGCCAGATTCGGCGCGACGCCGGCATCCACACCGCCGTCACCGAGCACGGCCCGAACGACCTGACCGTCCGCATGGAAATGGAGCAGGTGTTTGCAGTGGAAATGAACGTCGTCAGTCACGGACAGGCTGCCATGCTCGAGCGTACCTTTAAGGAAAACGCCGAGGCCGTCTACCAAACATTGCTCACCGCAATGACCAAAAACTACGCAAACGAGAAAGAAGCGCAAAAACCTTGAAACACATGAAGCAACTCGGTGTGCTGCTTGCCTGCTGTGTCGGCGGCTCACTGCTCTCCCTTTTACTCCGCGGTCTGCTGCCCGGCAACGTGCTCGGTCTGACCCTGCTGCTCGCCCTGCTCATCTTCGGTGCGGTTCGTCTGCACCATGTAGAGAGCGTAGCGGATTTTCTGCTGCAGAACATGGCGTTTTTCTTTCTGCCCGCCATGCTGGGCGTGCTGGAAATCTGGAACGACATCAAAAGCGAAGCACTCGCCATCCTTGCCGTCTGCCTGCTGACCACGCTGTGTACTGCCGCTGCTACCGCACTGACCGTACATATCGTGTTCCGTCTGCAGCACCGTGAAACCGAGGAGGCGTTCGACCATGACTGATCTTCTCTCCTCCTCGCAGTTCTGGCTGCTGGTTTCCATCGGTTTTTATGCGCTTGGCGTAGAGATTCAAAAGAAAACTGGTTCTGCGGTCTGCAATCCGCTGCTGATTGCCTCGATTCTGGTCGGTGCGCTGCTGATCGCAACCGGCACCCCCTACCAGACCTATGAGGAATCCGGCAAGCTGATTTCGTTCTTCCTGACACCGGCAACGGTAGCGCTTGCGATCCCGATTTACCGCAAGCTGGATGTACTGCTGAAAAACCTGCTGCCCATCCTGCTCGGTGCGTTCGTCGGCTCGATGGTATCCATCGGCAGCGTGCTGCTCTTCAGCCATCTGTTCGGTCTGAGCGAAAGCACGACGCTTTCTCTCGTGCCGAAATCGGTAACAACTCCGATTGCGGTCGCGGTAGCCGAAATGCTCGGCGGCGTAACCTCCATCACCGCGATTGCGGTTGTCATCACCGGCATCATCGGCGCGATCATCCTGCCGACCTTCCTCAAGTGCATCGGCGTGCGCAATCCGGTGCAGATGGGTCTGTCCATCGGCACAGCATCTCACGCAGTCGGTACCTCGCGTGCCATTGAGCTGGGTGAGACCGAAGGCGCGATTTCCGGTCTGGCGATCGGCGTTGCCGGTCTGCTGACGGCACTTATCGTGTCGATTGGCTCGGCAATTCTGTTATAATTGAAAATGGAGAATGGAAAATGTCGCTATCCTTGCGCGATACCCTAATTCTCCATTCACAGAACCACCTTTTCCCTGCATAAAATGCAGGAAGAAAGGTGGTTTTTCTATGGTGATCCATGTTGTTCGGCCGGGTGATTCGCTGTACCGCATTGCGCAGCTGCACGGTATTCCCCTGCCGTTCCTCATCCAGCAGAACGAGCTGCACGAACCGTACCGGCTTACGCCTGGGCAGACCATTGTCGTTCCGCAGCCGGAAAAAACGTACATTGTCCGCCGCGGCGACACGCTCGGCAGCATTGCCGCGCAGAACAGCACAACCGTGATGCAGCTGTGGCAGAACAATCCGCAGCTTGGCGGCACCGACCGCATTCAGCCGGGGCAGATGCTTGTACTCAGCTATGGAAATAAGCTGGGACGCTTTGCGGTGAACGGCTACGCCTATCCGAGCATCGACCTGCGCGTTCTGCGCCGAACACTGCCCTATCTGACGTACTTATCCGTATTTTCCGTCGGTTTTGACAACGCCGGACGCATTTTACCGTTCTCCGCCGAGCTGCTCGTGCGCATGGCGCGGCAGTATCAGGTAAAGCCTTTGCTCGTTCTGACAACACTCGGCGAGGACGGGCAGTTCTCCGGCGAACGTGCCCACCTGCTGCTGAACACCCCGACGGCTCGCGCGGCGCTGATCGAAAATCTGGCACAGGTACTGGCCATGCAGGGCTTCGCCGGTGTGGACATCGACTTTGAGTACGTGCCGCCGGAGGACGCGGACGCATATGCCGCGTTTGTCCGCTCGGTCCGCGAGCGGCTCTCGCCTGCCGGATACACGGTCTTCGCGGCACTCGCGCCTAAAACCTCCGCCGCGCAGCAAGGTCTTCTGTATGAGGCGCACGACTATGCCGCGCTCGGCTCTGCGGCGGACCGTGCCCTGCTGATGACCTATGAATGGGGTTACACGCTGTCCGCTCCGATGGCGGTCGCGCCGATTAACAAGGTAGAGCAGGTCGTGCGGTTTGCCGTGTCGCAGGTGCCGCAGGATAAGCTGTTCATGGGCATCCCGAACTACGGCTACGACTGGACGCTGCCCTATGTGCAGGGACAGTCGCGCGCCCGCAGTCTGGGCAACGTGCAGGCCGTCGAGCAGGCGATTCAGGTCGGTGCGCCGATTCGCTATGATGCCACGGCACAGTCTCCGCACTACAACTACTGGCGCGACCGTGCCGAGCACGAGGTCTGGTTTGAGGATGCGCGTTCTATCCGTGCCAAGTTGGCGCTTGCCGGAGAATATCAGCTGGCAGGCGTCAGCATCTGGAATATCATGCGGTATTTTCCGCAGTTGTGGCTCGTGCTGAACAGCCTGTACGACATCGAAAAGCTGGGATAAAATTCACCAAACCGACCGAGTTTTCCCTGTTTCGGTCGGTTTTTGCCGTATTCCGGCAGTTTCTCCTTGGATTTCCATTGCAAAACGGTTACAAAACCCGCTATCATACGGTGCATGGGAATTTCCCGCAAAATCCAAGGAGGTATCTACCTATGAAGTTCAAGAGACTCGTGCCGCTGGCACTTGCGCTTGTCATCGCATCCACCACTGCTGCAGAAGCCGCACATCTGCAGCAGAACCGCTTTTCGTTCGTCGTGCGTCCGAATTACACGCAGACGGTCAGCCGTCCTTTGGCGAGCAAGCCCTCACAAAGCACCGCCGCGAACAGCAGCTACGCCGCGCAGGTGGTCTCGCTGGTAAACGCCGAACGTGCCAGACAGGGACTGCCCGCGCTGACCATCAGCACCACGGTGCAGCAGGCGGCGCAGACCCGCGCCGGAGAACTGCAAACCAGCTTTTCGCACACGCGCCCGAGCGGCGCATCCTGCTTTACCGTGCTGACCGAGGCCGGCGTTTCCTACGCGCGTGCCGGCGAAAACATCGCCTATGGTCAGAGCACGCCGGAGGCTGTTGTGCAGTCGTGGATGAACTCGTCCGGCCACCGCGCGAACATTCTCAGCAGCAGCTTCACCTCGATCGGCGTCGGCTGTACCGTTGTGAACGGAACCGCATACTGGGCACAGCTTTTCACTGCATAAACGCAAAACAGACCGCATTTGCGGTCTGTTTTGCTCTATCCTGCCGTTTATCACGAGAGCGGATATACCTCGCTGTTGATGGTGACCGACTGCACATTATCCAGGTCAAATGCACGCGCAAGCACCGCAATCTCGGTGTCGATACGGTCGGTGTCCTCGGTGGAATTGAAACCGTAAGTGTACAATGTCCGATCGATATCGGCGTTTTCATCCAGAATAACGTACTCCGAGCCGTCCTTCAGCTGCACGCTCAGCGTATCCACATCATCCACCGTGCAGTGCATATCCGCGTTGCGGATGCGAATGCCGATCTGCGACAGAGTTACATCACCGTCTGCGCTCGTCAGGTACGGCATCTGCTGAAATTCCGGCAGATCGACCGCCAGAACCGTCTTTGCGGTACCCGCTCCGTCCGCACGCACGGTCGTTTTACCCGGCTCGAGCGCCTCCAGACGGAGCGGCTCTCCCTGCCTGTAATCGCTTGAAATCGCAAACGCACCTTCTAAATAATAGTCGTTGTCGGTCGAACGCGCGGTATCGAGGTAAAACTCGCCGCCGCAGAAGCCGCTGTCGCCGTACATCACCTCGAAATCAAGCTGTCCCTCCTCGGCATAGCACGAGGACAGCGTGGACCATGTGATGTCTGGCTTGTTCTGATAGCTGTCGATCAGGTGCGCCAGCGTGAACGGCTTTACGCCGTCCTGCTTTTTGTTTGCAAGGTGCAGACTGATCACGCCCGTGCCCGCGCTTTCGTCAAACAGCACGGATTCTACGGACAGGCGGTAGCTGTCGTTCTCGTCGGTCAGCCTGGTGCTGTCCGCCGTCTGCACATACCCTTCGAGATTCGCGTCTCCGCCATTCGGAAACAGCAGTGGAAACCAGCTCTGTGCATTCGCGGCGAATGCGGTTCCGCCGATGCACAGCGCTGCCGCCAGTCCGGCGCAGACGATTTTCTTCGCTGAGAAACGGCGTACCGGCTTGCTTTCTCGCTCGGGCAGGCTGTCCAGTGCCCTGCGGACACTGCGGTCAAATTCTTCGGTCATTTTCGGGAAATCATTATGGCTCATCATGCGAAGCACGCTCCTTTCAAGTCCTTGCGCAAATGCTCTCTTGCCGCTCGGAGACGAGTCTTGACCGTGTTTTCCGGTATGCCGAGCATTCCGGCAATCTCAC
The DNA here is from genome assembly GCF_003480365.1 of Butyricicoccus sp. AM32-19. Lineage (NCBI taxonomy): Bacteria > Bacillati > Bacillota > Clostridia > Eubacteriales > Butyricicoccaceae > Butyricicoccus > Butyricicoccus sp. AM32-19. The sequence goes on along the minus strand of NZ_QUIX01000001.1, from coordinate 316,229 downwards.
GGGTCTTGAAGCCCTCTAAGTAGTACAGCTCCACCGGCAGGCGCAGCTTTTCCTCCAGTGCGGTGATGGCGGCATACAGGTCGCTGTGATCATCAGCCGCAGGCGCCGGTATCGCCTCTGCAGCAGCCGCATCATACGGCGCAAGCCGCTGCTGACGGCGCAATATCGTGCTGCACTCGTTGATGAGTATGCGGACCAGCCACGTTTTGAAATACCGCGTGCTGCGCAGCGAATCCAGCTGCTCCCACGCCCGCAGGATTGCCTGCTGCGCCGCGTCAGCACAGTCATGCTCGCTGCGGAGCATGGTTTTCGCTACGCGGTACAGCGTAGGCTCGGCTGCCAGCACCGCGGAGGTAAATTGCTCTCTATCCATCATAAGCGAATTCTCCTTTCCGAAAGCGTCCGGACAGCGCAGACAGGTTTCGTCAAAAGCGCTTCCTGTCTGCGGCTTTCATCTATTAGACGGTTCGGTGCGGCAAATGGTTTTGTGAAAGGGAAAATTTTTCGTACTTGCATTTTGCATTACCTATTATACAGTACAAGCGCACAGAATGAAATCGGTGCAAAGATTCAAAGCGCATTTCCCCATCGTATCGCACAATACAAATGAATAAAGGAAGAATGCTGAATCTCCACGTTCATTTTCCATCCTCCATTCTCCATTCCTGAACCGATAGACAAAAGTCTCCCGCCATGGTATACTGTCCTTATCTGGTATAGTTAATCCGATCCAAAAGCAAGTTACTTATTGATAACTATTATCAAATAAAAAATATTATTTATTTTTAAGAAAACCTATTGACATTTTGGCACAACACGGTTATACTAAAGTTGTTCCAAGGAGAGAAAGGAAGGAACGATTTGAGAATCACACATGAAGCGGATTATGCAATTCGTGTGACCTATTGTCTGGCACTTGCAGGCGAAAAGCAGTGCGCGAAGGATATTTCCGAGGCAACCGGCGTAACACTCCGGTTTGCGCTTAAAATTCTCCGCAAGCTGACGCAGTCCGGTATTACAAAATCCTATAAGGGTGTTGCCGGCGGCTATGAGCTGAACCACTCCCCATCGGAGATCAGTCTCGGCGCGATCATCGAATGCATTGATGGTCCGATCGCCATCAATCACTGCCTTGCAAATGAGTTCCAGTGCACACACATGGGTACCCAGAATGAATGTGATTTTCATCGCGTGTTCTCGGAGATCAATCGGTCTCTGCGCGATCAGCTTTGTTCGATAACAATGGATCGTTTCCTGCCCCCTCAAAAATAAATTTGTTCAACGATACAGGAGGAAAAAATCATGAAAAAGTTTGTTTGTTCCGTATGTGGTTATGTATATGAAGGCGAAGCAGCTCCGGCAGAGTGCCCGATCTGCCACGCACCGGCAGAGAAGTTCAAGGAGCAGGCTGGCGAAAAGACCTGGGCTGCTGAGCACGTTGTAGGCGTTGCACAGGGCGCTCCGGAGGACATCATGGCTGACCTGCGTGCTAACTTTGAGGGCGAGTGCTCCGAGGTTGGTATGTATCTGGCAATGGCTCGCGTTGCACACCGCGAGGGCTATCCGGAAATCGGCCTGTACTGGGAGAAGGCTGCATTCGAGGAAGCAGAGCACGCTGCTAAGTTCGCAGAGCTGCTCGGCGAGGTTGTAACCGACTCCACCGAGAAGAACCTGCAGATGCGTGTAGACGCTGAGAACGGCGCAACCGCCGGCAAGTTTGATCTGGCAAAGCGCGCTAAGGCTCTAAACCTCGACGCGATCCACGACACCGTACATGAGATGGCACGCGACGAAGCCCGCCACGGCAAGGCTTTCGAGGGTCTGCTGAAGCGTTACTTCAACAAGTAATTGAGATTATTCAGAGGGTGGGCAGAAGGCCTGCCCTCTTTTTTCAGAAACCGATAAACAGCAGCCTGTCCGCTCTTGGAGCGGACAGGCTGCTGTTTTATCTGTGTTTTTCGCTTTTGCACTGCACGGGACAGCCGGAGCAGTGTCCGGAACAGCCGGACGGATGCTTTTTCATCGAACGGAGCGCGGCAAACAGCGCAATGCCGATCAATGCCAGAATCAAAATGGTGGGAAGATTCATATACCGTGTCTCCTTATGCCAAGCCAAATGCCAGACCGACACAGCGGACGGCAAAGGCAATGAGCCATGCGATCACGCATTGGGTCAGCGCAGTCGTGATGGCAGCCCGTGTGCTGCCCATCTCACGCTTTACGGTGGCGATTGCCGCAACACAAGGGGTGTAGAGCAGCACGAATACCAGAAATACGACCGCGGTAAACGGCGTAAACAGGGTGCTGATGCTGGATACCTCGCCGCCGAGCAGCAGCGTCAGCGTGGATACAACGCTTTCCTTTGCGGTAAAGCCGGTAATCAGGGCGGTGGACACACGCCAGTCCGCAAAGCCGAGCGGTGCAAACAGTGGTGCAAAAATGCTGCCCAGCGCAGCCAGCAGGCTGCTTTCCGGCATAGACACCACATTAAAGCGTGCATCGAAGGTCTGCAGGAACCAGATTACGATAGAAGCGGCAAAGATGATGGTAAATGCCTTCTGGATAAAGCCCTTTGCCTTTTCCCAGATAAGGTGCACAACACTTTTGGCACTGGGCAGACGGTAATTCGGCAGCTCCATGACGAACGGAACCGGTTCGCCCTTGAAGCGGGAGACCTTCAAAATGACCGCATACAGGATGCCGCAGAGAATGCCGAACAGATACAGGCCTATCATAGCAAGCGCACGATACCGCCTGGGGAAAAAGGCGCTGATCATCATGGTGTAGATGGGCAGCTTGGCCGAGCAGCTCATAAACGGGGTAAGTAAAATCGTCATGCGGCGGTCACGCTCACTGGACAGTGTACGGGTAGCCATAATGGCCGGAACCGAGCAGCCGAAGCCGACCAGCATCGGCACAAAGCTGCGGCCGGACAGTCCCAGCTTGCGGAGCGGCCGATCCATGATAAAGGCCACACGCGCCATATAGCCGGTGTCCTCCAGAATCGAGAGGAAGAAGAACAGCGTTACAATGGTCGGCAGGAAGCTGAGTACGCTGCCAACGCCGTTTGCGATGCCGTCTACAACGAGCGAGTGAACAACGGGATTGATCTGCAGGGCAGATAACCCGGCATCCAGCCACGAAATGCAGGCATCGACCAGAACGGTCATGCCGTCGGACAGCCATGCGCCGATCCAGCTGAAGGTCATGATGAAGATCAAACCCATGATACCGGCAAAGCAAGGGATAGCGGTGTATTTGCCGGTCAAAAAGCGGTCGATCGCCATACTGCGTTTATGCTCTTTGCTCTCGTGCGGGCGGACGACTGTTGTGCTGCACAGGTTTTCCAGAAAGCTGAACCGCATGTTTGCCAGCGCCGCTTCGCGGTCCAGACCGGAATCCTTCTCCATGACAGATACGATCTGGTCAAAAGCGGAGCGATTGTCATCGGACAGCGCGAGCGCCTTTTCGATGAGCGGGTCCTTTTCGATCAGCTTGGTGGCGGCAAAGCGCACCGGCAGATCGGCTCGTTTGGCATTCGGCTTGATCATCAGGGCGGTTGCATGGATGCATCGGTGAACAGCGGCGACCGGATCGTTCTTGTCGCTGCTGTCCTGGCAGAAGTCGATGCCTCTGGGTGTCTCCTGATAGCGGGCGATGTGGATCGCGTGGTCGATCAGCTCATCAATGCCTTCGTTCTTTGCGGCTGAGATTGGCACTACCGGAATGCCGAGTGCCTGTTCAAGCTCATTTACATGAACGGTGCCGCCGTTTGCACGGACCTCGTCCATCATATTCAACGCCAGCACCATCGGAATGCCCAGCTCCATCATCTGCATGGTCAGGTAGAGGTTTCGCTCAATGTTGGTCGCGTCTACAATATTGATGATGCCGTCCGGCTTGTTGTCCAGCAGAAAGCTGCGGGTTACGATCTCCTCGCTGGAATATGGTGACAGCGAATAGATGCCGGGCAGGTCGGTAACGGTTGCCTCCGGATGGCTGCGAATCGTGCCGTCCTTGCGGTCCACCGTAACACCGGGGAAGTTGCCGACATGCTGGTTGGCACCGGTCAGCTGATTGAACAGCGTCGTTTTGCCGCAGTTCTGATTGCCGGCAAGCGCAAATGTCAGTTTTTTATCGGCAGCCGCGGCTTTGGCGTGCTCATAAATGTAGTAGTCCTTGGATTTCCTGAGCTCGCCCATGCCGGGGTGCGCCGCAGGACGGTGGCGTACCTGTCCAGCGGAAGGCTTTTTTGTTCGCTGATACGGCGTGCCGACTTCGATCTTCCGCGCTTCATCCAGGCGCAGGGTCAATTCATAGCCGCGCAGCTCAAACTGCACCGGATCCCCCATCGGAGCGACCTTCTGCAGCGTGACCTCGGTCTGCGGCGTCAGTCCCATATCGAGCAGGTGATGGCGTAAGGCTCCGCTTCCGCCTACTGCGGTGATCTTCGCACTTTCATGCGGTTTCAGTTTATCCAATGTCATATCTATATCTCCTCGCGGCTTCGTGCCGTCGACAGTTTTGCTCTATACTCGTAGACTATTATTCTCCTATGAGCGGGAGTTGTCAATGTTTATTATACAGCAATCCTGCCGATTGTGCACACGCAACACACGGATGACATCGAGAATTACGAGGAACATAACGCCAACGGGGGCGGAAGTCAAGGGGCACCCTCGTTCATTGGGGTCTCGCCGGCGATAAAGCGCCCCTTGACCTTCGAGCCGGGTTGTTAATCAGGCATCCGATCCTCGAAGTAGATTGCCAGCTGGGCATAAATCATGCTCCAGTCCTGTCTGCGGCCAGTCCACTTTTTCGTGATGTCGATCATTGCCAGATACAGCATTTTGAAAAAGCTGTCATCGGTTCGGTCTTACTATGTTCTTTATACTCTGCATCAGTATTACTTGTGGGCAATTTCTGCCCCATGCAAGGGGAAGAAACCTGCACCCTGTCCGGGATTTGCAGAAAGATGCGGTTCGCCTGATTCCAGCCCTGACGTACGCGGGTGATCAGCCCGGCATTTTCCAGCTCCCGCAGGGCGGTTTTGACCGTCCGCTCACTCCGGTCAAGGTCATCCGCCATCTGCTTGATCGTATAGATCACATACACATTCCCATCCTCGGACACCCAGCCGCTTTTCTGGGAAAGCGTAGTGCGGTTGAGCAGAAGCCCATATAGCAGCTTGGCGTTGATGGAATATTCGCCCGCCAGCATGAAGCGCGGCAAGGGAATGAACGGCGGCAATGCGGTATTCAGTTTGAAATAGATTTTTCATCACATCCTCTCTGGTCTGGTGTGATACGGCTGCTATGGCGGTTTTCTGTTAGGTCCGCGAGGGGAGTACGCAGCTGTGCCACCCTTTTTTGCCCTCTTTGACTGATAATGCGGACAAATAACGACAACCGCCCGGAAACTCTGCTTGCAATCGTGGACGCAGCGGCGGCTAACTTTTTCTGCTCGGTGTAATCGACCTTGATGATGTACCCGTCAATCAGCATTTTCCGGACATATGCGCCGAAGTTGCGGGTGCCAAGCTGGTTCATCTTGTGGCGAACCATGCTCAATTCCTGCTCATTCAGGCAGATTTCTTTGCGGATGGGTCGCGTGCGGTCTGGCATATCAAAGAACTCCTTTCACTTTACAACGGACATTTCTTCGTCGAAACGCAGGTATCGAAACGAAAGATTTTCAAAAAATATGCGCCCCTGCTTTTGCAAAAGCGGGAGCGCGTTGTATTTGCGGATATGAGATTTGAGAGAGTAGCAAGCACATCCGGTGTCCGTACACACCGGAAAAATGAGCGTTTCAGCCTTGCAGCCGATACGCCCATTTTGATTTTTGGGGAAGCCCCAAACCCTTGATTTTTAAGTTGTAGATACTTTCTGGGCTTTTCCGAAAAGCCCTTTCTTTTATTCGCTTTGACGATTATAATTATACTGTGATTTTATAAGCAGACGCAGAACTGAACTGCAACAGGAGTACCGCCCATGAAGTATTTATCTATCGCGCAAACCGCCGAACGCTGGGGTATCTCCACCCGCCGTATTCAGATTTTGTGCGGCGAGGGGCGCGTCCCCGGTGCGATCCGCATTGGCTCGGTCTGGGGGATTCCAGAGGACGCAGAGAAGCCAGCGGACGCGAGAATCAAGAACGGCAAGTATATCAAGAAGCCCGTCGAAAACGAAAAATGAGCCGCATCATGTCTCAACGGAAAACATTCTGCCGGACGAGCAAGGTGTTGCTTGCTTTGGCACGACTGATTCTTCAGAGCGAGTGACATATTTTCAAGCGGAGGACGTGCTTGTTAGCAACATCCGTCCATATTTCAAAAGGATGTGGTTCGCAACAACTTCGGGCGGGTGTAACGCCGATGTCCTGTGTTTTAGAGCCTTGGACAAGAAGTACGCATACCTTCTGAAATCCATCATGTTTCAAGATGGATTCTTCGATTATGTCATGTCAGGGGCAAAAGGAACAAAAATGCCTCGTGGTGACAAAACTCACATCATGCTGTACCCGATCCCGCTTTTTTCCGAGACACAGCTCCTGAAATTTATTGAATATAATAAAATTAGTTTTGGGGAGGGAGGGTGAATGCGGTCCCTTTCCCGCGTCAGCCGGAAGCAAAGGTATAGCACACTAGACTTTCCTGCGGAAAATCGTGTGCCAACAGGAATGCAGAATTCGCCTGAATCAATAAAAGCATTTGCAGTATTTGATGTAACGTTTAACATATATAGCTAAGACGGAAGGGTGGTTTGAATTATGCCAAATATCCTTGTGGTTGAGGATGATGAAAATTTAAATCGTGGAATTACATTTTCACTGAAAAAATCCGGATATGAGGTTTTTTCAGCAGAATCAGTGAAAAAAGCGAAAAGAATTGCAAGTGATAATAATGTGGATGTTGCCATTTGTGATGTGAATCTTCCGGATGGGAATGGATTGGAATTTGTAAGGTGGATGAGATGCAATTATAATACATACATTATTTGTCTTACCGCACTAGATCAGGAGATGGATCAGGTCATGGGATATGAAGCAGGGGCAGATGATTATATTACAAAGCCGTTTAGTCTTTCGGTACTTCTTTTGAAAATAGAAGCACATTTCCGCCGCAGACAGGAGAAAACAGAAGCCGGAAAGATGATTTCGGGAGATATCGTATTTAGCGCAGGAGAAATGAAAGTCCTGATAAAGAGTCGTGAAATCAGTCTGACAAAAACGGAGTTGAAAATGCTGACTTTTTTTCTTCAGAATCCGAAACAGATTCTTTCAAAAACACAAATATTGGAAAATGTGTTTGATCTGGAAGGGGATTTTGTGGATGAAAATACAATCGCTGTCAATATCAGAAGACTCCGTGAGAAAATCGAAGACAATCCGGCTGCACCGGTCTATATAAAGAATATCAGAGGTCTTGGGTATATATGGAATCAGGAGGTAAGTCAGTGACGAAACGACATCGTAAAAAGTGGGTTGATGCCTTGTCACTGGTGCTGCCGGTTCTACTCTTTTTTGCGGTATTGAACTGCTTTACCACCTATTTATATTATCAGGATTATCAATGTAAAATGGATATCCTGACAGAAGTTGCGGCGGGCGCAGAGACCACCGGCATGGATGTTGCCGCAGGATGGCTGAAAGGAAACGACCATCAAGCCAATGAACAAGGTAAGCAATTATTAGAGCAATACGGGTACTGGGAAAACAAAGGGACTTCGTTTTATGTGCGCTTCCGGCAGAATATCATGATAACCGGCTGTACAAGTGCAGTGCTATGTCTGTCTTTGCTAACGTTCCTGTTTTACCGGAAGAAGGTTGAGGCGAAAGAAAGTCGGAAACGATTGGAGCAGCTAGAGCAAATCCTGATTGCATTTCGAGAAAATCACTTTGAGGTAGTGCCGGACACAGAAGATCATGTCGGGCAGGAAAGACTGAAATTTCAGCTTGAAGCAATCGGACATCATATCCAGCTGCTGCAAGAGGAAGCCAGAGCGGAGAAGGAAAGCACAAAGGAAATGGTATCCGACATTTCCCATCAGCTGAAAACCCCGGTTGCAGCCTTGGATACCTGCTTTAGCATATTGCTGCGGAACAATCTGAGTGAGACGGAGCAACAGGAATTTCGCATCCGATGCCGGAGTGCATTGGACGGATTGGAAACATTGTTGCAGTCTCTGCTGGAAATATCCAAACTGGAGACAGGTTTGATTCAGCTTGATCAGAAAACACTTCCCATTATGGATACGATCATCTCCGCAGTAAACCGAACGTATCCAAAGGCAGCGGAGAAAGGGATAGAACTTATTTTCGACTGCAACGAATCACTGGAGCATTGTGCACTTATGCAGGATAAACGTTGGCTTGGAGAAGCAATCATTAACGTTTTGGACAATGCCATCAAATACAGCCCAGAACATTCAAAAATCACGATCCGTCTACAAAAAAGAACCGGCTTTGTGAGAATTGAGATCGAGGATCAGGGAATCGGAATCCCGCAGAGTGAATACCATAAAATATTCCAGCGGTTTTACAGAGGGACTGCGCCGGAAGTCCGCGAAAAGAGCGGAACTGGCATCGGTCTGTATCTGTCCAGACAGATTATTGAGCAGCATGGTGGGACAATCACGGTAGCCTCCGGCAAAGTCAGAAAAGGAAGTACATTTTTGATTCAGCTGCCGGAGAATGGACTTTCGTAGAGATGATGAGCAGAAGTCTTTCAAATCTGTAAGACTTCTGCTCTCTTTTTGAAAGTGAAATGAAAGGTTCCTTTGATACAATGCTGGTAAATAAGAAAAGGAGGCCATTGGAGTGGGCGTGATATTAGAAACGAATCAGCTTTGCAAATTTTATGGGACGGGGGAAAATCAGGTCAAAGCCGTCAATCATGTGAATATCCAGATTGGGCAGGGAGAATTTGTCGCCATTGTCGGAAAATCCGGCTCCGGAAAAAGTACCCTGCTGCATATGCTGGGCGGGCTGGATACACCAACCAGCGGCAGCGTGATCTTGTCTGACAAGGACCTGTATTCCATGAAGGAGGATCAGCTTGCCGTTTTCCGGAGAAGAAAGATCGGATTTGTATTTCAGGCATTCAATCTGGTATCCTCCATCAATGTGTGGGAAAATATCGTTCTTCCGTTGGGGCTTGACGGAAAAAAAGTGGATAAAGCTTATGTCAATGATATTATCACCACACTGGGTCTTGAACACCGGATTCATAATCTTCCGAATACTCTCTCCGGAGGACAGCAGCAGCGCGTTGCGATTGCAAGAGCCTTGGTAAACAGACCGGAGATTTTGCTTGCGGACGAGCCAACCGGAAATCTTGATTCCAAGACAAGTGACGAGGTGATCGCGCTGCTGAAAATGAGCGCAAAAAAATATGGACAGACGATTGTAATGATTACTCATGATGATGAGATCGCGCAGGTTGCTGACCGTATTTTAGTCATCGAGGATGGACAGGTGGTGGATTTTAATTGAGGACGATCAGCAAAATTGCATTCAGCAACGACAAAAGAAATCGGACAAGAAGTGTCCTCATTATGACGGCGATTTGCCTGACTACCATGCTTCTGGTCATTATCAGTACAATTGGAAATGGACTAATCCTCTTACAGAAGGATCAGGCTGCAAGCTCATACGGAAGCAACTACGGCCTGTTTATCGCCGCAGATGGTACGCAATTAAAAGAAGTGGAACGCAGAGCTGAGATATCTGATATCGGCATCATGTGTACGGAGGGCATCCTGAAAGGAAATGAAAATGGCGGCTTTGTCAGTGCGGATGAAACGGTCAGGAAAATGCTTCCCTATAATCAGGAATATGTGTTGAAGGAAGGTACCTATCCGGAAAAGGCGCAGGAAATTGCCGCAGGACGTGCTTTCTTTGATGCAGTGGGATACCATGATGTAAAGGTCGGAGACACCGTAACATTGGAGTACCGTTCCGGCATGCAGTCGGAATACGCACCGGTGGAATTTACTGTCAGCGGGATTTTATATGACCGGGATGAATATACCATCGAGGCTTCCTATGTTGTATTTGGTTCGCAGGATTTTTATAATGAGCGTGTTGCGGAGGGTGACAGGCAATATAATATCTATTTTACCTTGAGCGATTCTGCAAATGTATCTATGAATAATGTTGCACCTGTTATAAAAGAAATCGCGGATTCCTGCGGCATTGACCAGAAAAACGTGAGCATCAATGACCTCTACCTACAGTGGGTATTGCAGCCGAGCTATGAAATGATTGCGGTTTGTGGAACCCTGATCCTCGGAATCGTGCTGTTTTCCGTTGTGGTCATTTATAATATCTTCCATGTCGGGATCGCCCAGAAGGTTCAGGAGTACGGAAAAATCAAGGCGCTGGGTGCAACCAGAAAGCAGATGAAGCAGTTGATCTTTCGTGAGGGCATTCTTCTGGCGGTTCCTTCGATACCGCTGGGGCTGCTGTTTGGTTTCCTGATTGCAAAAGTCAGCTTCAACTGGCTGGTGGAACAGGGAAATCTGGTATCGTCCGGAATCAAGAACCATCAGGTGCCTCTGTTTTCACTGACAATTATGCTCATCTGCATTTTTGTATCGTTTCTTACGGTCGTTTTGGCTCTGCGCAAACCCATGAAAATTGTTTCCCGGATTTCACCCATCGAAGCGACACGGTATCTTGGCGGCTCCAAAACGCAAAAACAGGGCAGACGAAAAGGCAGAAAAGATGTCACCGTTTTCTCCATGGCAATGGCAAATGTGACAGGCAATCCGAAAAGAACCATTGCTACGATTCTTACCATGGGGCTTTCCTGTGTATTGTTTGTAATTATCGCTAATTATGTAGGAAATATTGATACGGAGCATGAAGCACGTCTTTCCGTTAATCATGGACAATTTGAACTGCAGCTGGATTATTCCCAGAATTATGATGAAGCCTATTCGGAGAATAATCTGGACACAATCCTACAGAACAACCCACTGAATGATTCTTTGATTAAAGAAATCAAATCCATCCCCGGTGTAACGGATGTACTGACGAGAGAAATCGTCTCTGCAGATTTGAACGGAACAAAATTTCCGGTTGCAATCGTAAATCAAGAGGATTTTGAAATGATGCGCGGGGATGGCGATATCGGTTCCATGGACTATGCACAGGCTGTCAAAAACGGGGATGTTTTCTTTGGCTGGTCCATGTGGATGGAAGCTGACGGGTATTCTGCGGGTGCACCGATTACATTCAACTTTGATAACGGAAGCGGAACCTATACCTATCATGGGAAAATCGCAGGCTCCTTTGTAAGCGCGGACACTTATCTGGTCATTCCGGAAGAAGTATACCGCTCTGTAAATCCGAAAGGGACATCTTATGGATACCTGTGGGTGGATTGTGATAAAAAAGATGTTGCATCTGTGGAACAGAGTCTGAATACTTTGATTTCTAATACTTCGCATATAAAAATGGATACCTATCATGCACAGTTACAATCTGCAGAATACGCAAGCCGTATGATGAAGCTTGGCTGCTATCTGTTCATGGCAATTGTCGGTCTCATTGGGTTTATGAATCTGGCAAACACCATGATCATCAATATCACCACGAAGAAGCAAGAATACGGTGTGCTGCAAGCGGTAGGCATGACCAATAAGCAGTTGAATCTGAGCTTACAAATACAGGGCTTGATTTTTACGGTTGGCACCATCTGCGTCGCACTTGCTGCCGGTCTGCCCCTTGGCTATGCACTGTTTTCCTATGCGAAGCATAATGGGATTTTTGGAATGAACGTTTATCACGTTCCTCTTATCCCGATTCTTGTTATGATTCTTCTGGTTGGTATTCTACAAATTGTGCTTTCCTGTGTTTTAAGCAGTAATCTGAAAAAGGAAACGCTGGTTGAAAGAATAAGGTATCAGGGATAGTAGATTCTATAAAAAGCAAGCTGCCGCTCAAGATGGGCGGCAGCTTACCTTTATAGTGATTCAAACATAAAAGTCAAATTTTGCGAGGACCCGCCATCGTCTCAACCTTGTCCGTTCTTCCTACAAAGAACAGGTCAACGGCTATTTTTAGCCCTAACTGATCAAAGATCCCCACCCCAAACGGCTCCTCAAAAAAATATTGTCAGCTTTCCATTTACTTTGTCCATAAGAATCCCTCCTAAAATTGATTGAACAAAGAATGGACAACCCGGAGGGGCAGGTTACTTACCCTATCTATATAGGACGACCGGGCTACCTACCGGCTTTTGGTAGGTAGCTCCACTCTATCACCCTCATCACGGACAGTCAACGCAATGTCGTTAGCAAAATCAACGACGGCGCACCGTGGATAATGACACCGCCGTTAGGTACACTAAATGCAAAGGTGGTGAGGCTATGCGCGAGAAGAAGGACATCAATATTGAAATCGGCGGCAATATTCAAGTGGCAAGAGAACAGGCGGGCTATACGCAGGACACGCTCTCAGAAATGCTTGGCATGACGCCGAATCACCTGAGTGCTATTGAGCGTGGTGCTTCCGGTATCTCTCTTGAAGCCTTGCAGCGCCTTTGCCGTTTGCTCGGCGTCAGTGCGGACCGAATATCTTTGGGACTGACGAGCCAGAAGCGGAAGCCCTTGCGCTTGCCAGACGTATTTCGGATATAAAGCCGGAATACCGGCAACAGGTTCAAGAGCTGCTGTCCGCAATTTTGAATATGTCATAAAAAAAGAGCCTCTGCCGATACCCAAACCGGGCATCGACAGAGGCTCTTGGTTCGTTTTCCGGGCATTCAAACAAGTGCCGAAATCGACACTTATTTCCGCGCTAAAGATGAAACCACGCAGGGAATACAAGCACTTAGGCTGGTCAATTTGCGCCGCTCTGAGGCTTGCAATCACAGGCTTTTTCGACCCCTAACTGTCTACACCTCGATGCCTTGCGTGAGAAGTGCGGACAGGCGATGAGATCCGCGCGGAAGCTCTGCTTGCAGCTATGGACGCAGCGGACGCAGAAACGGTTATACTTCCGGCGTCCGCTGTCTACTATGAAGAACGACCACTCCTGCCGCCATTTCTGACTTCTGCTCACAGCTCAATCTCTCCTTTGTTCTTTTTGGGAGAGCAGCATTCCTCCTGCTTTTCTGCCTTTGCAGACTTGAGCCTGTCCATGATGGAGGACTTCTCACCGGTTTCGGGGGCTTTGACCTCTGCGGTCTTGTCCTCCTTCAGACCGTTGTTGATGATCCCATCAATCATGCCGTAGTCATCCTCCATCGACATCTCCGCCGCCTTGAGGTAGTTTTCCTTCTCAAGAGCCACCATCCAACTTTCCTTGCTGATACCGAGCATTCCGCCCTTTGCCGCATGATCGGCAATCTCCTTTGTATCCACGCACAAGCCCTCGGTGTTATCCGAATAGAGACGGTAAACCTCGCAGCCCTTTTCCAAAGCCTTCTCAGCCGCTTCCTGTCCAGCGGGAAGAACGCCAGCCCATGCGTAGCCGTAGTCCTTCATGTCATTGAGCCGACCGAGGCAAGAATTGTTGCGTACATCTATGAAAGCTGCTTGGAGGGCGCAACCCCGGCAGAAATCGCCGCTGCGCTGACGGAACAGGGTATCAAATCTCCAATGGGGAACGATCTCTGGTCTGCCAGTACTGTCCGCAGCATCCTCCGAAATGAGAAATACTGCGGTGATGCTTTGATGCAGAAAACCTATACCAAGGATTTTCGCACCCATAAATCTGTCAAAAATACGGATTTGAATATGTATTTCAAGGAAAATCACCACACAGCGATTATCAAAAAAGAGGATTGGATCAAGGTACAAAAGTTGCTGTCAGAGCGGCACAGCACAGCCAAACGAGCTACATTGCGCCGTCTAAGCAATCGCTTCGTCGCATACCGCGTGAAAGATGGTCTTTTCAAGGGCTATCTGATTATGGATTCCCGGTGGTCTTTTATGGAGCGTCAGGAGTTTATAAAAAACGTGGATGAGGCGCAAAACACCATGAAATGAAAGGATTTTAACTATGAACTTTGATTTTTCCGCTTTGAACTTTGAAACCATCGACTCCAACATCAACGCCTACCCGGATATATTCCTGAATCAGAATGGCGTGACCATCACCAAGAAGGTGCTTGAGGACTTGGGCTATCCCGCCTTTGTTTTGTGTCTGCTGGATGCGAAAGCGAGGGTATTTGCGATCCGTTCCTGCAAGAGCAACGAACCGAAGGGCTTCAAGTTCTCCAAGCCGAGAGGCGAACAGAAAGGTGTTGTTACTATCTCCAACAAGAATCTGCTTGACCCGCTTCGCGCTGTCACCGGCGAGGACTGGATTCCCGGCAAGCGTTACAAGGTGCGCGGTTTCTGGGTTGCCGACGCAAAAACCATGTGCTTTGACCTCAATGAAGGGGTCCAGGAGGACTTTCGCCCTGTTACGCCGAGCAATGACGCAGAATAATCCCTGATATTCAGGGAGAAAAGGGAGAGCAAAAGAGCGGCGGCAAGCCGCCTGAGCGAGAAAGCCACCTCTCCCTTTTCTCCCTCGCTGCGGCTATGGAAACCGTGGAAAACCGCAAGCGGTTTACGCACCGTTCCCACAGCCTGCGCTCACTCTCTTTTTCCTCTCTTGCTTTCTCCCTATACAAAGATAAGTGTCCATTTTCTATCCCGAAAACGCACAGTCGCCACGACGAACAGAGGGCAGCGTGTCAATATGGCAAAGAAAAGCAAACGGCACACAGGCGGTTTTATCCTCAAAAAAGCCCCGAAGCACGACAAAAATAAACCCAGCACCACGCCGTTTGACGTGATGCTGGGTTTTTAGCCGTAAACTCACTCTGATATTAAGCCAAAATGCCGCAGCGCATCCTTGATCGCCTCAACCTTTTCAGGCGGACAGGGATGATACTCATGTTTTCTCTGTTCAACAGCATTCGGTGCTTTGTGCATATCCAGTCCGACCATACGCTTGATCTCTGCAATATATGCCGTATGGACTTTGAAGCCGTACTTCTCCTGCACATACTCCTGAATACGCTTATAGGTCGGATGCTCCTTGACCTCGCCGGTTTCCACTTCCATTCTGACCTCAACCGTCAGTGGATTTGTTCCCGTGACAAGAGGGCGACCGTCTCAACAGTTGTTTCAGTTTCCAAGGGAAGTTCTTTCACTTCCTCACCATCAACAGGCACAGGAAAATTGAATACGATCTTCTTTATCCAGCTTCCATCTTTCCTTTTCTCCGGGAACATCTCAATTCGCTCGATAAAGGCCTTCATAAACTCCTTCTGCTCCGCTTCCGTTGCGGAATGGTAGACTTCATCAAATGCCAGTAACAAGCGATAGATATTGTCACCGGAAATCTTCTCCTGCTGTATGTTGCGGATCTGACTTTGCAATTCGCCAATCTGAACTTCGATTTCCTCTATGGTATCATACTGCTCATCATAGCGGCGCTGCAAGTCTAAAATCTTTCTGTCATAGTGGACATCGTTGATGTCCAAGGTATCCATCTGACGCTCCAAGCGACTTTTCGTTCCAAAGGCTTGCTTTAGCTGCCCTTGCAGAACGGCGATCTGCTTTTCCATATCCTCTGTATCAACCGCCGTTCCGATTTTCGCTTGAATCGCTTCCACAAACCGGGGATTGTTAACCATAGCAGAAATAATCTTCGCCACAAATTTATTGATTTCCGTCTGCTCGATATTCAGACGGAAGCTGCACTCATGCCCGGTAGGTGTAACCGTATTTTTGCAGTAGTAATAATACCGTGTTTTTTTGTCCTTGCTGTGCGCCTTGGCGATATTGCCGTACATACTCTTACCGCAGCATGGGCATTTCAAGATACCGGACAGGATGTGTGCATGGTCTGGATTGTTGACCTTTTCCCGCTTGAAAGAATTGATCTTGCGCTTTTCCTGTGCCAGATGCCAATCTTCTTCGGAAATGATAGCTTCGTGCTGTCCTTCATAAACCGGGAACTCCGACTGCTCAACCACGTGCATCTCGTTTCTTGTACCCTGTTTCTTTTCTGTTCTTCGTCTGCCGTAAGCAATCTTTCCCATATAAACAGGATTGTACAATACATTTTTCACAAAATCTCTTGAAAATCCCGGAATGGTATTATTCTGTCTTAGTTTCTTTACATAACCATTGCGGTTCAGATATTTTGCAACTCCAGCAACGCCCTCGTTGGTATGGATGTAGCGGTCATAAATGACACGGATTACTTCCACTTCATCCTCTGCAACAACAAGGTTTCCGTCTTCCAGTTTGTATCCATAGGGAGCGAAACCGCCGTTCCATTTGCCCTCACGAGCCTTTTGCTCCCGTCCTGCCATTGTCTGTGTGCGGATATTTTCTCGCTCAATCTCTGCCACCGCAGACAGCACAGAGATCATCAGCTTTCCGGCATCCTTGGAGCTGTCAATGCCGTCCTCCACGCAGATCAGGTTGACACCAAAATCCTGCATAAGCTGCAAAGAGTTCAGAACATCCGCCGCATTTCTGCCAAATCGGGACAGCTTAAAGACCAGCACATAAGAAACATCATCTTTGCCGTCCTGGATATCGTTCAGCATCCGTTGGAAGTCCTGCCGCCCTTGGATGTTCTTGCCGGAAAATCCCTCGTCAGAATACTCCCCGGCAACGATCATATCCTCGTATGCCGCATACTTCCGTAGCTTGTCACGTTGGGCATCCAAACTGTATCCGTCAACCTGCATCGAGGTGGACACTCTTGTATAAAGATAGCATTTAAGTTGTTTCTTTTTCAGAATCTCCACCTCCCTCATTCCTTCCTTTTACCATAAGTCCCTCGTTGCGGATATAATACTCCAAAAGCCACAGCACATAATCCGGTGCATGGCGGTTGTCCAATTCCCATTCAGTCATAGTCCGGTAAGGAATATGGACGAGCTTGCAAAAATCTTTCCGGTTCAGTCCTGTGCTTTCACGCAACTTTATAATTCTGTTTTTACAATCCATCCGTCTTTTCTCCACAAAAGCAAAAAGTACACGTTGCGTAATCATTATAGCATAGCTGTAACGAATACGCAACGTGTAAATTGCGAGATTTTACGCAGCCTTATCCGTCAAAGGCTGTGCTTGATTACTTTCCTCGGAATGCTCCACTTCCTGCGGAGCGTCCTGTTCCAATTTATCCAAAACCTGATGTCCATATTTCTGGAGCATCTGGCTCATAACATCCACACAGCGGTCAAATGCCGCATTATATTTCGCTTCTTCATAATATTTCTTCAATAGGCGATTCCTCCATCAAAGTTCCATATCCTGTCCACGCTTCCGGGCAGGGTGTTCGTGTTCCTGTGTTTCCTTTCCTCTGATGAGGATAGAATTGATAAAAGCCCGAACCTTTTCGGATGCGATTTCAGTGCATCCAGAAAGGGTTGGGCTTTCTGTTTGAGTTCCATATATTTTTCGCTTACCGCTTCATACCGCTGCTTCCAGATGGAAACCGTCTTTTCTGCGGAAGCCAATTTTTCTTTCAGTCGCTTGTTGTCAGCATTGGCAATAATACCATTGACCGCATAGTGTTTGAGCGTGTCGCATTCATCCGGAGTCAGCACAACATTGTTTCCGAATGTGGCTTTTTTGCCCATTGTTTCAATCTCCTGCACCGTCAGAGCAACGGTCTTTGCTGTTTTGGTTTCCTTTTGCAGAGCTTCCAGTTTCTGTTTCTGCTTCTCCGTGGCAGCTTTGGCATTCTCCAAACCCCGCTCCACCTGTGCCACCTGTCCGGCCACAGTTTCCAGCCGCTGCTGTTCTGCCTGCACCTTGAACTGGGTCACAGTCAGATGTTCCTCGGTGCTTCCACGTTCTCCACGCTCCAGATCGGTATATCCGGCAACTCGCATGAAATGAAAAAAGTCATCCTGCAACACACTGTAGGATGACCTCAAAATCTTTTTTCCTCTTGCGTTCAACATTGGATTACCGTCCTCGTCAAGCACCGGCTTGGACTCCCATTTCTTACTGCGGCTGACCTGTGTGATGACCTCCTTAACGGCTCCCCGGAGGGCTTCATCCTTGCATCGCTTCGACCAAAGGATCTGCTTTTCCACCACCGGGATATAAACCACATGAAGATGATAGTGGTACACATCCTCGCCCAGAGCTTCGGACATTGCCCGGTTGCGCTCATCGGCGTGCATCACAGCGGAGAGGATATACTGCTCACCGCCTACAATCTCCACGGCGGCTTTGTAAGCATCAGCATAAAACTGTTTTGCAAATTCATAGCCGCCATGATTGTAGAAATAAGCAGAGTTCACATCAAATACTAACTCGCCGTATTTGACGGCATCCGGTTTCAGACCTCTGGTGGAGATTACGCCGTCCTGTTCCATCTGCTCAAACATTTTTACATAATCGTCCGTGGGTGCTTTGAAATGAACGTTCAGAGAAGTGCGTTCCGGCACGATGTCCTGATTGCTGTAGCTGTCCTTTTCACGCTCATTGTGTTCCTGTACCTTAGCCACATCTGCCGGGGTTTCCAAGTCCTGATTTCTGGCTACGGTACGGTCTATTCCATCATTTCTTGCCATAGAATTTTTGTCCTTTCTTTGAGATTTGCAGACAGCGGAGAACTACGGAGAGGCACTTTTTCAAAGTGTAATAACCCACTATGACACTTTCATCCATACTGGCTGCAAAGTGCCGTGGGCTCTCCGAGGGCTCTCCCGAGGGGGAATGCGGTCACTGCGGTGACCTCTGCTGAACTGCCCGAAAACTGTCTGCATCGTTTTCTGTTGTTCAGCCGGGATAGCTGCTGTTTTGCGAAACACCACCCATCCCGGCGGCAGTGAAAATCAAATCTTTCACTGCAATAGAAACAGCCCAAATAAAGGAAATGAGCTGTTTCTATCACAAGCGTTTCACGCTCTTTTGCTGCGTACATACGTACCAGCCAATGGGATTTACTCGACCTGCCGCCATTCCTCCGGAATGTCCTCCGGTACGTACGTACACGGCGAATTTCCGTAAAACCCATTTATATGAGGTCTTGCCACAGCCTCCACACCCATAAATCCCCATACCCGCCGTCCGGCAGAGTTGGTGATGTTGTTGCAATGCTCCAGATTAAATTTCTTGGCATTGGCAATCATGGCGTCGCTGAAGCTACGGGCTTTCAGCGGAGCAAGGGAATTTTCCTCGCACCACATCCGGTAGATTTCATAGAAATCCTTGGAGCTGATGGAAGCATCCGCTTTCAATCGGATGTATCCCTCCGACTCCATGAAATCAAAGATATTGTTGTTGTCACGCTTGACCGCTTCCCGGTTTTCCTGGATACGGTCACTCTCCGTAAACTTAAAGTTGTTGGCAACAAGCCGCTGTAAGCCTTCAAATGCCCACAGGAAGATACCCTCGGCTTCAGCTTTCATCTTCTCTGCAAGGTCAGGATCATCGGCTCTGTCCATGGGCTTTTCTTTGGTGGTCAGCACAAGTTGTCTGCGGTAAAAACCGTCGCTGCGGTCATACAGAGCTTGCAGATCGCCGTTGCTGAATGCCAGCAACCGGGCAAACATCCAGCCCTGATAACTCTGCTTTCCCTTGCGTTCCAGATCCATCTTGCCCTGTGCAGTCACAATGGATTTTACATAGTTGGTCTGACGCAGAGCTTCCATCCGCATATCATCATCCACGCACAGCAGGATGTGTTCCAGATCAGCACGGGCGAAGCGGTTTTCGGAAATTTTTCCGATGCTGCCGTCTTTCATATTCGTGCCGAATATAGCGGACAGCACCGCACCAATTTGGGATTTGCCCTCGCCGCCGTTGCCTTTAATCACCATCATGCGCTGCCCCTTGTTGGAAGGAATCAGACAGTAGCCGAAAAACTCCTGCAAAGTGGGGATGTCCTCCGCATGGAGCAGCCCATCCAGAAATTTTAGCCAGGTCACAGGTGTAGGTGCATGAGGATTGTAAACAACAGGCAGACGGTTTCGCACGATAGCCGGTCTGCCCTTGGTAAATGTGCCGTTCAATAGCAGCGTACCGTTGGACAAATGAATCCGATCCTGCTCCGGTGGAAAGTCCGGCACTTGTGCTTCCAGTTTCAGCACTTCCAGAATGTTGGTGATCTTCCGGGGGATATTGTTTACGGCACAAAATTTCAGCTTGTCGTAAATCTCCCCACGCAGTGGGAGATCGTCCGTCACTCGACCATCGGGCGTAAAAAAAGCTCCGTTTGCGAAGATAATTCTGCGCTCATGCAGAAATTCTTCACAAAACAGAGCTTCGTTGATGTTCTGCCCATCAAACCAGACAGGCAAATTCATATCAGGCGTTTTCCGGTTCTTCGCCATGGTGCGCCACCTCCTTTTTCTTTCGTGTGATGTACTCTTGCAGAAAAGTAATTTTTCCCTCCTTCATCAGCTCGTCCACCAATGCCACCCGCTCTTCCAGATCACCCACGGTCAGCACATCTGCCATATATTCGATAGGACAGTGCATCTGGCAGGCTTCCACAAAACGATCATCCAGAGCCTCCTCCGGTGTTTTGGGTGCATACCGCACTTTCCAATCTTCCAGCAGATGCAGATAATCCGTCAGCACCCGGAAACACAGCATTTCATCCTCCCGGAACTGACGGATATAAGGACGCTTTGGCTTGGCCATAGCTGCGGCAGTGGGCGGTTTCGGGTCAAGTCCGAAGTCCGAAGCCAGCTTTTGCGCTGCTTCATAGCTGCTCATATTGAACAGCCTTGCCACAAGGTCGATCACATCTCCCTTTGCTCCACAGCCAAAGCAGAAAAAATAGTCCTCATTCAGCTTCAAGCTCGGATGCCTGTCGTTGTGGAACGGGCAGCAAGCCATGCCGTTGTGGCTCACTTTCAGCCCGTAGTGTTCGGCGGCTTGCTTGACGCTGATTGCCGCCTTGATGGTTTCATAGATTGTCATAGAAAACCCTCCGTTCATAATATTCTGGAAAGCACGAAGCACCCGCCGTGATTGGCAGGTGCTTCGCTCCTTCTATTATGGTTATGACGGATTTTTCAAAAAACAGGCTAATGGCAGGACAATCCTGTTTCAAAAAACAGGACAACTTATTGATAGATGTAGATTTCTTTACATTAGCATGATACAATTAAGAAAGTGAAAAAACAGGACAGGAGGGTAAGCATGAACCAAGAATTGATGACATTGGACTTCTGGCAGGATACGGTCATATATGAGGGCAAAACATTCCCTGTCGGCACGCTTGCCTGTGATGCGCTGAATGTTCCTGCGGATACTATTACAAGAATGAACGAGCAATGCGAGAAAATCAATCTGCTGCTCGGGATGCTGAATGCCGGACAGGATACTTCTGCACTCTTTCCTATGGCAAAGGAAGCTGCATTGACAATGTTAGAGATTCTCAGCAAAACGCCGCCGTTCTCCTATATGGATATACCAAAGCACAGGGAACGGATAGAAAAGGTTTTTACTGCGGACAATGCTCTGAAATATGTGGAGTTCGCCATAAAAGCCGTAACCAATTCTTTACCGTTCGAAGAAGTTCCAAAATATGCTGATGCGGTGATGCTCCAGCGCTATACCGCTGTATGCGGGCATCTGGCATACTCTCTTGAGGAATATCAAAAGGCAATGCTTGATTTTGCAGAAAAATCAGACGGCAACGAGGCAGACCGCACAGCGGAGGGCTTTGCAAAAATGTTCGGCAGCTATTTCCCGCCTAAGTTCTCTATCACAGAGGGCAATGCCTGGATGTCTGTTGCAAATAACTCTGTTCAGTATGTGGCTACCATCCGTCCCGGCGAGGACATAGCGAAGCTGGTCAAGCGGATGCACTATGTATCCTTTGTGGGAATGTTCCGGTCTGATTTCTTTGAGGGTTTGTGTGTGGGTCATGCACCGAAAAAATGCCGGATCTGCGGCAAATGGTTTCTGACCACCAACGCAAGGCACACCAAATACTGCGGCGGTTATGCGCCGGGGGACAAGCTGCACCGCACCTGTCGGCAGATCGGCAATCTAAAAGGCAGAGAACAGCGGGAACTTGCGGACGATCATCCGCTGAAACAGATTTATGAAAAGCGGCTAAATACCATAAACCGCTATGTGAAGCGTGGTACTCTGGACGCTGATCTTGCAGAGGTTATGAAGAAGCTGGCAAAGGATAAAATGCTCCGGGCATTGAGCAATGTAGCCTATGCCAAGGGCGATTATGAAAAAGAAATGGGACAAGGCGTATTAAGAAAAGAAGCGTTGGAAGGAAAAAACTATGATTAATGTGGATGCTATAAAAGAATTGATTGATCAAGCACCGGAAATCAAAACACTATTTACCACAGAGAGCTACCCAGGGGCTTCAATGTATGACTACAATACTGGAACGCATAAAACATCCAGCATAGATCTGCAAACCATATATAAGAATCCAGTCTTTTTGCAGTGGAAAGACCGAGTGTGTTTTGAACTTGCCAAAATAGAAGGTGACGCATACATTGACGAAATAATTGCATTGTCATCCCATTTTACCGGATGGGATGACAAAACACGATTTGACAAATTAGAGTCAAAATTATATGTATTGAAGGATCATTTGGACGAATACAAAGAAGATTGTAGTACTGCACAAATAGAAGATGATAGCCGAATACCCGAAAAAGAAATATGCGACAAAATGTTACGAGCACTTTCAAAGCTACAGCGTAATCACCACTACAACGCAGATAGTAGCGAAGATACAATGAATGATTATATTCGGGATATTTTGGGCGAGAGCTATTTCATGAAAGATCAAACAAGGCAAGGAGACTCAGAAAACGGTGACGAGGCTGGGGAGGTTGATATTCAGCTTTGTTATGATGGATTACCTGTTGTAATGATAGAGGGAATAAAGGTATCTTCATTGGAAAGAGAGCGATTAGACTCCCACATGAATAAAGTTCTTACAAAATACGACCCCAACGGTTGCCCGTACACTTTTTTGATAGTTTATACCACTGCCAAAAACTTCGATTTGGGTTATAAAAACATTTTCAACCATTTTGATAAATATTCCTACCCGTTTCCACGAGAATGTAGTCTTTTAGATGTGGAAACGGGATATGGAGAGTTGAAGCATGCTCAAATCATTTTGAATAGAAATGGTCAAAAAATCAGGGTACATATTTGGGCAGCACATATTGTTTGACTGAATAGATTTTGAAAGTTGAAAGAAGGTGCGCTATGCTGAATGATTTTACATGGAATATGACCGGATACATACCAAAACACCAAGTCAATCCGCACGATGACGGCATCATTTCCTATGTGGCAGAGCACATTTTCCAACTGGAACCGGAGCCTCCAGCGGTGGGCAATCTGAACGAATATATCCTGTCTGCCTTGCAGGAAAAGAATTTGATATATTTCTCATTCTTCCTACACCACTACGAGCCGCAGCTTAACAAGCGCATCAAAGACTTTCTCGGTGTGGATGGCGGCGATCTGTACGACACAGACCGATTTATAGATATAAAGCTCTCCTGCCGGGAGCAAATGCTCCAAAAGCTGATGGACTATGACCTTGCCAAGGGTGCAGAGTATGCTACATACATTTTCCCGTTCATCCGGGATGCTATGCTCCGTTTTCGCATGGGCGAAGAAAAATGGTCGGTGTCCTCTCTGACCAATTACAAAATGGTGCGGTCAATGGCTTGGCTGTACCACAACACCAAGGATGCGGTCAACGAATTTTCCAAGAAATACAACTGCGATCTTGCCCTTGCGGAAGAATATCTGAAAGTTGTCCGTGGAATCCGCAATCAGCAGCCTTTCTATGTCACAGACGAGGACGGCGAAGAAACAGGCGAGGATGTAGCCCTTGGCGATAGCTGGAACTATACCGATATCCTCTGGAACGGCATACAGGCAGAAAAGGTGCAGCGGGCATTTGAGAAACTGAATTATCGGGAACAGACCTTGCTCGAAAAACGGTTAGCAATTTGCATGACCTGTGGGCGTGTCAGTTCATGGAAAGACCGCCCCACCTTTGAAGAACTGGCGGTTATGTTTGAGGGCAGTACAGCCAGCGGTGCAGAACGAGCCTACCGAAAAGCAGTGGACAAGTTGACGGAATTGTTGGTTGCCGAGGGCGCAATCCATGCAGTCCGGCTAAAACAGAAATCCAAGATTAAGCGAAAAAAGAAAATCGCCGCCGCAATCTACGAATATCAGGCAGACTGCGACGGCGAATGGGGCGAAATATCATTAGATTTTGAGAACGGCAAGGCAGAGGTCATTTTGCTTGCCGATTGGGATACAGTGAAAACAAACAAATTTGCAAGCAGAGCAATCGCCTATCTTCTGAACTGTGAGAACGAAAAATTACCCAAGGAAATAATGGTGGCCTTTGAATAACGAGGGAGTGAGATACATGGAACAATTATTGATTATTGAAGATGATATAGGGTTGAATCAGGGTTTAAGTAAAGCACTGAAAGCAGATGACCGTCAGATCATTTCCTGCCAAGACCTAAAAGCGGCGAAGGAACAGCTTCTTTGCGGCGGTGTATCCCTGATCCTGCTGGATATCAATCTGCCGGATGGCAGCGGGCTCGAGTTGCTCCGGGAGGTCAAGGAAAACACACCCTATATTCCTGTTATTCTGCTGACTGCCAATGACACCGATCTGGACATCGTAGACGGACTGGAGAGGGGCGCTGATGATTACATTACCAAGCCCTTTTCTCTTTCGGTTTTGCGGGCAAGGGTGAATACCCAACTGCGAAAGCAAGCGTCAAACCATAAAAATGCGCCGTTCCATATGGATCTATTTCACTTTGACTTTGAGGCTATGACCTTTTATGTGGGAGATTCCAAAGTGGAATTGAGTAAAACAGAACAAAAATTACTGCGTCTGCTTGTTGAAAATCGTGGTCGAACCATGACCCGTGGAGACCTTGTCGACCGGATCTGGACAGATGGCGCAGAATATGTGGATGAAAATGCTTTGTCTGTTACGATCAAGCGTCTGAGGGATAAGCTTGGTGCACAGAAATACATTAAAACCGTCTATGGAATCGGTTATAGCTGGGTGACAAAAGATGAATAAAACCGGTATTGTGATCATACTGCTGTGTTTTCTGGCGGCGGCAGCTGTTGTGTTATGGGAGCGGAGAAAGACCAGAAAAACGATGGAAGAAATCGAAAGGATGCTGGACGCTGCCATGACCGGCTCCTTTTCTGAAACAACTTTTGATGAAAGCCAGCTGTCTGCTTTGGAAACAAAGTTTGCACACTATCTTTCCGCCGCAGAAGCATCTTCTCAAAACATAGCGCAGGAAAAAGACAAAATCAAAACCTTGATTGCGGACATCTCGCACCAGACAAAAACGCCGATTGCAAACCTGCTGTTATACAGCGAGCTTCTGATGGAGGAAACTATGCCTGCATCGGCGAAGGCAAATGTGGAGGCACTGTACAAACAATCGGAAAAGCTGCGTTTTCTGATCGATTCTCTCGTAAAGCTTTCCAGACTGGAAAACGGGATCATTTCACTCTCCCCCCAGCCGGCAGCGCTGCAGCCGCTGCTTGAAAGTGTGGTAGAACAATATACTGCCAAGGCTTCTGAAAAAGGATTGTCTTTGCAAATGCAGGATACAGATGCTTTTGCTGTATTCGACTTCAAATGGACAGCGGAAGCGCTGGCTAATATCGTAGACAACGCCATCAAATATACAGAGCATGGCACAATCAGGATTTCTGCCGTAAGTTACGAAATGTTTGCAAGGATCGATATATCGGATACCGGTTCAGGCATACCGGAAAATGAGCAAGCGAAGATATTTGCTCGCTTTTACCGCTCAAATAGTGTGCAGAAACAAGAAGGGGTCGGCATCGGCTTATATCTTGCCCGACAGATCATATCCGGCGAGGGCGGTTATATCAAGGTTGCTTCCGTTCCGGGAAAAGGAAGTACGTTTTCCATATTTCTGCCGAAATAACAACAATTCTATCAAAACTGTTAGATTTCATTTTCCGCCGGAAAGAATGTGGAAAGATTCCTATGCGATAATCTGTATGTATCAAAGGATCATTTCCTTTCATATATACAGATTTTTTCATGGAGGTACTCATTTATGGAAGTTTTACAGGCAAAAAACCTGAAAAAGATTTATGGCTCCGGCAATAACGCAGTTCATGCGTTGGATGGAGTTGATTTAAGTGTAAAGAAGGGCGAATTTGTTGCAATTGTCGGCACATCCGGCTCCGGCAAATCCACGCTGCTGCACATGCTGGGCGGGCTGGATCGCCCTACAAGCGGCACGGTTATGGTGGACGGACAGGATATTTTCTCCCTGAAGGAGGAAGCGCTGACCATCTTCCGCCGCAGGAAAATCGGCTTTGTGTTCCAAGCATATAATCTTGTTCCGGTGCTGAATGTGTATGAAAATATTGTTCTACCCATTGAGCTGGACGGTGGCAAGGTCAATAAGGATTTCGTACAGCAGATCGTGCAGACCCTTGGGCTGGATGATCGTCTGGATGCGCTGCCCAATCAGCTCTCAGGCGGTCAACAGCAGCGAGTAGCCATTGCCCGTGCGCTGGCGGCAGCACCCGCTATCATTCTGGCAGATGAACCCACCGGCAATCTGGATTCCAAAACCAGCCAGGATGTATTGAGCCTTTTGAAAGTCACCAGTCAAAAGTTCGCCCAGACAATCGTAATGATCACTCACAACGAAGAAATTGCGCAGATGGCAGACCGCATTATCCGTATCGAAGATGGTCGGATCGTCTCCCAGAACTAACGGGAGGTGGCTACGATGAATGTCAAAAACAGAAAATGTATTCGAAAGCTCAGCTTAAAATCTCTTTATGCGAACCGTCGCCGCAATCTGATCGCCATTTTTGCCATTGCGCTGACAACGCTGCTATTTACTTCCATGTTCACCATTGTCTTGTCACTGAACGCCAGCTATGAAACCTACCAGTTTCGGCAGGTAGGCGGCTATGCGCATGGCACCTTTAAGGATGTTTCCCCCGAGCAGGCGGAACGCATCGCTGCCCACCCAAAGGTGAAGGCTACGGGGGCACGGAAGGTAATCGGTATCACTGCGGAGGGGGTCTTTGCCAAAATACCGGCAGAGATCAGCTACATGGATGCCAACTGCACTAAATGGAGCTATGCAACCCCTACTACCGGACGGATGCCCGAAAGCGGCAAAGAGGTAGCCATGGATACGGCAGCGTTGCAGTTGCTTGGCGTAACGCCGGAGCTGGGCGCCGAGGTCACGGTTTCCTATTCCATTACGGACAAGGATCAAACCGCCTTTACTGTAACAGATACCTTTACGCTGGTGGGCTATTGGGACTATGATGAACTAATGCCTGTTCATTACATCAACATCAGCCGTGATTACGCAGATGACATCGAAGCGCAGGCAGTGAAAACAGGTTTACAGCCTTTCCGCACCGATTTGAATGTCATGCTGGCCTCCGGCACAAACATTCAAGGGCAGATGGAGCAGGTGGATACCGATCTTGGTTACACATGGGACAGCTATACCGATCCCAACAGCGTCCGAATCGGCGTCAATTGGGGATATACCTCATCCCAGCTGGAGTCACAGCTCGATCCAGAGCTGATGGTCGCCATAGCAGCTTTTTTGCTGCTGGTGATTTTCACGGGGTATCTTATCATCTATAACATTTTTCAGATCTCTGTTGCAGGGGATATCCGGTTTTACGGACTTCTGAAAACCATTGGCACAACGCCCCGGCAGCTCAAACGCATCATTCGCCAGCAGGCACTTCTGCTTTGTCTGATCGGCATTCCGGCGGGGCTGCTGCTGGGCTATGGCATCGGCGCTGTTTTGGTTCCTGTTGTCTTGCGCTCCACCCAGTTGGATGCAGGCATCACCACCATCAGCACATCGCCTGTGATCTTCCTTGGTTCTATGCTGTTCGCCTTGTTGACGGTGCTCTTGTCCTGTTCCAAGCCCGGAAAAATGGCAGCTAAGGTCTCTCCGGTGGAGGCTACCAAATATACGGATGCAATGCAGACCAAGAAAAAACAGCGCAGCACCCGGGGAGCCAAGCTCCATCAGATGGCCTTTGCCAATTTGGGACGAAACAAGAAAAAGACGGTGCTGGTGGTGGTGTCTCTGGCACTGTCGGTGACGCTGTTCAATGCACTGTGTGCCTTTGTGGGCGGCTTCAGCATGGAGAAGTATGTATCCACCATGACCTGCGCCGATTTTATCGTCAGCACGCCCGACTATTTCCGTTACAACCCGGCAGATGAATTCATCACGCCGGAACAGATCGAAGAGATCGCAGCAAACACAAAGTCCAGTCTTTCCGGCACGGGATATGCTGTGCGAAAACCCGTATATCTTTGGATGACGGAGGATGCTCTGCGGCAGGACTATGCAAGGTACGAAAGCGCCGAGCAGTTGGACAGCCATATGAGCCGCATGGAGCACCGGGGCGATATGGTGATGGGAGATACCAGAATCGAGGCTCTGGATAACAGCCTGTTTGACAAGCTGCAAGTGTTCGACGGAGATATTTCTCCTATGCTGGAGCCAAACAATAACGCTATTGCCATTGCGGTTTCCTTAGATGACTACGGTAATCTGCCCAATCCTGAATACTACCCCAAGGTGGGAGACACGATCACCGCCACCTATGCGGACGATGTGAAATATATCGACAGCCGCACCGGGGAACTCCGCACCGAAGATACACCGGAGGAGTACTTTCAGGAAAAACTGTATGGAGCCAGAGATGTAGAGTACACGGTCTGCGCCTTGGTAGAGCTTCCGTATTCCATGAGTTATCGTTATGGTGGTATTGGATATGAGGCAGTTTTGTCTGTGGATACCGCACAGAGGGACAGCGGTGGTGCGGCCATTCCGATGCTCTACCTGTTCGACACAGCAGACGAAGCGGACGAGGCCGAAGCAGAGCAATATCTATCGAAGCTCACTGCCGGTGAGTTTTCGCCCTTGATGTATGAAAGCAAGGCCACGGCTCGCTCCGAGTTTGCTCAGTTCCGGCAGATGTTCCTTCTGATCGGTGGTATCCTCTGTGCTATCATCGGGCTGGTGGGACTCTTGAATTTCTTCAACGCCATGATGACCGGCATTCTTTCCCGCCGCCGTGAATTTGCTGTGCTTCAGGCTGTAGGAATGACGAACCGGCAGCTCAAAACCATGCTGATCTATGAGGGGTTGTTTTACGCAATGTCTTCCGTAGCGGCGGCCTTTATGCTGTCGCTGGTGATGGGACCTCTTGCGGGAAAAATGCTGGGCAGTATGTTCTGGTTCTTTGAGTATCGATTCACCATTCTGCCTGTCCTGCTGACAATTCCGGTATTTCTTCTGCTGGGGTGGCTGATTCCTTGCATGATGTATGACAACGCAGCGAAATGCAGCGTTGTAGAGCAATTAAGGGATGCTCAATAACTGTTAAGCAAAAAACGGCCCTCTGCCAAGGAAAAGGCAGAGGGCTGAGTTTTAATCTAAGGGTTTACATTCAGTTACAGTTTTTAGATAAATTTCGGGATCACCGTTCAAGATCAAGTCTGCATATCCAACCGGATCATTGTAGATTAGATAATCCAGTTCTGACCGTTGATACATATTGTCAGCAACCTCATTCTCCACGGCGATGGTATCAATGGCAATCATGCTGCCATCTAAAAATTTCAGTTCCACACAAGCGGTATCCATGTTAAACTCACAAGAAATCAATCTATCCATAAGAAACCTCCATTTTGCGGGATGTTAGATCATCCCAAAATATTTGAATGCTTCTCGGATTGCTTTCTCTTTTTCCGGCGGACACTGGGGCTGTCTGGAATCCTCGGACTTCGGCAGATTATAGTTCTTACCAACCCCAATCCCACATTTTCGTTTAATCTGTGAGATATAGAGGTTGGACACCTTTAACCCGGTATGCTCCAACACATACTCCTTGATCTGCGGATAGGTTGCCCCATCCTGAAATTCGGACATATCCATATCTTCCAAAGAGAACTCAACCCGAATCTTTTTCGAGTCGACCTCACCCTTGGAAAGCAAGACAACCGCCTCCACATGAAAAGTTCTCGGGAACAGATCGAACGCCTGTGCTTTCTCAAGCGTGTAGCCTGCGCCGCACAGCTCCGCCACATCGCGCGCAAGCGTTGCCGGGTCGCACGAAACGTACACGACCTTAGGCGGTTGCATTTTAAGGATCGCGTCGCGTGCAGTCGCGTCCAGACCCTTGCGCGGCGGATCGACCACCAACACATCAATGCCGCGCTTAGCCAACCGCTGCGCCGCCTGACCCGCATCCGCACAAAAGAACTCTGTGTTCTCCATGCCGTTGCGGAGCGCGTTGCGCTTGGCATTTTCGATGGCCTCCGGCACGATTTCCACGCCAATGGCAGTCTTTGCGTGCTCGGCCAGCGCCAGCGTGATCGTACCCGCACCGCAGTAGAGGTCAAGCACGGTCTCCTCGCCGGTCAGACCGGCGTAGTCCACCGCGCACGCATACAGACGCTCGGCCTGCGCGTGATTGACCTGATAAAACGCCTCGGGCGAGAGCAAAAACGTGTGCCCGCACAGGCGGTCCTCCAGCATCGGCTCACCCCAGAGAACATCCGTCCGGTCACCCAGAATCACGTTGTCATCGCGCTGGTTGTGGTTGAGCAGAATACCCGTCAGCGACGGTGCTGCCGCGCGCAAACGCTCGACCAGCACGTCCAGCCCGGGCATTTTCTTGGTCGCGGAAATGAGCGTCAGCTGGCTTTCGCCGCTTTTTTCGCCCACACGAACATAAATATGGCGAATCGTGCCGCGCTTGCTCGCATAATCGTACGGCTTGACCGAAAATTCCGTCATCCATTCACGCACCACAGCGGCAATCTTATCTGCCGTCTCGGACTGGATCAAACACCTGTCCACCGGCACAATGTCGTGGCTGCGCGGACGGTAAAAGCCAGTAACGATGCTGCCCTCTTTGTCCCGTCCGACCGGATACTGCGCCTTATTGCGGTAATGCTCAGTCGTCGGCGCACCCGTAATGCCGAGCAGCTTTGCGCCGTCCTGACCGCCAATGCGCGTCAGCGCATCACGCACCTTTTTCTCCTTTGCACGCAGTTCTTCCCCGTAGGTGATGTGCTGATAACAGCAGCCGCCGCACTTGTCCGCCACCGGACATGCAGGCGCAATGCGCTGTCCCGACGGCACGATAATCTTCTCTACCCTGCCGAACGCCACATTTTTCGTCACCTTGACAATGCGGACATCACACTGATCGCCAACTGCCGTACGCGGCACAAATACCGCCCGGCCTTCGATCTTCGCAAACCCCGTGCCGTCCGCCGTGTAATCCGTAATCTGACAACGATACGTCTTATTCTTCTGCAAATCCATAAAAACCCCTCAATAGTGGAAAATTGAGAATGGAGAATGGAAAGTGAACTTCTCCCCTCAATTACTACTTCCTAATTACTAATTTTTATAATGGTATTATAGCACGAACTTCGGAGATACTGCAATCGAAAGGAGCGTGCAATTATGGTGCAGGACAGGAAAAAACAGGTCTCCGGCGAGATTCCCTTTGATTTTATGCAGGAAATGGGCCACAGTCCGCGGGCAATGGAGCAGTTCTTTGATCTGCCGTATCAGGCGCGGCAGGTGCTGACCGATGCGGTATGTATCTCAGACGAACCCGAGGAACGCCGCGCGACGGCTCTCAAGTCGCTTGCAAACGGCGGCGAAGGCTTCTGCGAACGGTTCTGACTGCTTTTCCCGCTCGAACGGCTGTACCTTACGGTGCAGCCGTTTTGCTGTATTCGCCAAAATACGCTGTCTTGACACCTTTTATTTCTAATCGCTTTTCATTGCGTTAGTGCATATTTGGTGGTAGAATAGATACTGAATTATTGTGTAAACAACTACTTATATATAATGTAATGGAGAATATTTATGTGGATCGCAGATCATTGGAAGGACTACGCCGTGCTCGACTGCGGCGGCGGTGAAAAAATTGAACGATGGGGCAATCAGATTCTGCAGCGCCCCGACCCGCAGGCTATCTGGCCGCGCGACAAGGACTGTAAGGTTTGGAACAAGCCAAACGCCATCTATCATCGCTCGAACGCAGGCGGCGGCAAGTGGGAAATCCGCAAGCTGCCCGAGCAGTGGGCTATCCACTACGGTGATTTGACGTTCCAGCTCAAGCCGATGAGCTTCAAGCATACCGGTCTGTTCCCCGAACAGGCTGCCAACTGGGATTTTATCGACAAGATGATCCGTCACGCAGGCCGCCCGATCAGCGTGCTCAACCTGTTCGCGTACACCGGCGGCGCTACGCTTGCGGCGGCAAACGCCGGCGCGTCCGTCTGCCACGTTGACGCATCCAAGGGCATGGTGCAGTGGGCCAAGGAGAACGCCGCGTCCTCCGGTCTGAGCGACCGCCCGATTCGCTGGATCGTGGACGACTGCAAAAAGTTCGTGCAGCGCGAGATCCGCCGCGGACGCAAGTACGATGCGATTATTATGGACCCGCCGAGCTACGGCCGTGGTCCGTCCGGCGAGACGTGGAAGATCGAGGAGGACGTTGCCGACTTCATAGACCTGACCATGGGCGTGCTGAGCGACAAGCCGCTGTTCGTGCTCATTTCCAGCTATTCCACCGGCCTTGCGCCGTCTGTGATGAGCTATCTGCTCGGCATCACCGCCGGCAAGCGCGCCGCCGGCAAGATTGAGGCGCAGGAGCTCGGCCTGCCGGTTGAATCGACCGGTCTGGTGCTGCCGTGCGGCTCATCGGCACGCTTTATCGCCGAGGAGTAAATCACAGCACCCGCCCTACGATATTTTATTTATCCGGTGCATATTGTACCATCAACCCTTTGAAATCTACCGAAGGACGAAAATAAATGAGTGAAATCATCAAAACCGAAAACCTGCAGTACGCCTACCCGGCCGAGGACGGACAGCTTTCCGTTCCTGTGCTAAAGGGCGTAAATCTTTCCATCCGGCGCGGCGAGTTCGTCGCGGTGCTCGGTCACAATGGCTCGGGCAAGAGTACGCTCGCCGGCTGCTTCAATGCGATCCGTCTGCCGACCGGCGGCGTATGCTACGTTGACATGATGGACACCCGCGACGAAAACAACACCTACGATGTGCGTAAAACCGTCTCGATGGTATTCCAGAATCCGGACAACCAGCTTGTCGCCACCGTTGTTGAAGAAGATGTCGCATTCGCGCTGGAGAACATGGGCGTGCCGCCCGAGGAAATCCGCAAGCGCGTTGACGATGCACTGCGTGCCGTCGGCATGTACGAATACCGTGCACAGGCGCCGCACCGTCTGTCCGGCGGACAGAAGCAGCGAATCGCAATCGCAGGCGTTATCGCCATGATGCCGCGCTGCGTTGTACTCGATGAGCCGACCGCCATGCTCGACCCACAGGGCCGCCGTGAGGTCATGAATGTTGTCCGTGAGCTGAACCGCAAATTCGGCATCACCGTTATCCTTATCACCCACCACATGGACGAGGCCGTACAGGCGCAGCGTGTGGTTGTCATGCACAAGGGCAACGTGCTGATGGACGGCACTCCGCGCGAGATCTTCACGCAGGTGGACAAGCTGCGCGCGGCTTCCCTGACCGTACCGCAGACCATCGAAGTCCTGTACGACCTCGATCAGCAGGACGGCGAAAAGCTGCCGATCGACGCACTTTCGATCGAGGAATGTGCAGATATTCTCGAACAAGAATATTTGAATTGATTATCCGAAGGAGAATCTTATGTCAACCATACTTGAAACGAGGGGCTTGACGCACGTTTACGGCGCAGGCACCCCCTTTGAGCGTGTTGCGCTTGACCATGTTGACCTGAAAATCGAAAAAGGCGAAATTCTCGGTGTGATCGGTCACACCGGTTCGGGCAAGTCTACGCTCATTCAGCACTTGAACGGTCTGCTACAGCCGTCCGAAGGCGAGGTCCTGCTCGATGGCAAGTCCATCTGGGATGCCAAGGGCAAGTGCAGCCGCGAAACGCGCTTCCGCGTCGGTCTGGTGTTCCAGTATCCGGAATACCAGCTGTTCGAGGAGACCATCGCAAAGGATATCGCCTACGGCCCGACCAACATGAAGCTGCCGCAGGCCGAGATTGACGAGCGCGTGCGCGAATCCATGGCGGCAGTCGGCCTTGCACCCGAGCTTGCCGACCAGTCTCCGTTTGCGCTGTCCGGCGGTCAGAAGCGCCGTGTTGCCATCGCAGGCGTTATCGCGATGCGGCCGGATGTGCTCGTGCTCGATGAGCCGACCGCGGGCCTCGATCCGGCGGGCCGTGACGAGATTTTTGAGCTGGTCCGCAGCTACCACAAGCAGTCCGGCGCGACCATACTCATCGTGTCCCACTCGATGGAGGATATCGCACAGGTTGCCGACCGTCTGCTTGTGATGAATCACGCCAAGGTGCTGTTCTGCGACACGCCGCGCGAGGTTTTCTCGCACGCGGACGAGATCATTGCCGCAGGACTGGACATCCCGATGATCACCAAGGTCATGCTTGAGCTGAAAAAGCGCGGTCACGATGTTGATACCTCGGTCTACACCGTAGCGCAGGCAATGGATGCCCTGCGTGCCTGCAAGTGGAAGGAGGCTGCTCACGAATGCTGAAGGACATTACCCTCGGTCAGTTTTTTCCGGGCAACAGCGCGGTGCATCGTCTTGACCCGCGCGTAAAGATCGTGCTGACGGTGGCATTCATCGTGCTGCTGTTTCTCGCGCAAGGCCCGGTTTCCTATGCGCTGATCATCGCATTTCTTGCCGTTGTCATCGGTATTTCGCGTATTTCGCCCAAAATGGTGCTGCGCGGCCTCAAGCCGATCCTGTTCATCGTTATCTTCACAGCGGTGCTCAACCTGTTCTATACACCAGGCACCTACATTTTCCAGTGGCACTTCCTGCACATCAGTGTGGAAGGCGTTAAGCTGGCCATTTTCATGGTACTGCGCCTGATGCTGCTCATCATCGCAACATCCATGCTCACCTACACCACCTCACCGATTCAGCTGACCGACGGACTCGAGCGTCTGCTTTCTCCGCTCAAAAAGCTGCACGCGCCGGTGCATGAGCTGTCCATGATGATGTCGATCGCACTGCGCTTTATCCCAACCCTTATCGAAGAGACCGAGAAGATTATCTCGGCACAGAAGGCGCGCGGTGCAGATTTTGACTCCGGCAACCTGATTCAGCGTGCCAAGGCCATGATCCCGATTCTCGTGCCGCTGTTCATCTCGGCGTTCCGCCGTGCAGACGAACTCGCAACCGCCATGGAGTGCCGACTGTACCGCGGCGATGTTGGCCGTACCCGCATGCGCCAGCTGAAGATCGCCCGCGTAGATGTTTGCGCTTTATTGTGGGTTGCGGTTTTGTTCGCAGTTGTTATTATACTCAAGCATTTTGGCCTTTGATAATTGAAAATTGATAATGGAGAATTGCGGTATCGCATAAAGTGCGATTTATTATAATCGGCGCTTTTGCACCGCACCTTCATTTTCCATTTTTCCATTCTCAATTCTCCATTCACGACCCACTAAGAGTAACTGAAATGATGAAAAATATTGCAGTAGTGCTGTCTTACGACGGCACCCACTATAACGGCTGGCAGATTCAGAAAAACGGTCCTTCGATTCAGGAGAGTATGGAGGACGCGATTTTTCATCTGCTGAAGCAAAAAGTTCATGTTTCCGGTGTCGGACGCACGGATTCCGGCGTTCATGCCCGCCGGTATGTGGCAAACTTCCACGCAGACTGCACGATCCCGATGGACCGTCTGCCGTATGCGCTGAGCAGCTTTCTGCCCGAGGATATTGCGGTTTCCGGCGCAGTCGAGGTTCCCAAGGACTTCGATGCGCGCTTCAACTGCACCAAAAAGGAATACGCCTATTATCTGTTTCCTTCCACCCTGCGGGACCCGTTCCACGCGCGGTACGCGTATCGGTACAATTATCCGCTGGATATTACAAAAATGCAGGAAGGCGCACAGTATTTTGTCGGCAAGCAGGACTTTGCATCCGTGAGAAGTCAGGGCACACCGGTCAAGAGCACGGTTCGTACTATTTTCTGGTGCGAGGTGGAGCCGGTGGATGACCTCATCCGCATCCGCGTCTGCGGCGACGGCTTCCTGTACAACATGGTCCGCGCGATTGCAGGCACGCTGACGTATGTCGGCGGCGGCAAGCTAGCGCCCGAGCAGGTGCGCGACGTACTGCTCGCGTGCGACAGAGAGCAGGCCGGACCGACCCTGCCTGCCTGCGGTCTGTTCATGAACCGCCTGTGGTACGACGATACACCCGAACTGGACAGATTCCGCCTGTCGGACTGACAGATTTCAAGTTTTATTCACATTTTCACCCATTAAACACGCTACAATAAGGAGGCGGGATTTCATGAGCGAACAGAACCCAAAGCAGAATATCATCCGCTTTCCGCTCTCCAGGCGGGAGCGCCGTCAGCGCCTGCTCGACAGCAAGGACGCGCGTATCCGCACGACCGCTCTGGTCCGCATGCTCTGCGGCTGGGCTCTGGTGCTGGGAACAGCCCTGTTCCTGATCGCCAACTACCGTATTTTTACGCCGACCTCGCTGCGCACGCTCGGCAGCTATATTGCGGCCGGTATTCGCTCGCATGACGGCGATATCACCACCATCAACTACGAAAACGAGACCTTCAGCGACGGTGCGCTGTTTGAATCCGGTCTGGCGTACGCGGACAGTGACGCGCTGTTCCTGTCCCGCGCGGGCAGCATGACCACGCTGCGCTATTCGCTCGGCTACTCCGATCCCGCGGTGGAAAGCAGCACGAATCATGTGCTCGTGTACGACCGCGGCGGCGTCAAAGCCGCACTGGTCGGCTCAGCAGGCGCTGTCGCGGAGCTGGAGCTGGAATCCACCATTCTGAACGGTTCGATCGGCCGCAGCGGCCGTTTCGTGCTCACCACCAATGAGCACGGCTACCGTACCGCCGCTGCCGTTTACGACACCGCAGGAAAAGAGGTTTTCAAATACCGCGCTTCGGAATACTATATTGTATCCGCTGTGCTCTCGCCGGACTGCAATACGCTCGGCATTCTCGCCTTCCGGCAGAACGGCGTAACGCTCGAATCCCATGTGCTGTTCTTTGATGTGTCCTCCGGCAAGCAGGTTTCGGACACCGCACTGACTGACGCGCTCGGTGTAACGCTCACTTATTCCGAGAACAACGCCGCGATCGCGCTGTGCGACACCGGCCTGTATCATGTCACCCGCAGAGGCACGGTCGATGTGCTGCTCGAGCTCAGCTCGCAGGATCTGATCGCCACTGCCTCTCAGGGCAGTACGATGGCTGTCGCTGTGCGCTCCTACCTGAACGATGCACGCAGCGACCTCTATACCGTCCGCAACGGCAGTCTGCACGGTCCGTTCGCACTGACCGAGGAGCCGACGGCGCTTGCCGTCTCCAACGCCGGTACGGCGGTGCTGTCTGCGTCCGGCGTTACGGTCTACAACACCTCCGCCGAGCCGCAGTGGCACAATGATGACGCTGTCGGCGCACGCCGTGTGCTCATGACCGATGACGGTACGGTTTTCCTGCTCTACAACCGCAACGCGCGTATCTTTACCGCGCATTCCGAACGATCCGAGGAAGTGCATGCAGATAACTGATATCAACGATATGATTTCCACAGCGGCGCAGCTGCTCAACGCGCCTGACCTGATCCTCATTGCCGTGCTGCTGGCCAACGTGTGGCTCGGTGCCCGACGCGGACTGGTCGGTGCGCTGTACGGCGTGCTCGGCCGCATCGGCATGATCGCCGCGTCGGTCGCCGCCGCCAAGTATACCGCACCGTATATCGCGCAGTGGGTGGTCGTGCCGGCAGTCGGTCAGCTGTTTGAAAAACAGGCCGCACTTAAAACCGCCGAAGGCGTGCTGGACGGTCTGCGGCAGAGCGTCACCGAAGCGGCTGTCGGCATGTCGGAGAGCATCGCGTTCTCTATGCTTGTGGTGCTGTTCAGCGTGCTGTTCGGACGGCTCATCTGGATTTTCGGTCGCAGCCTTAAGCTCATTGTGCGGCGTACACCGCTCAGCGCACTCGATTCTGCAGGCGGCGCACTCATCGGCTTTGTAACCGGCGTTGCATTCGTCTGCATCCTGCTGATCGTGCTGCAGTGGCTGTTCCCGATCACCTACACATCGCTCGGCTATCTCTCGCCGGAGCGTGTCAAGCATACGCTGCTGCTCAAACAGCTTGTGGATGCTTTACCAATCGCCATTTAATGGAGAACACCTTAATTCTCCATTTTCTATTACCAATTCTCAATTCCTAAAAGGAGTTTAACCTATGAATATGCCAATGTGCTCGCGGTGCAAGAAAAACATCGCGGTGGTGTTCATCACCAAAATCGAGGGACCGGATAAGACCACCCAGGAGGGTCTGTGCCTTAAATGTGCACGCGAACTGGGTGTCAAGCCGCTCGATAACATCATGGAGCAAATGGGTATCACCGAGGATGACCTCGAAGCGCTCTCCGGTGAGATCGGCTCCCTGTCCGACCTGAACGACCTGGTTCCCGCCGGTTCGGACGGCACGGACGACGACGCACCCCATGAGACCGATCCGGTTGCTGCCGGTACTCTGCCGGGACAGCCCGCAGGCGGCTCTCACGATGAGACCCGTACCCGTTCTTCCCGCAAGGAGGATAAAAAGCGTAAATATCTGAACAATTACTGCGAGAACCTGACCCAAAAGGCCGCAGAAGGCCGCATTGACCACATCGTGGGCCGCGACCGCGAGACCGACCGCGTCATTCAGATTTTGAACCGCCGACAGAAGAACAACCCGTGCCTGATCGGCGAACCCGGTGTCGGCAAGACCGCCGTTGCCGAGGGTCTGGCAGTCCGCATCAACGAGGGCCGCATTCCGTTCAAGATGCGCAACAAGGAGGTCCATCTGCTCGACCTGACCGCTCTCGTGGCGGGCACGCAGTTCCGCGGCCAGTTTGAGAGCCGCATGAAGGGCCTGATCGACGAAGTAAAGCGTATCGGCAACATCATCCTTGTCATCGACGAGGTGCACAACATTGTCGGCACCGGCGATTCCGAAGGCTCGATGAACGCCGCAAACATCCTCAAGCCTGCCCTCGCCCGCGGTGACATTCAGGTCATCGGCGCGACTACGCTCAAGGAGTACCGCAAGTATATCGAGAAGGACGCTGCGCTCGAGCGCCGTTTCCAGCCGGTCTACATCGGTGAGCCGTCGGTTGCCGAGACCACCGAGATTTTGAAGGGCATCCGCTCGTACTACGAGACCTTCCACGGCGTTACTGTTTCCGATGAGATGTGCCGCCGTGCCGCTGAGATGAGCGAACGCTATATCACCGACCGTTTTCTGCCGGATAAGGCCATCGACCTGATCGACGAAGCCTGCTCGCGCCTCAATCTGGATTCTCCGCAGCTGTCCGAGATTCCCGAGCTGCAGAACGAGCTTGAGCGCCTGCAGGCACAGCTTGACGAGCTGACCCAGTCCTCTGCCCGCGCCGAGGAGGAGGAGACCTACGCCAAGATCGCCACCTGCCGCAGCCGCATTCTGCAGGTGGAGGCACAGCTGCACGAGCTGCTGACCAAGCCTGCACCGCAGGTTGACGAGCAGCTTCTGGCTGAGGTTATTGAAATCTGGACCGGCATTCCGGCATCCAAGGTAGCGGCGCAGGAGTCCGCACGCCTGCGCGATATGGAATCCCGCCTGAAATCGCACGTTATCGGTCAGGACGAAGCCGTAGACGCGGTCTGCGCGTCCATCCGCCGCAACCGCGCGGGAATCAGTCCCAAGCGCAAGCCGGCATCCTTCCTGTTCGTCGGCCCGACCGGCGTCGGCAAGACCGAGCTGGTCAAGCAGCTTGCTCTCGACCTGTTCGACTCGCCGGATGCGCTTGTGCGTCTTGATATGTCCGAATATATGGAAAAGCACACGGTTTCCCGCCTGATCGGTTCCCCTCCGGGATACGTCGGCTACGATGAAGCCGGTCAGCTGACCGAGAAGATCCGCCGCCGTCCGTACTCTGTCGTTCTGTTCGACGAGATCGAGAAGGCGCATCCGGATGTACTCAATTCTCTGCTGCAGATTCTGGATGACGGCCGTCTGACCGACGCTCAGGGCCGCGTTGTCAGCTTCGAGAACACGGTTATCGTTATGACCTCGAACGCCGGTTCGCAGTCCAATAACACGCCTGCAGGCTTCGGCCGCACCGTGTCTCAGATGAGCAAGGACCGCGTGATGAAGGCTCTTGAAGAAATCATGCGTCCGGAGTTTCTCAACCGCATTGACGAGATTATCGCGTTCAACCAGCTGTCCGAGGATAACTTCCGCCATATCGCTGAGATCATGCTCGGTGAGCTGCGCACCACGCTCGCAGACAAGGATATCCGCCTGACGTGGGACGACAGCCTGCTCGGTCTGCTCACCGAGAAGTCCTACTCGGTCAAGTACGGCGCCCGCAATCTGCGCCGCCTGATTGAGAAGGAGATC
This sequence comes from Butyricicoccus sp. AM32-19, assembly GCF_003480365.1. Lineage (NCBI taxonomy): Bacteria > Bacillati > Bacillota > Clostridia > Eubacteriales > Butyricicoccaceae > Butyricicoccus > Butyricicoccus sp. AM32-19. The sequence goes on along the minus strand of NZ_QUIX01000001.1, from coordinate 275,712 downwards.
GAGAATCCGCTGGCCACCGCCATCGTCGTCGGTGATAAGCCGCTGATGGGCGCTCACCTGTCCGCTGAGGACGGCAAGGTAAAACTGGATACCATCTAACACGCGAAAACCGCCTGAACAGGCGGTTTTCTTTTGCACGCAGATTGACAATTCCTGTCGAATACGATATAATCGTGTAAATTACTGGAGGTGTTATTTATGGATTTCAGCGATTCCTCGACTTTCTCCACCGCATCCGGCAAGGACTATCATTACGTTGTTCTGCAGGTTACTTTGAAGGAAAAATTTCTCGGCACCGGTTCCGGCAACCTGACCGAACTGGAAGAAGCGATTAACCATCAAGCGCAAAAGGGTTATCGCCTGCACACGATTACTACATCGAACGGCGGCAGCAAGGGTCTGATGGGCGGCGACCGCATTCAGGCAACCATGGTATTCGAAAAAGTTATTTAATAAAGCAAAAACCGCTCTTTCGAGCGGTTTTTGCTCAGTCTGTCGAAAAAGTCAATCTATCGTTTTTACTTTTCGTGCGGCAGCACGCATAAAATAGAATTTGCACAGCAAATTCATAATTCCCGGGGGCGTGTACCTCGGGAATTATACAAGGGACGAAAAATTGTGCCCATAGGGCGCGGCTTTTCGTCAAGATTCGATTGAAAGCGTGGTTTCAATCGAGAGGCTGCTCGAAAAACGGAGTTTTTCGACAGCCTCAGCAAAAACCGCTCTTTCGAGCGATTTTTGCTATTTATCTGCAAATTGGAACCAGAACTTCGGTCCGATTTCGGTATTCTCCGCTCCGCAGGCGTATCCATGCAGATCGAACACGGTTTTCGCGATGGACAGTCCCAGTCCGTCGCCTTTTGCGCTGCGCGACGGATCGGCCTGATAATACGCCTCCCACAGCCGCGGCAGCGCGTCCGCCGGAATGGCATCGCCGGTGTTTGTCACCGAGAGCACACCGTCCGCGAGGTGCACCGTAATGCAGCCGCCCTCCGGCGTGTGCTGCACGGCGTTCTCGAGCAGTGCGTCCAGTGCCCGCGCAAGCAGTGCCCTGTCTGCATTGACCTCAAATTTGTCCTGTGCTGCAAATTCGGTGCGGATGGTGGAATCGGCCGGCAGAGCCGCCTGCAGGCGCTCCTGCGCCAATTCTGCCAGAGAGAACGCCGTTCGCCGCAGAGCTTTTGCGCCGGTCTCCAGTCTCGACAGTTCGAGCATCTGCCGCACACTGCCGTCCATCCGCTGCGCCTGCTGCTGAATGACACCCAGATAGTGTGCCTGCTTTTCCGGTGCAAGGTTATCACCGAGCAGCTCGGCGGTGGCGCTGAGCACGGAGAGCGGCGTTTTCAGCTCGTGTGCAAGTGCGGCGGTCGTTTCACGGCGTACCCGCTCTATGCGCTCCTGTTTGCGCCAGACGCGCAGCTGCGCACCGGACAGCACTGCCGCGCAGAATAGCGCCAGCACCAGACTGAACGCCCATACGGGAATCAGTACCGGCAGCAAGGCTTTGAGCGGATATCCTTCCGCCGCATAGGACACCAGCACAGCGCCGCTTTCCGCAAACGGACAATATCTGATCGTCCGCCGGTACGTTCGCACGAGCCACAGCTTCTCGACCGTTTGGCTGCTGTTTGTGCGGCTCGGGTATTCTGCCCATTCCCGCAGCGCCTGCCGCGCGGGCGAGGACAGGGATTCCGCAATCTGTTCGGTCGTGGCGCCGTTCGGTCCGGGGCACACCAAGCGATTACAACTCATGGTTTTCAGCGTCAGACCTTTCACCTGCTCCGCGTCATATGCGCATTCAATCGTGCGCACCTCTCCGGTCGGCTCCCAAGTGCCGCTCTTGGTCGGCTCGATCGTGATGGATTTCAGATAGGCGTCATCGCGGTATCCGGGCACGCTGTCCACCCACGCCTCAAAGGTCATCTTCGGCAGCGATTCTATTTTCGACTCGCCTGTGCCCGCACCCGCAAGAACCGCCTCGCACACCTCGCGCGGCTGACCGCTCATATCCACGCGGTACAGGTTGTCTCCCTCGATCAACTCAAGCCACCAGCGGTTGCTTTGCAGAACTTTGCCGGATTTCAGGTCGGTGATAGCGGTCTCGATGATCTGCAGATTGGGCGGGTCTGCGCTGTCCGCCATGAATACCGGCTTGCTCAATCGTCTGCGCAGTTCCGTCTCGTCCGTCGTGTCATAGCTCGAGGGATCAAGCAAAAAATCGGTATCCTCTCCCATCAGCTTGTCCGATTTGCTTTCCATTTCCGCCAGCATGAGCTTTGCACGCTGCTGCGACAGCAGGACGGTGAACACCGCCATCACTGCCAGCCAGAATGCAAGGAAGCCCGCGCCGATTCGTGTGAAAAAGCTCCAAAAGGTTCTACGTTTGGTTTTCATCTCCGTCCACCTCCAGCTTGTAGCCGCGCTTTACCACGGTTTTGATACAGTCCGCATGCGGACCGAGTGCTCGGCGCAGCTTTTTGATGTGCCCGTCGATTACCCGGTCCGTGCCGTCAAAATCCCAGCCCCACGCAAGGTTCAACAGCTCGTCACGCGTCAGCACGCGGTTTTTGCGCTCCATCAGCGCCCGCAGCAAAGCAAATTCCTTGGGCGGCAGGTCGATGCGCCTGCCGTCCGCTGTGACAATCCCCCGTTCCGGGTCGAGTGACAGGGTACCCGCTGTCAGCGTATTCCCGGCATTGAGGCCCCGCGCTCGCCGCAGGAGCGCCAGTGCCTTGGCGTACAACACCGCCAGCGAGAACGGCTTGACCACATAATCGTCCGCACCGAGGCCGTAACCGTGCAGCTTGTCCTGTTCGTCCTCGCGCGCCGTGACGAACAGAATGGGCGCGTCTCCCTGCCGCCGTGCCGCGCGGCACAGCGCAAAGCCGTCCGTGCCCGGCAGCATGATATCGAGCAGCAGCAGGTCGAACCGCCGGGTTTCGATTAAGTGCAGCGCCGTGTCGCCGTCCGGCGCAGCCACGACCGTAAAATCGCCGCCGCTCTTCGCGGTGAAGTAGTCGGTCAGCACCTCACGCATGGCCTGCTCATCCTCGGCCAGTAAGATCGTTGCTTTCATGCTCTCTCCCTCCTTTGATTACAGTATAGCATGACCGTCTGCCCTTTTGATGTTCTTTGCAAATTTGGCCGAAAAAAGTTTTTCAAAAAAATTTGAAAAAAGATGTTGACATTATAGGGTTTTATTGATATACTAAATGAGCGTCAGAAAGACCCGCGGGTGTAGTTCAATGGTAGAATGTCAGCCTTCCAAGCTGAACACGTGGGTTCGATTCCCATCACCCGCTCCATTTTCTTCGAATGGGTTTATCGGAATTGATATGCGCCAGTAGCTCAGCCGGATAGAGCAACTGCCTTCTAAGCAGTAGGCCGGGGGTTCGAATCCCTCCTGGCGTGCCATTTCCGTCGGCTGCAAACTTTATATGGTGGGTATAGCTCAGTTGGTTAGAGCATCGGATTGTGGTTCCGAGGGTCGAGGGTTCGAGTCCCTTTACCCACCCCATATAACCCTGTGACGCGCTGCGAACGCAGCGCGTTATCTTTAGGGTAACGCTGTTTCGAGCAAACGAATACGGGGGCGTCGCCAAGCGGTAAGGCATCGGCCTTTGACGCCGACATTCGCTGGTTCGAATCCAGCCGTCCCTGCCATTATGGCAGATTTTGAATCCTTGGATTCGAAAGGCGGCTCTTGAGAATAATCCGGTGGATTATTCGAACCGCCGTGGCTTTCCCGTTGGAAAGCGAATCCAGCCGTCCCTGCCATTACGGCATACGACTTAATTTCATACTCAGCGCAAAACTTTTTTGACCTGACCCAGTAGCTCAGTCGGCAGAGCACCTGCCTTTTAAGCAGGGTGTCCGGGGTTCGAATCCCCGCTGGGTCACCAAAATGGAAGTTTAGCTCAGCTGGGAGAGCATCTGCCTTACAAGCAGAGGGTCACAGGTTCGAGCCCTGTAACTTCCACCATCAAGCACTTACGAAAGTAAGTGCTTTTTCTTTGCCTTTTTGCAGCCGGGTTCGTCATGTACCAACCGGCAGAGGGTCACAGGTTCGAGCCCTGTAACTTCCACCATCAAGCACTTACGAAAGTAAGTGCTTTTTCTTTGCCTTTTTGCAGCCGGGTTCGTCATGTACCAACCGGCAGAGGGTCACAGGTTCGAGCCCTGTAACTTCCACCAGTAGCCACTCACGAAAGTGAGTGGCTTTTCTTTTGCCTTCTGCAGAGGCTTTGCTGGGCGCACGAGGTGCGTATGCGCTACGCCCTTTCCGGGCGGCAGCCTTTTTCAGCACCGGCTGAGCGGAGTACTCGAACTGCGTAAGCGTGTTCGTCCCTAACGGACGGAATGTTTTTCGCTGAGATTCAGCGGGGATTTGCCTACCCGGCAGGGGCACAAGAGGGTAAACACCTACGGTTTCCACCCTCTAATTTTCATCCCTTTCCCTTGTTTGTTAGTCTGGCGCAGACCAGAGACCGGCGACCGCTCCGAAATGGGGAACGGCAGTCGGTTACCGTCGAGTGTCTTTCGTGAAATATTCGCAGTGCACAGACAGCGTACTGCTACACATACGGTTAAGACAATACCGCAAGCGCGACACGAGGTGAATCGCCGAAGATCAAGAGAGGGGTCCTGGGTGATAACAGTGCTGCACAACTCGTCAGTCTGGTGGCGATGGACAACACCTGCGAATCTAACAATTAGTACAATCTGCCCCACAAGGTGCGCCGAGGTCGGTACATCATCCGGAATGTCAACGGTCGGCTTGCTGCTGCCGCCGCCACCGCCGGACGATCTGCGGGTCCATACGCCGATCAGCTTGACATCCTGCTGAATGTCCTTGATCTCGGTTACAACATCACCACTACCGTTGATCCGCCAGCCGCTGAACGTGTAGCGGCTCTGCGAGGTGGTCTGTACCGGTGCGACGGTGTAGCTGCCGCCCTTCTTCACCTTGGCTGCCGCCGGAACTGCGCCTGCATCAGACGGAATGTCGCCGGTTACTTCGTAGGTTACGCTGCAGAGCTGACCGTGTGCAGCCTTGAGCGCCAGTGCATCGGAAACAGCCTCTTCGCTAACCGTATATTCGTCAGCGTAGTAGGCATCGCCTTCACCATCACCGTTCCAGCGCTTGTAGGTATTGTCCGTCAGCTTTTCCTTGCCGTCGTGATACCAGCCTACGATCGGGTCGTTGCAGTCGTCCAGTACCCAGTCCTTGCCGACAGGTGCAAAAGTGATGCGGCCATCGCAAGTGTAAGTTTTATACTTATAGGTACCGTTGTAAATATCATCGCCAGCAATCAGTGCATGGTTGTTATACAGCTGTGCACCAGCAGAAACAGTAATTTCACCGTAATTGCGGATACCGCCGCCATACTGAGTTTTGCTGCCGTTGCTCTTGATAACCGTGTCGGCACCGATTTCGATCATACCGCAGTTTCTGATTGCGGAAACTGCATTGTCAATCAAATTTACGGTTGCATTATCTGCAAACCGGACATTTGCGTTAGCCGGATCAGCGGTTCTTATAGCCAGAGCACCGACATAGTAACCCTCTACGACTTCCTTGGATACAGAATTACCGGTGCCGGTAATTGTCAGCGCTGTACCGTTCTGTGCATCAACTTTGCCGCCGTACATGAAGATACCGCTGTGAGCGTTATCCTTATTTGCTTGTAATTTTTGTACAGCCTGTATAAACTGCAGAAAGCTTCAATTTTCAGGCAAAAAGGACGTGCCAAAAGGCACGTCCTTCCGTTTACGCTTTATCCAGCAGCTTGATGATCTCTGCGATCTTCTGCTCACGCTCGTTCTGATCTCCGGTCTCAAACGCATCCTGCACACAGCCGGAAAGATGTCCGCGAAGAACCTCTCTCTGCGCCTTATGCACCAGCGATTCCACCGCCTGCAGCTGCATCATAATATCCATGCAGTAGCGGTTGTCCTCGATCATTTTGAGCACGCCGTCGATCTGCCCGCGCGCGGTCCTGAGCAGCGGCTCGACCTTTTTACGATCTGCCCTCATTTGATGTCAACCACCTCATAGCCCGCCTCGGTGACGGCTGCGGTCAGAACGGCATCCTCCGGCAGCGTTTTGCCCGAAACAACTGCCTTGCCTGCATCCAGATCGACCGCAACATCACAGCCGGCTGCTGCACCCTCGAGCGCCTTTTTGACATGTGCCACGCAGTGCTGACACATCATGCCATCAACCTTGATTGTCTTTTCCATAACATTTTCCTCCTTTTTATGTGCCGTAAGCGGCTTTTCGCCGCTTATGGGCAAAACAGCAGGCGTCCCCGCCGTTTTTCGCGGTGTTGCGCTGAAAAAGCGCAGGCGCAGCGCGTTGGATACCACGCAGACGGACGACAGGCTCATTGCCGCCGCGCCAATCATCGGGCTGAGCTTGATGCCGAACGGTACCCACAGCAGACCCGCCGCAATCGGAATGCCGATGCAGTTGTAGAAGAACGCCCAGAACAGGTTCTGGCGAATGTTGCGCATGGTCCGGCGCGACAGCCGGATGGCGTCCACCGCGTCCATCAGGTCGCTCTTCATCAGCACAACGTCCGCAGACGAGATAGCCACGTCCGTGCCCGCACCAATCGCAATGCCGACATCGGCACGCGCAAGCGCCGGTGCATCGTTGATGCCGTCACCGATCATGGCAACCTTGCGGCCCTTGCCCTGCTTCTCGCGCACGATACGCTCCTTGTCCTGCGGAAGCACCTCAGCGATCACATCGGTCACGCCCAGCTCGGACGCGATGGACTGCGCGGTTTTCTGGATGTCGCCGGTGAGCAGCGTTACGTCAATGTGCATACTGCGCAGTGCTTCGACTGCCGCCTTACTGGTCGGCTTGAGCACGTCAGCGACCGCAAAAATGCCGACGATCTGACGGTTTGCCGCAAAGAACAGCGGCGTTTTGCCTGCTGCGGCGAACTCGTCACCCAGCTTCTGCATCGAGCCGGACAGCGCGAGTCCGTTAGCGAGCAGCATCCGGCGGTTGCCCGCAAAGCACGGCACGCCGTCCACAGTTGCGCGGATACCCTGTCCCTCTATCATCTCAAAGTCGGTGACCGAACGCTCCTGCGCATTCTTTTCGCGTGCATAGCGCACAATGGCGTCCGCCAGCGGATGGTCGCTGCGGCTCTCGAGTGACAGTGCCAGCGAGAGCAGGTCACCGGACTCCACGCCGAAGGATTTTACGTCGGTTACGACCGGACGTCCTTCGGTTACGGTACCGGTCTTGTCCATGATGACCGCGTTTACGTTGTGCAGATTCTCGAGCGCCTCCGCCGACTGGAACAGCACGCCGTTTTTCGCACCGACACCTGTGCCGACCATGATAGCGACCGGCGTAGCCAGTCCCAGTGCGCACGGGCACGAGATGACCAGAACCGAAATCGCGCGTGTGAGCGCAAAACTCGGCGTTTCGCCGGCCAGCAGCCAGATGATTGCCGTCACGAGCGCAATACCCATAACGACCGGCACAAACACGCCTGCCACCTTATCCGCCAGCTTGGCGATTGGCGCCTTGGACGCGCCTGCCTCCTCTACCAGACGGATAATCTGGCTCAGGGTCGTATCGTCGCCGACACGCAATGCCTTCATAACAACATAGCCGCTCTTGGATACGGTTGCGCCGATTACGGTATCGCCGACGTGCTTTTCGACCGGCATGCTCTCACCGGTGATGGCGCTTTCGTCCAGATAGGCGCTGCCCTCGGTAATCTTGCCGTCAACCGGCACGGACTGACCGCCGCGCACGATAACAAGATCGCCAACCTGTACCTGCTCAATCGGCAGCTGCATGGTCTGACCGCCACGGATGACCTCGGCAGTCTGCGGACGCAGGTCCATCAGTGCCGCAATGGCTTCGCCGGTCTTGCGCTTGGCACGCGCTTCAAAGAACTTGCCGAGCGTTACCAGCGTCAAAATCATGCCTGCGGACTCAAAATACAGGTCGTGCATAAAGCTGTGGGCTGCCTCCGGCGTGGGTGCGAGCGCGATTTGAATCAGCGCGTAAATGCCGTACACGAGCGCCGCACCCGAGCCGACGGCGATGAGTGCGTCCATAGTCGGGGCACGATGCAGCAGCGTTTTGAAGCCGTTGATATAATATTTGCGATTGATAATGACAATCGGCAGCGTGAGGATCAGCTCCGTGAGCGCCAGATTGAACATGCCGTCCATACCTGCCGCATAGGACGGCAGCAGCAGCCCGACCATCTCACCCATCGAGAAGTACATCAAAACGACCATGAACACCGCCGAAACGATAATGCGGGTCTTCATTTCCTTCAGCGCCTCGTCCGCCTGCGGGCTTTGCGCCGGAGCCGAGGTCTGCCTGCCATCGTCCACCGCAGCCGTGTAGCCGCCGGACTCGACCGCCTTTATAATCGTCTGTGCGTCGCACGCGTTTTCGTCGTACTCGACCGCCATGCTGCCGGCGAGCAGATTTACCTGCACGCCGCTGACACCCGGCACCGCCGAGACGCTTTTCTCCACATGGGCGGAGCAGGCCGCGCAGCTCATGCCGCCCACCCGAAACCGTTGTTTCATATCGCATCTCCTATCTGCACCCCTCCCCCAAGGGAGGGGGTTCTCATTTACAGACACAGTATACACCCAGGGAACAGTATTGTCAAGAACGAAGTTAGCCTTGACGAACACCCACAAAATATGGTATGATATTTATAATTAATGGTAGTTGAAGTAGTCCATAGGACGAAGTAGACGAAAGTTTACTTCGTCCTATTTTTTTGCGTTCAGCTGCATTTCTATTCGTTATCAAAAAATATTTCACATACACAAAAAGGAGAAAACAAAATGCCAAAAAACAAATTTCAGGACGTTATTTACACCATTATCATGGCTTCTGTCATGGTATACGGCATGGTAGCGTACAACATCGTGCTGAACACCGGTTCCATGCAGAACTGGGTATTTCTCGCAGTGTTCCACGAGTGGCCGATCATGACTGTTATCGCAATTCTGCTCGAGCTGGTGTTTGTCGGCAAGCTGGCGATGAAGGTTGCATTCCGTCTTGTCAATCCGCGCGAAGCCAGCCAGACCAGCATTATGCTTGCTATCTCGGCCGCATCCGTATGGCTGATGTGCCCGTGCATGAGCTTCTTTGCCACCCTGCTGTTCAAGGACAGCCATAACTCACAGTTCTTTGCAATCTGGGTGCAGACCACCGTTATGAACTTCCCGATGGCGCTGCTGTGGCAGTTCTTTGCAGCCGGTCCGCTGGTGCGCCGCATTTTCGGTCTGCTGTTCCGAGAGAACGCAGACAAGTCCTCTGCGGCGGAGATGGAGTCGGTTTAATCTTCAATCGAAAATTTTGATTTGCCGGTTTACTCGGCACCGGTTTTGCGGGACACACGAGTTGCGTTAGCAATACACCCTTTCCGGGCGGGAAGGTTTTCGCTTAATCCAAGCAGGGAATTGCGCTCTGCGGAGCGCGGGGACGTGCGCTGACGCCGCGCGGGCGCATAAGAGGGATGGACACCTAAGGTTTGCCCGTAGGCCACTAAACCTTTTTCCCGCGCCGTGCGCGGATTTAATGAGTGCGTACCCCTCTTATGAATCTCCCCGTTTCCTCTTAGCACGGCGAAATTTGCAGAACTGAGACTATAAAGGAACGGCAGAGGATTCTTTCTACCGTAGGGGCGGCCATTGGCCGCCCATTTCTTTCCCTCTACGCAATGCCAGATTCCATACTGCTACACATATCGGCTACTCTCCGCAGGCGCGACACAAGGTGAATTGCCCGAAGGGCAAGAGAAGGTCCCCTGAGGGATACCCGTGTCGCGCAACTCGTTTGTCTGGATATTACGGACGGCACCTGCGGATTTCACCTATCCATCAACTCCTACCTCCTACCTTGCAGAACCGCTCACCTTGACACCAACAAAAAAGGAGAACCCACCCGGGTTCTCCTTTTTCATTACGCCATATCCTTGAGCAGACCATGCTTCTCATAGGTGGTGGTGCGGACGATCTTATTTTCCTCATCCACGAACACGACCTGCGGAGCATAGCCGTTCTTGACCTCCTCCGGCGTCAGCTGCGCGTACGCCATCAGAATGACCTTATCACCGACGCTGACACAGCGTGCTGCGGCGCCGTTCAGGCAGATCATACCGCTGCCGCGCTCACCGGCGATGGTATAGGTCTCAAAGCGGTTGCCGTTTTCAATATCCACGATGGCAACCTTCTCATATTCGTAAATGCCGGCCGCATCCAGCAGGTCGGCGTCAACCGTGATCGAGCCGACGTAGTTCAGCTCGGCCTGCTTGACCGTTGCACGGTGGATTTTACCCTTGAGCATCTGTACTGTCATGACTTAGCCCTCCACCGAAAAGTTGTCGATCAGGCGTGTTTTGCCGATATAGACCGCCATAGCGACCAGTTCGCCGCCGTTGATCTCATGCACCGGCAGCATGGTCAGGCCGTCCACTGCGGAAACGTAATCAATACGCGCGAGCGGCTCCTGCTCGATAAGCGCACGCATGGCACCCACGACCTTATCCGCGTTCTTCTCGCCGTTCTGTACCAGCTCCTGGCCGAGCTTTACAGCGCGCGACAGCACGAGTGCCGCCTTGCGCTCCTCTGCGCTCAGATAGGTATTGCGCGAGGACTTCGCCAGACCGTCCGCCTCACGGATGATCGGGCAGCCGACGATCTCAATGCCCATAGACAGGTCGAGCACCATACGGCGGATGATCGCCAGCTGCTGTGCGTCCTTCTGACCGAAGAACGCCTTATCCGGCGTTACGATGTTGAACAGCTTGGAAACGACCGTGCACACGCCGCGGAAATGAATCGGACGGGTCTTGCCGCACAGCTGGCGCGGCATTTCGGACTGCACCTCAACAAAGGTGGCAAAGCCGTCCGGATACATCTCGGACACCTCGGGATGGAACACCATGTCACAGCCGCACTCGGTCAGCAGCGCACAGTCGTGCTCGAAATCACGCGGATAGGTCTCCAGATCCTCACCCGGACCGAACTGGGTCGGATTGAGGAACACGGACGCTACCGTGCGGTCGCACTGCTGCACGGACGTTTTGACCAGACTGGCGTGTCCTTCATGCAGATAGCCCATGGTCGGCACCAGACCGACGGTCAGACCCTGCTGTTTCCACTCGCGCACCTGTGCGCGTACTTCTGCGATGGTTGTTGCGATTTTCATTGTATATGCTCCTGTTTCTCTCAAAATTCAGCGTCGAGTTTGGCGAGATATTCATCGCTGCAGTCGGACTTGACAAAGCTCTGCTTTTCGGTCGGGAACGTGCCGTTCTGCACCTCGTTCATGTAAGCGCGGAACGCGTCCACCATGCGCTCACCGATATTGTCGAACTGCTTGGCGAACTTGGGCGTAAAGTCCATGTTCATGCCGAGCATATCCTGATAGACCAGCACCTGTCCGTCACAGCCTGCGCCCGCGCCGATGCCGATAGTCGGGATGGTCAGCTTTTTCGAGATGAGCGCCGCCAGCTTGGGCGGTACGCACTCGAGCACGACCGAAAATGCACCGGCCTCCTGTACGGTAAAGGCATCCTCGAGCAGCCGCTTTGCCGCATCCTCGCCCTTGCCCTGTACCTTAAAGCCGCCGAACACGTTGACGCTCTGCGGCGTCATGCCGATATGTGCCTGCACCGGAATACCGGCGTCTGTAATCGCGCGAATCTGCTCGGCAACGGCTGCGCCGCCCTCCAGCTTGACCGCATGTCCGCGCGCTTCCTTCATCAGCCGGCCTGCGTTGCGCACGGCTTCGGAAACCGACGCCTGATAGCTCATAAACGGCATATCCATGATGACCATGGTGTTCTCGCACGCGCGCACGACGCATGCACTGTGGTGGATCATATCCTCCATCGTAACCGGCAGAGTCGTGTCATAGCCCATCATGGTCATGCCGAGCGAATCGCCCACCAGAATGGCGTTGATGCCCGCTTTTTCCACCAGCTTGGCGGTCGTGTAATCGTAGCTGGTAATCTCGGTGAGGCGCTCGCCGTTTTGCTTCATCGAGAGAAATGTACTCACTGTGTTCTTCATTCTTTCTGCTCCTTTTCCCTGTTCAGCAGGGCGGCAAGCGTGCCGTAATCCTGCTCAGGATGTTTTTCCTGTGCCATTTTGACCTGTTCGAGTCCCAGCAGCGCGTAAAGCTGCCGATCGTCTCGTTCCGTCAGGCACGACAGATGCTTTTGCACGGTCTGCGTGTCGCCGCGCTCAATGGGGCCGGTCAGCGCTGAGACGGCACCGTGCTCGATCACATGCGCCAGATTGCTCCGCATGAGCGGCGCAAGCGCGTGCAGTGCGTCCGTTTCGGAGAATCCGCAGCCGCTCAGCAGCTCTGCGCTGCGCTGCACGAGTGCACAGACAAAGTTGCTCGCCAGCGCACAGCTGAGGTGGTACTGCGCCTTGCTCTCCGGCGAAATGGTCTGCACCTGCAGTCCCAGTCCGCGCAGCAGTGGCACAAAGACCTCGACCGCCTGCGTGTCTCCCTCGACGCAAAAAAAAGCACCTGCCAGCTCCCGCCAGCAGTTATACTTGCTGCTGATCGGAAATAGCAGATGAATGGATATTGCATAGGCTCCCTGCGCGTGAATACCGGGAAAGGCTTCCCCGGCTGTGCAGGCGCCGCTGCAATGACATATATACTTGTCCTGAATTTCAAATTCTGCGACCTGCCGATATACCTCGGTAATCGCATTATCCGGAACGGTGATGAAAATCGCGTCACTATCTTCGATGAGTTTGCCCAGGTCGGTATAGTGTCCGGAATTTGTAAATTCTGCGGCTTCTCTTGCGCTGTCGGAATTGCGGCTGTAATAGCCGGATATCCGCACGCCTTTTTCGGCAAGCAGTCTGCCGAAGGAAAAGCCGACTTTTCCTGCTCCAACAATGCCAATGTTCATGCTGTCACCCGCTTTCTGTGGTGTGACGCAACGTAAAATCACTGTCGGAAAAATTTGAAAAACATGTTGTGACAAGGTATAGCTTCCGCTCTGCGGAATGCCATCCATCAATGGGTATTATACCCGCTTGAAATGAGAATGTAAAGGAAAAGTTTTCGGCTCCGGGGAGTCAATCAATAATGAACGTCAGTTCATTTATGCGAATTTCGTTCTGTAATTCTGTTCATAATCGTTAAAACCGCTCTGTATCAAAAGATACAGAGCGGTTTCCGGTTATGCGTAATACGCGATCCTGAGCAGCTCCTCCGGTGTAGTAACACCCTGTTTTACCAGCTCCAGACCCTTTTCCTTCAGGCTGCGCATGCCCTGCTGCTCCCGCGCGTAGGCCTCGATCTCCTCGGTTTCGGCGCCGCGGCTGATCATGCGGCGGATATTGCGGTCGATCGTGACGATCTCATGCACAGCAATACGGCCGCGGTAGCCGGTGCCGTTGCAGTGCGTACAGCCTGTGCCGCGCTTGATGGTCGTGATATCCTTGCCGAGCAGCGCCTGCTCCTGCGGCGTAACTGCGACCTCTCTGCCACAGTGCGGACACACCTTGCGCATCAGTCGCTGCGCGACCAGACCGACCAGCGAATTTGCGATCAGATAATGGTCGATGCCCATATCGGCCAGACGGACGATACTCGAGACCGCATCGTTGGTATGCAGTGTACTCAGCACCAGGTGACCGGTGATGGCGGCACGAACCGAAATACCGGCTGTTTCGCCGTCACGGGTCTCACCGACCATGATGATATCCGGGTCCTGACGCAGCAGCGCGCGCAGACCGGACTCAAACGTCAGTCCGGCAACCGGATTGACCTGCGTCTGGTTGATGCTCGGCACGTTCTTCTCCACCGGATCCTCAACCGTGGAGATATTCACCTGCCGGTGCGACAGATACTCGAGCGCCATGTACAGCGTAGTGGACTTACCCGAACCGGTAGGACCGGTGATATAAATAATACCGTTCGGTGAGTTGAGCATAGGCAGGAACCTTGCATAGCTTTCGTCATCCATGCCGAAGTGGCTGGCGTGATCGACCTGACCCGCCGTTGCCAGAATTCGCAGCACGGCCTTTTCTCCGAACACGGTCGGCAGCAGCGATACACGGATGTTAACGTACTCGCTCTGTCTCACACGGATACGGAAATGACCGTCCTGCGGCAGACGGCGCTCGGCAATATCGAGGTTCGCCATGATCTTGATTCGCGCAATCAGCGGCTGATGCACACTGCGCTGCAGCGTTACATAATCGACGATCGTGCCGTCGATACGCATGCGCACGCGCGTGCTGCCCTCAAACGGCTCGATATGCACGTCGCTCGCACCGGTGCTGATTGCACGGTCGAGCAGGCTGTTGAGCAGCTTGACGATCGGCGCTTCCGGATCGCCGCTTTCGCTTTCTTCGACCTGCAGCATCTCCACATTACGCTCTGCAAAGTCCTCGTTGGCGGTCTGTGCCGCCTGCTGCGCGCCGACCTCGGCGTAATAGTAGCGAATCGCGCTCTGCAGCGGACCCATTTCACTCAGGCGGATGACCACCTGACAGCCGGTCAGCTGGCGCACTTCCTCAAAGGCAAAGTAGTTCAGCGGATCGTTCGTCACGACCTCGAGGCTCTTGTCCGCAAAGCCGACCGCAAGCAGGTTCTGCTTTTCCGCCAGCTCGCGCGGAATCATGCGGACAGCGGTCAGATCGACCTGCATCTGTCCGATGCTCACAATTTCCAGTCCCAGACGGGCAGCCAGCGCCTCGATCACCTGCGTCTCGGTGACAAAGCCCAGCTCGATCAGGATTTGACCGACTCGCTTTTCACGGTGCTCCTTCTGGTAGGCGAGCGCCTGCTCCATCTGCTCCTGCGTGATGTAATTGCGCTCCATCAGCACTTCGCCGATACGCAAATTGGTTTTCATGCGTCTGCCTCCTTGTCGCTGACACACATATAGATCTCCAGCGTGCCGGTGATCAGATTGGTGCTGACTGCCTGCGTGTTGTTCTCCACATAATCATAGTCTGCAATACTGAAATTGGTCACGCGCAGACCCTTATACCTGTGCTCTACCTCATCGAGAAAGTTCAGCCACTGGGTTACGGCGCCCTGCGCCGAGATAGTCGCAGTGCCGATGTAAACGCAGTTGACCGGCTGCACCGGCGCTGCCGATGTATCGTCGGTCGAATCGGCGGATTCCGCATCGGACGAGGTGTCCGCACTGCTGTCCGTCTGTGCAGCTTCCTGCTCGGCGAGATACGCGCTGACCGCACCCGGAGCGGCCTCCGTCAGCGTCAGCGACTGCGGAAACAGTCCGTTCTCGAGCGCGATACCCGTGATGATATCGTCCATCTGACGGGTTTCCAGATCGCCCTTGTAGTATTTTTCGCTTGCCGTGTTCAGCGCGGCTTCATTCTGCGCGATAATATCGTCAATCGTCGCGAGTGTGGCAATCTGCGTCTGATATTCCTGTTGTTTCTGTTCGGCGGCGTCATACTCGTTCTGCAGCGTTTCGTGATTTTTCATCGCAGGACGGATGAGATACATGCCGAAAATGACGATTATCGCCAGACAGGCCACCAGCCGGAGCAGCTTTTTATCACGTTCGGTTACAACGATGTTCATTCGGCTGCCTCCTCTCCCAGCAGGATACAGTTCAGGCTGAGAACGTACACGCCGTCCTCATAGGTATAGCCGGTGTAGTCCACCTTGCGAAACAGACCGGTTTTCTGCAGCTTGAGCACATAGCTCGGAATGTCGATAACGCTGCCGCTCTGTGCATCAAACTGCAGCGCGCCGGTGGCCGCATCGTAGCCGGTCAGCACCATGCTGACCTGAGCGCCGCCTGCCGCGCCGATTTTGCTCATCAGGGTGCTGTCCACCTGCGGATAGGTGGCAAGCGCGTCCGTCAGATTGCGTACCTGCTGCAGTCCCTGCACCAGATTGTCATTGCGCTGCTGCTTTTCGGCAGATTCGTTGTACTGCTCGATCACGGTCGGATCGTTCAGCCAGTCGTTGATGTCGTCGGTTCTGTGGCTCAGGCTGCTGTTCATCCGCAGGAACACACACCAGACCGCGGCGCACACCACCAGACACACCGCAATCGGTGTGTAGAAGCTGTGCAGCAGGCCGGTCTGCTTTTTGCTGCCGCGGGACAAACGCCGATAGCTGCGGAGCAGATCCAGTTCCTTGTTTGCACGAAGCACGGTTCGAATCAAAGCCTCGGCACAGCCGAGCCAGTCGTTCAGCCGCTCGCCGTTCGGCAGGGCGCGGAACGCACGGCATTCGGGCAGACGGCTCACTTCCAGACCCAGACCGCGGATACCCGCCAGACACACCTCGAAATCATCATCCGAGCAGCCGGCGTAATACACATCGGTCAGCGTGCCGCCCGAGCGGCTTGCCGTGTGGAACTGCATCGTACCGGAGACATCCCTCGTCATCTCAGTGCCGAAATCCACCGTGCCCGGCTCACTGAAAATACGGCTGCGGCTGGAATAACGGTACTCTCCGTTCTCGACCAGCAGCGAAAGCACGCTGCTGCCCTCAAAGCACAGCCAGATACAGGTCTTGCCCTGCATGGGCTGCATGGCATGCAGGAGCTTGAGCCGTCCTGCCATGGTAACGGTAACGTTTTCCAGGCGCAGACCGAGCCGGTCGGTCATTGCAAGGTATTCCTCCATCGTTTCCTTGCGGCAGGCAGCGCAGAACAGCTGCTGACGGCCTTCGGCATCTGTGCCGAGCGGCACATAGTCCGCCGCCACAAGCTGATCCTCCCGCGGACGCATTTCGTGCCGCACAAGCTCCTCCAGCTTGTTTTCCGGCATGCTCGGTGCGGTGATAGTCTTGGTGGCAACCGCCTCATCCGGCAGGACGAGCGTGATGCCGCGGGTCGGCAGCCTGTGCTGCTGCCAGAGTGCGCCTATCGCCTTCTCCCAGTTTTCCATGCCGCCGCCGTGTGCGGGGGCACTGTAAAGCGCCTGCACGGAAGGCTGCGCGCCGGACTTGCCGACCGCGACAAGCACCTGCTCCTCCTGCAGCGCCAAAACGGTTGTGTTCATTCTCATTTCTCCCCTTTTGTGAGGTTTACACGTTTCCGAGGTTATACGTTCCCCGAACTCTCTATCGCGCTGTACGAGCCGATGATCGGCGACATGACCGCGATGATGATAAAGCCGACCACAAACGCCATCAGCACGATCAGCATCGGCTCCAGAATGGTCATCATGCGCTTGCTCGCCTGCTGTGCATCGTACTCCATCGAATCCGCAATGGAATCCAGCATGGAGTCCAGACGGCCGGTCTCCTCGCCAACTGCAATGCTGCTGCACAGCTTGCGCTGAAAGCCGTCTACGGTTTCGAGAGCGGCGGACAGGCTGACGCCCGAACGCACCTGCACGAGCACATCATCGAACTGCGAAACGATGTAGGCGTTGCCGATGGTATCACGGGCGGTCTGCAGCGCAGTGACGATCGGCAGACCGCTCGAGTACAGGCTGCTGATGGTTCGTGCGAACCGCGCCGTGCAGATAACCTGATTGAGCGGACCGAAAACCGGCATTTTGAGCTTGCGTCGGTCCATTTCCAGCCGGACGGCCGGAATGCGCAGCAGAGTGCGGATAACCATGACCACTGCCGCGACACCCAGTATCATCAGATACCATTTGGTAGCCATAAAATTTGAAAACGCCATCAGCGCCAGCGTAACGCCCGGCAGCGAATCCATTGTGGAGAACAGATCGCTGAACTGCGGCAGCACGAAGGTTACGATAACGATAACAACCGCGATCGCCAGAATCGCAAGGATCATCGGGTACATGAGCGCCGACTTGACCTGCTGGTTCATCTGGTGCGCCTTCTCGTAGTGGATGGCGAGCCGCTCCGCGACCTGATCCAGCTTGCCGCTGCCCTCGCCTGCGCGGATCATGCCGAGCATGAGCGTCGGGAACACCTGCTGTGCCTCGAGTGCGGCAGAAAGGCTCGAGCCTTTCCGGACTTCACCCAGCACACTCTCGTAAATGCGGCGCAGACCCGCGCTGATGCCCTCATCCTGCGAGATGATCGTCAGCGCGCGCACCAGACTGACACCCGAAGCCAGCAGCGTGGACAGCTGACGGCACAGGTCGCTCAGCTCCTGCGGACGCAGGGTGCGCGGCTTGCGGCCCGCACCGCGGCGGGTCGCACTCTGCAGATACAGCCCCTGAGCGAGTAATTGGGTATACAACGTGTCATAGTCCGCAGCCTCCATTGCGCCGCGGACTATCTTTCCGTCTATGTCCTTTGCCGTGTAGCGGAACAGCGTGTGACTGCTGTTCGGTTTGACCGTGACGGTCAGCCTGCGGTTGTTGGATGCAGCCATGCTGACCCTCCTCTCCATTCATTACAATAATCCCATATACCAGTCCGCGATCGTTTCTCCGAAAAACATGGCGATCGCAATGCCGATGCACAAAAACGGACCGAATGCGAACTGGCTTTTCCGGTTTGCCTTCTTTTGGGCGAGCAGCAGCGCGCCGAAGCCGCCGCCGAGCAGAATGCCGATGAACGCGGCAACGACCGTCAGCTTTGCGCCGAGAAAAAAGCCCGCGCCGAACATCAGCTTGATATCACCGCCGCCGAAGCCGCCGGGCACGATGAGCGCCAGAAGCAGCATCGGTACGCTGACGATCACGCAGCCGATCAGCCGCGATTTTATCCCCAGGCTGGGGATAAGTATGTGCGCAGCGATGCCGCAGACAAACAGCAGCGCCGGAAACCGGTCGTAGATTTCAAGCGTGTCCATGTCCATGAGCGCCACGACCGTCAGAATACCGAGCACGACGAACGCCAGCGCCGCCTGTGCGCTCTCGCCGCCAAAGGCATATGCACAGGCACAGGAGCACAAGCCGCCGAGCACCTCGATCCAGAAATCCCTTGCGGGGATTTTTGCACCGCAGCCGCGGCATTTGCCGCCCTGCAGAAGATAACTCAGGCACGGGATCAGCTCCGCCGCCGACAGCGTGCGCCCGCACGCCGGACAGTGACTGCGTCCCTTCACCACGCTCTCTCTGCGCGGCAGGCGCCATACCACCACTCCGAGAAAGCTGAATACGCATGCGCCCAATGCAAACCGTAACAGCCATAATACAGCATAGGCAATGTAAAGCATTGGTTTCCTCCTCGTTTGGGTTGGTTTGGAATGATTTTTTACAAATAGAATCTACCATGCAAAAACCGCATGACAGGTCACAGCCACTTAAACGTTAAGGGGCTGTGACCCGCCATACCGTCCGCAAGCCGAACGCAGGCACCGTTACTGCGTTCCGCATCGTTACAGCGGTATGAATCAAGTCACCACCGACGTGCACCGTACCGCACCGTGGTTAGACGGTGCGGTGCGGGCGGGGTGGTTGATGGGGTTAGGCATTAATCGCCAACTACATACGTACCCGAGCCAGTAGCCGAACCCGTGTAAGTGCATGCTTTTCCATCGGTATATACCAAGCTAGTAATCTTGCCACCACTTGCCGCTACGCTAGTAATCTTGTTTTCGTCAACCTCTGCCAGCTGTGCAACATTCTTCTTGGTGAACTTACCGCTAGTAGCAAAATCGGACAGCGCGCCCGTATTGTTGCCAGCACCATAATCTTCATCCAGCAACGTCTGTGCTGCCATTACACACTGACGAGTCTCAGCAACGATTCTCTTCTGCTTCGCCTTATCGATATAACCAGTCAGCGCCGGAATCAGCAGCGCTGCCAGAATTGCCAGAATAACCAGAACCACGATCAGCTCTACCAGCGTAAAGCCGCCCTTCTTGCTGCGGCGCTTCTGCTGCAGCGCGATCATTTTTTCCATCATGATCTTATTCCTCCAATTTCATTTTTGTTTTTCTATCTCTGTAAGCTGCGGCGGTGCTCCGCAGAATTACACATATTACATTGCCGTTATGCCGGCTTTTTCGTTGCCGTTACCTCGGTTTTCACCGGAATATCGTACCGCAGGTCGATAATGAGCGAATCCGAATAGATTTTATCGGTCAAATCCTTATCGCGGTAAATTGTCACGGTGGCGGTAACGGTGTGCTTTGCTTCGTCGATTTTGAAATGCAGTCCGGCGCGGAGACCCATATAAAAGCCCTCTGCGTAGGTTTTCGTCATGGCTCGGGCAATGGGATTGCCGTCCGCATCCTGACTGTAGCCATCTTTATAATAACGCTCGACAAGATAACCCTTTTCCACCCGAGGCTGCTCACCGGAGTCCTTATCGGCAATCACGATTTTGGTTGGTTCGCAGCCGTCTGCCGTCAGCAGTTCCGCCGCGTTATATCCCTGTTCAGTCTCATAGCCAAACTCGATCGCCGAGCCTTCGGACGAACCGGTTTTATTCGTTACGTCCGTGCCGTTATCGTAGCATTTGATGTAATCCGTGGCGGTCTCCACCTTGCTGCGCACGGTTTCGAGCAGGTCGTCCGCGATCAGCTCGGCGCTGTTCAGCTCCTGCGTGCGGTGCGATACCTCGGCCGCCGGCCGCAGCGACGCACTGAATACGCCGATGACCAGACACAGCAGTCCGGCGCCGACCACCAGTTCCACCAGTGTCATGCCTTCCCGGCCGCGCAGGATTGAGCGAATGCGTTTCATGCCGTCACTCTCCCTTCGCAAACCGGTAGAAGGGCACGGTTTTGCCGTCCTCGGTTTTGGCGTTTACGGTCTGCTTTTTTACCTTTACGCGGAAGGCGTCAATATCGGTATCTTCGCCGTCCGACGTCGTCACCTTAAAATCGTATGCGGCAGCTTCGCCGTCCGCGACTTCTGCATTTTCGCGCACGCTTTCCTGCAGTTGGGTCGCGTCCCTGCGGAGCTGCTCCGACTTGCGCTGCGCATTTGAGGCAAAGCCGACTGCGCCGTTCAGCGCGCCCAGCAGCAGCATGAACACCACCGTGGAAACCAGAATTTCCACCATGGATTCGCCCCTGCGGTCGCGCAGCACGCGAATCAGTCTATTCATCGGCTGCACCTCCGGTTGTCCGAGCTGCCGGCTTGTGGATGGGTTCGTATCGGCTGTACGTTGGATTGTTGATATCATAGGTGTAGCTGATCTCTACATGCTCCGTGCGGGCATCCTTGCCCTCGCCAATGACCTTGGGTTCTACCGGCTCCTCGCCGTTGGCACTTCGGCAAAAGCGGCCGTTTACCCAGTAGACCGGGAACTGTCCGCTGACGCCGTCTTCCCCTTCCCATGTGTAGATCGGCTGAAAACTATCCTTCCGGCGGTATTCTGTGGTGTACATGTAGCTGTCCGCTCCCTTTTCCGCCTTGACGCCTACCCAAACCTGATGTCTGTTAAAGGTTGTCTGCTCTGCCTTTTCGGTGCCTTTGTCCCGAGCATCGTATGCAAAGGTATCGCCTGTGATCGGGTCCTGCGCATCGGTAACATCACGGAGCAGAATCGTAATCCTGCCGTAGTTATCCTCGGTCGAACCCGCATTATAGCAGGCAGTGGTTTCATCCGAACGGTCCGGATCGTAAATACCCAATCCCGTATCTTCCGCTAAAATGTTGTTCACTTCACGGTAGAAACAGCCTTCCGGCGCAAAATTGGTATCCAATTCCGGCTTTATTGTTTTGTATTCCTGCAGTTCGCTGTCCAGCACCTGCGCAAAGGACTGCGCCAGCTGATAACAGCGTTCCCTGCCGATCTTGCGGTTGGCCCGCGAGAGCAGCATGGATGAGGAATACACGATACTGAGCGAAAGCCCGATCAGGACGGCGACAGCACAAAGTGCTACGATCAGCGAAACACCGCTTCGCCTGCTGCGCCGCAGGGTGTTCCATCCCTGACGTATCCGCTTCATGTCTGCCGCCTCCCTTCGTAACTAAAATCTGCGCTCAGCAGGATCGGATTCCGTATAACGGTCGCTCTTGCTGTCCGCAATGACAGTTACCCTGCTGATCTGTATACCATTCGTCAGCTGCAGGGTCTGATTCTCGTGCGTTACCACGGAGAAAATGTTAGGCAGCTTCAAGGTAAATGTGCCGTCCTTCACCTGCAGCATGGTATCCGGCTGATAGCTGTAATAACGAATGCTGCCATTGGTAAGGCTGTATCTGCCGTTGACCGCACTGCCCTGTTTTACAGTATACCAGTCATCCCCTGCAACTGCAAACGTATTTTGACCATTCATGATAATCTCCGGCAGGTTCCCGCTCATATCGACGGTAACCGTCGTGGAATGATCGTCCTTATCGGTCAATTCAATCCGATACAGGTCAGCCTCTGCCACCTCGTCCCACGAGAGCGCGGTAAGCTGTGCAGCCCACTCTGCCGTGTTGATAAGGCGATTCATCGGGCCATAGCTGACAGCAAGCGCCTCATTCACGTTTGCCAGCGACGCGCTCGGTGCTTCCAGCTTCACACGCGGGAATACCACATCGCCGCTCGATACCCAGGCCGAGCTTACCTGTCCCGCCGACTGCGAAATACGAGCCTCAAACCGTACAGAACAGCCTGCGTATTTCGTATCCAGATCGGTCAGGCTGCAGACGTAGCTGCCGCCGCTTTCGCTCATTGCGGAAACGGGGTAAGTTACCGTTGTGCCGTCCGTCCCGGTGATTTTTGCCCGCAGCAGATAGGTGCTGCCGCCGGGCGGTACGCTGGCCGCATTCTCCGGCGTAACGGTGACCTGCAGGCCGCCGCTTCGGAAGCCGGCCGCCGGAATCGGGTTGTTTGCTGTCGCATTCCAGTTGTACGACCACTTGACGCTCGGCGTATCCAGACGCTTCGGCACGGTCATCGTGTACACGATACCGTTCGGGCTGTCCGCGTAACCGGAATCGTCAGCAGCCACCGCCACCAGATAGAGGTCGATGGTCTTGCCGGCGTAATCTTCCAGACTGCGGCTTACCGAGCAGGTGCCGCCCCTGACGGGCACAAGCTCACCCAGGGCAGCGGCCGTTTCGCCCTCCGGCTGCACATAAATCTGATAGCCTGCACAGCCGTTTTCGCTGCCGATGGCACTCCAGCCGATGGTGTATTCCAGCTCGTTAGTATCCGGGTTGATTACCAATGGCTGTCCCGGACGCTCGAGGCGCTGCTTGACAGCGTACTTCTTCGTCGTACTCAGGCCAACCTCGCCGTATGCCTGTCCCAGACGGGTAACGGTCAGCTCAACCTCGGCGTACTGCCAGTCGTCCGCGTTGATGGTGAACGATTGGGAAGTATTCGGATTCTCCTGCGTACCGTAAACCTCGTTGACCGGAATGCCGATTCTTGCGCCTGCCGCAGTAATGCCGGTCAGCTTGACGCTGTAGTGCGGCGCTGCAGTCCCCTGCCCAGGCTGCGTCCACGAGAACCGGTAGCTGATACTGCCATTATCTTCCTGCATCAGTTCCGGGTCGTTCAGCTCCGGCGCCGTCAGCGGCTTGATGTTCAGTACCGCGGTTCTAATGTAGTTTGCAAAGTCATTCGCGTGGCCAAGGACATGACTGTAAATGATCTTGTCCTGCTGCTGAACGCCCTCTGCGCTGTAAGTCCGCAGCGTAACAGACGCATCGCCGGTCTGCCGGGTATCACCATAGGTGTAAACCGGTCCCAGACCGGAGGCGGCGTACCATGCACGCACCCGACGATTTGTGACATTCTCCGCGAAATACTCCTTCGGCAGGTCGCGGAAGTTTGCCGTAACCGTGTTGCCCGCCGAGGTCAGCACATCCTCATACGCAAACACATACTCATTTGTGCCAACCGTGCCGAGCACCTCGATACGGTAAATCGGCGGTGTTTCCATCTGCGGCTCGTTGACCGTCAGTGCAGCCGTGACCGTGCAATCATCCACCGTACTGCCCGAGTACGATACCGACAGCTGGTTAATACTGCCGTCCGGCTTGTACTTCGGCGTGTCGGTCGGGATGGTATCCGTCACGGAGGCCGGCTGAATGCCGTTCGTAATGCCTGCCGCTGCCGTGACGATCAGCTCCTTCAAATCATCGCCGTTGATCTCGGCGGTATGGCTGTTCCGATCAATGGTCACGGTCTGCGAGCCAAGCCTGAAGGTGACTTTCCAGTTGCTGAATACCGCATAATCCGCAAGGTTTTTCAGCGAGATCTGGTATTTAGCGCCATTGTTCCAATGGCTCACCAGTCGGATATTGACATCCGGTGTCGGCAGTACCGACACATCCTGCGTCGCCGCAGTTTTCCATGCAGAAGGCGCGGTATCCTCAAACAGACTGACAGCACGAACCGACAATGTAATGGTCTTGCCTGCTGTGTCTGCCGCAAGGCTTGCCGGCAGCTGGAACGAACCGCTGGTCGTACCGGAGCCGTACGCCTGCGTGCCGTTCAGCTTCGGGTCCCACTGTCCCTGTCCCTTTTGGTTCGGGATAAAGCGCAGATTGGACATTACTTCCTTGTCATCAACGAGCACTGTACCCTCGTAGTACAGAGGACGGTCCGTATCCTCGATGGATACATCGAAACTGCCGTCTGTCTGCTGTTTCAAATCGACCATGAACGAGGCATCCAGCTTTTTGTCGGTTTGGCCGTGCTCCATGTCGCGATAGTTCTCTCGAACATACTCATCAAACAGCTTTTGCTTTGTGTTGAACACCGTATTCTTTTGATACAGCAGCGGGCGCAGCCACGAAGCACCGTGTCCATTCGTCTGTGCAATCTCTCTATATGTTGGTGTATCCGGCATGGTGAACAAAATCCGTCCCGTAATTTGGTCAGAACCATTGATATTCGTACGGATAATGCCATGCTCATCGATCGTAGAGTTTGCCGTTGTTACATTGTAATACATCCGGTTGTCTGTATAGTCGATCACGCCAAGCTGCGGACCGGCAATGGCGGCAAAGCTCTTATTCGCCCATTTTCCGTCACTGCCTGCCCAGTATCCATAGGCAACCATGCGGGAAAATCCCTTTCGTGATTCATTGCGCGTATTACTGCTGTCAAAGATTCGTCCGGCAGTGTTCGTCAAGCCCCATGTATCAAAGAAATAATAATTGTTTCCCACCTTATCACCGCTCAGGGAGCTGCTCAGGCTGGCGTTATTCAGCGATACGATGCCTGTACTGGTACCCGCATCCGAACCGATGACCGAGTAACAGTTCTGGATATAAGTATTATCCTGCGCCACAGTGCCGTCCTTATACCGGTCGCCAAAGATGCCGGCGATATAATTGTTGCCGCCGACCAGTGTTTCCGCATAGTTGCGGCAGCGGTCGATATTCAGCACGATATTTGCGGTCGAAGTGCCGATTGGACCGCCGTTCTTGCTGCTTGCCGTATCTGTTGAGAAGTAACCCACGATACCGGAGGCCATGGAGGATGAATAGATCTTAACGCCCGGCGCATTGACACAATCCGAAACGTTAATGGTGAACTTCTGTGCAGCATTTATATCATACGTCGTATAAACCGTAACGTTGCCAAGGATGCCCGCACTGTCGTTCGCGCAGTCCTTGACCTTCCTGCTGTTCTCCCAATGATAATAGCTTGCACCATCCCGGCCAAAAACGCTGCCGTGATTCTGACAGCTGATGATATTGAAATCCTGACCGGAGGCCGCATGATACAGCTGTGCCACGATACCGCCGGATGCACCGACCCAGCCGGTTTCATACGTCGTCTGCAAATTGCCGTAATTGTAGCAATCCTCAACCGTACCGCCGTTATTCGTCCACTGGCCGACAATGCCGCCCGAATAGTGCGATTGATAGCCGTACACCGTGCCATAGTTGACACAGTTTTCGATCGTCCAGTCGGTTGTGGTCTGGTTGGTCTGTGTGCCGATGATACCGCCTGCAAATCGGCTGGTCGCGCCGTTTGCCAGCTGGCGGCCGACAAACGCCTGATTGAGCAGATAGGACAGGTCCTTTTCGCTCTCGTTCATGCCGACAATACCGCCGGTGCCGACACCGATGCCGTCCGACTTGTTGACCAGCAGCCAGCTGCCGCTGACGCAGCGATTCAGCTCACCGGTCGGCGCATTGTAGCCCGCCACGCCGCCAAGGTTGCCGTTGCTCGATACGATGATCTGCATGGTGCGGTCTGCCGCTACGCTCTTGCTGCCGCCGTTGTAGGACAGCTTTTCCACATCCGTCCGGTTTTCCCACTTTACCCAGGTGGAATCCGCAGAGAGGTTCTGCGCCTTGGCATTCGCCAGCAGGTCGCTCACCTTGCTGACATTTTCCATCAAGGCTTCGGTGCTCTTATCGCCGGACATGGTGATCGTGCCCTTGTTATAGCCGGTCACACCGCCGACCATGCCGTTTTTGACCGTGATCGTGCCGGTTCCGGTATTGTCTATATAGCACTGCTCGATGATGCCGGTCGTATCATTCTTTCCTGCAATGCCGCCGATATGCGAGGACAGGCGTTCCTTCTCTGCCGCCGAGCTGGTGGAGGTTGCGGTGTACACACCGTCCGCCGTCAGTGTCAGTCTGGAAACGGTATTGCCCTGCAGCAGACCGCCGTTCAGTCCGGCAATGCCGCCGTAGCAGTTGCCGACCGCGCTCTTTCCTTCGTCGATCGTGCCGGAATACGTGCATTCGGTTACCTTGCCGCTTGCATTATTCTGACCGACTACACCGCCGAGATAGGTATACTTCGTGAATTTCTCAAAATCCGAGGTGACCTTCACCTTGCTGACCGTACCGCCCGCTCGATTGATGCCGACTGCACCGCCGACCTGCAGCGTGCTTGCGGAAACGCTGTATGTCGGCTGCTGCGAAACCTCGGTTGCAGTGACCGTACCGCTGTTGTCTCCGACAACAGCACCCAGAATGAATGCACTGCCGGAAATCGTGATATGATCGCCGAGTGTCGCTCCCTGAACCGTACCGCCCTTGTGGTTTACTGCACAGATCGCGCCCGCCGCAGTCTTGTTGCGGGTGATAAGCGTTACCCTGTTATCCGTGCCGACGCCGCAGCTCCTGATCGTGCCGTAGTTTTCGCTGGCAACGCCGCCTGCATAGCCGTCGTTACTGGTGACACTGCCGTTGCCGATACAGTTCTCGACCGTGCTGCCCGCGCTGTTCATGCCGACAATGCCGCCTGCCGCACTGACATTCGCGGTCACCTGACCGAGATTCTTCGCGTACCGCAGAACAGCCTTTGCGCCCTCCTGCGCGCCGACAACGCCGCCTGCACTGCCCGCCGCTGCGCGGACCTCTGCCGCCTGATTGGTCAGGCAGTTGATGCTCGTGCCGCCGAGTGTGCCGCGGTTGATGCCGGCAATACCGCCGACCATACTGCTGCCGCGCACGGTCAGCCTGTTATCCGCGGCAATGATATCGCCCTGTGCGCTGCCGCGTGCCGGACTGAGCGTGCCGGTTGCGGTATTCACGCCGATCACGCCGCCGACACCGCTGCCGCTGCCGTTGACACGGCGCTTTTCTGTCGGTGTGCTCGAAAGCACGATCACACCGCCGTTTTCGCCCGCAATACCGCCGACACGGCCTGCACCGTTGACATTGGCGCTGCTGGTATTGTTCTGTATCCTGCCGCCGCTGAGATTATAGCCGACGATGCCGCCGACCGCGTTCCGTCCGGTGACGGTGCAGTTTTTCTCGGTCGTGCAGTTTTCAATCGTGCCCGCCGTCCTGCTGCCGACATTCAGACCCGCGATGCCGCCGATATAATCCTGCGTTGCGCTGCCCATGCTGCCGGAGAGCGTGCAGACACGGATGATGCCCTCGTTCAGACCGACCACGCCGCCCATGGCATTCAGGCCGTTCATCGTGCCCTTGCTGGCACAGTGGTCTATCACCTGATTCTCACCGTTGACGCCGATCACACCGCCGATAACGGAAACACGCAGTTCGCTGCTGCCCAGCTCATCGGAGAGTGCCTTCGCGGCATCCGTGTACTTCTGCGCCTGCAGATAGGATACCATATCCACACCGGTTTTCAGCTTACTGTCCGGGAAGGTGTCCTCTGCCGGACGGTCAAAGCCGCCTGCGTTCAGACAGTGCTCTACCTTCATCCGGGTCTGCGGCTCACAGCTGCCGATAATGCCGCCTGCATACGCATACGCGCGGATGGTCATGTTGCTGGAAACCGCAGACAGCCTGCCTGCACTGTTGCCGTCCGCTGTGATGGTGATGGTATGCGTATTGGTAGATGCCTTGACCGGTCCCGGCACATTGCTGTTGTTTGCCGCGATGCCCGGCAGCAGCGCATACAGCGTTCCGCCTGCCCGGTCTTTCTCCGTGTAGGTGCGCTGATAACCGATCAGACCGCCGCAGAATGCCTCTGCAGTGACCGTGCCAAGGCTGTTATCGACCTTGAGACCGCTGACCGTGACATTCTCTCCCGGGTTGACTACATTTGCACCGATCGCACCGCCGACATAGTACCGTCCCTGCACACTGCTCGGCTTGATGGTCAGCTTCTTCTCGAGCAGCTTTGTCGAAGCATTCAGACCGATCAGACCGCCGACGCAGTCTCCGGTTGCGGCAACACGGCCGCCGATGAGCGTATAATTGATATCAATCGTGCCGTCTGTGTCGTTATAGCCGACCAGACCGCCGACATAGTGTCTGCCGACAACGATACCCGCCACACTCCGGTTGGAGACTGCGTTATCCTTGTCGCTGAAGGTGATCGTGCCGCTGTTGTAGCCGGTCAGACCGCCCGCATAGCTGCCGACGGCTCCCCAGTCCGTAACGCGCCTGTAGATCGCATTATTGGTGTCCGAAACATAGCTTGCACAGTTTATGATGGCCGCATTGTTCTCATTTGCACCGCAAATACCGCCGATAAATACATTGTATCCTGCAACGACACCTGTGTTGACGCAGTTTTTGATCGTCGAACCGCCTTTATTCTCACCGATGATGCCGCCGACATACGAATTGCCGATGACATAGCTTGCGTTAACGGTTGTTCTGGTGCCGTTTTCACTGAGCAGTGCCGTCTGCGTATCAGACTGATTCAGCGCACCGATGATGCCTCCGACATACTCGCTGCCAAGAACATAGCCGTTTGCCTCGGTCTCGCAGTCATACAGCACACTTTGTTCGCCGTAGCCGACAATGCCGCCGACATATCTGCCGCGCAGCTTGTCTCTATCCTCCTGCTTATAGGTGTAGCCGTCCGCATATCCGGCACGGCTCCTGCATTCGGAAAGAGACGCGTTATGCGCGTAACCGACAATGCCGCCGATATAATGTCCAGCCAGCGAATGATCATCTGCGGCTGTGCTGCTGAGAATCAGCCCTTCATTTTTGCAGTCAGCCATATCTTTTCCCGTGGCCTGATCCTTGCCGGAAAAATAGCCTGCAATACCGCCAACCGAGCGATTGCCCGTTACAGCAGCGCTGTTGGTGAGGGTTTTGACTGCGGCACCGTTTGTTGTCAGGCTGCCCGCAATACCGCCGATACCGCGCGCAGTATCGCCGGTCGGCAGCGTACCGGTTACGGTACCCGATGCAGACAGCTTGATTACTGACTTAGAATCGCTGACTTCAATCACACCGGCCACACCGCCGATGCCCTGCGCCTGTGCCGAAGTCAGCGCAGCCTCCACCTCGGCTTCGGTGCCGTCCACGGTATCGCCCTTCAAAGAACCGTTGCTGTAACCGCAGACAGCGCCGACACCCTTGAGCTTGCCCGATGCGATCTTCACCTGCGGATTGAGCAGGCGCAGATCATGGATCGTGCCTGCGTTTTTTTGAAACAGACCAAGATATTCTGCGTCATCGGCAATCGAGATCTCATCCAGCTTGAGATTACTGATGGCATTCCCGCCGGTAAACACGCCGGCAATGCGGTTCAGCAGACCGCCTGTGCCGTCCAGTGTCTGATTGCTGCGCAGCGCAGGGATGCTCGGGAAGCCGATATCCTTGCCGGTGGAAACCGAAAGTGCGCCGCGGGCTGCCGTACCGTAAACCTTTACACTGTCGCTCATCCAGTCCAGTGAACGCGCGGTAACGGCAAATGCCGCCGTCGTATCCATATAACGGATATTGGACAGATGACGGAAGGTTTCGATCTCGCACCGGCTGTTATCCGACCGGGTGCCGTCACCGAAAAGCGTGTTCGCCTTATTGGATTCGATAGCGTCACTCTTTTGATACTCCTCACCGCGGGTGTTTTCTGCGTTCGGGTCCGGAAACACCTGCACGGCTGCGTAAACATTCAGCGGGGTTTCCAGCTTGCCGCCGAAGCGCGTGATGCTGGTATCGCTGCTCTGCCGGAAGGCTGCTTTATCATCAGACAGCTTGTCCAACCGGTCGTACAGCTTCGCATTCATCATACCGTCCAGCACGAGTGTTGCCCGCTTGCCGGTCCGGTCATATTCCATGGGGAAGGTATAATTCTTCGTCGCATTATCCTCGGTCGTAACCGCAACCGACTGCGAACCCGTTTTCAAATCCCTGCCCGGAATATTGATCGACAGAAGCTGTGCTTTATCCTCACTGCTGTACAGCTTGACCTCGTAATAAACCTTATCCAGATCCTGATCCTTCACATTGCTCGACCAGTTCAGCGACAAAGTTTCACCGTTTACCAGATTGATCGAGGTGATCTTCAGCTTAGTCGCATCCAGACTGACAGCATTGACTGCATCCTGAACCGAGTAATAGCCCAGCCGTTCTTCCCTGCGCGTATCGCGGCCGCGCTTGCTGTAATCAATATCCAGCCAGCTACCGGACATATCCGCCGGTTTGCTGTCCTCATTCGATCCGTAGTACAGTCCCTTGCAGTTTGTGCCGTAGAAAACCGAATAAACCTGACCGCTTTCCACGTCGATTTCGATGCAGATTGCAGCATTCAGCACACTTTTATCATAGGTATCCTGCGAAAGAAGCGCACCGACGAGCGCACCGTCACCCGACAGCTCACCTTCTGCGTATTCGCCTGCATCCAGACGAATGCCGTAAATACGGCCGACCAGCTTTTTCCGGTCCTCGTCCGACTCATCAAACGACTGATTCAGCACGCCTTCCTTCTTCACCCTACTGCAGAACGACTCCCATTCACCGCCGGTACGAAGGTAGGTCAGCTCGGATTCTGCCGACAGATACATGGTCTTAGCGTACGATTCATTCTTTCGGAACTGCGACAGATGGATATACCCCAGAAGGCTCGGTACAGCGATAGCAAACAGAATGCTCAGAATGACCAGTGCAACTACCAGCTCTACGAGGGTAAAGCCGCCTTTTCCGCACTTTTTGCGCTGCTGTGTCATATTCGCTGCCTCCTTCCCTTCAGATATAGGATAAATGGGTATACTGCCCCAATTTAGTCATTTTATATTTTACTAACTCCTACGTTTTCTGTCAAGTATCGACACCGTTCAACTGCAATCCCCACTGTTTTCGCGTATTTCCTCTGATATTCACCATGATTTTCATGCCATACAAAAAAGGCTGCCGAAGCGAGCTTCGGCAGCCTTCTGTAATCTTTACGATTTCTTAATTAAAGGAAGATGTACTTGAGTACGAACAGTACTGCCAGAACGTACATCAGCGGAGCAACCTTCTTGCCCTTGCCGGCTGCAACATTCAGCAGAACGTAGGAGATAACGCCCAGAGAGATACCCTCGGAGATGCTGTAGAACAGCGGCATAGCGATGATGGCGAGATAAGCCGGGATGGACTCGGTCAGGTTGTCCAGATCGAAGTTGATCTCGGTTACGGTGCCTACCATCAGGAAGCCAACCATGATCAGCGCCGGAGCGGTTGCGAAGGACGGGATGGCGGTGAAGATCGGCGCAAACAGCGTGGATACAAGGAACAGGATGCCGGTAACCAGAGCGGTCAGGCCGGTACGGCCGCCGACTGCAACGCCGGATGCGGACTCAACAAAGGTGGTGGTGGTGGAAGTACCCAGAATTGCACCTGCGGAGGTTGCAATCGAGTCTGCCAGCAGAGCGGGCTTGATGCCCGGCAGCTTGCCGTCCTTATCGAGCATCTTCGCCTTGGTGGCAACACCGATCAGCGTGCCGAGGGTGTCGAAGATATCAACGAACAGGAACGAGAAGATGACAACGATGAAGTTTACGATGCCAACCGCGCTGAAATCAACATTGAAGCACTGGCCGAAGGTCAGACCCAGTCTGGAGAAGTCGGTCATGCCCCAGCTCGGGAACAGAGAATAGAAGCCTGCGTCCGGCGTCGGAACGTAAAGGCCGGTCACCTGACAGATCATGCCGAGGATCCAGGTCAGCAGGATGCCGTACAGGATGGCGCCCTTCATCTTGCGGGTGTAGAATACTGCGGTGAAGAACAGACCGATCAGCGTCAGCAGTGCGCAGATGCCTGCGGTGTGGAAATTCTCCGGGAAGCTGATGATGCCGACCAGCGTTGCGGAGTCCACGCACAGGCCGGAGTTCTGCAGGCCGATGAAGGCGATGAACAGACCGATACCAACCGAAACACCCTTTTTGAGCGTCAGCGGAATGGCATTGAAGATGGCCTCACGGATGTTGGTGAGCGACAGGACGATGAAGATCAGGCCCTCAATGAATACGGCCAGCAGCGCAACCTGCCAGCTGTAGCCATAGCCTGCAACAACGGTGTACGCCATAAAGGCGTTCAGACCCATGCCGGCAGAGAGCGCGAACGGCAGGTTTGCCATAAACGCCATGCACAGCGTGCCCAGGCAGGATGCCAGAGCGGTTGCCAGCAATACCGCGGTGGTATCCATACCGGTGGAGCCGAGTACGCTCGGGTTTACGGCAAGGATGTACGCCATGGTCATAAAGGTAGTGATACCGGCCATGACCTCGGTCTTGACTGTGGTTTTGTGTTCCGATAGCTTGAAAACACGTTCAAACATCGAATAACCCCCTTTTTAATTTTCAGGCTTTCGCCTTGATTACTGTGAAATGATAATTTTACTTACTTCCCCTCGTAAGCGACAACCGTCTCCGCCGGACAGGTTTTGATGCGGTCGCGTCCGTGCAGACCCTTGAGCTCCAGCAGGCAGACAACCTTGACGACCTTCGCGCCGAGCTGCTCCAACAGGTGGACAGCCGCCTCAAGCGTACCGCCGGTAGCGATCAGGTCATCGACAACGACGATCTTCATCCCCGGCTTGATGTCATCGCGGTGTACCTCGATGGTCTCCATGCCGTATTCCAGCTCGTAGGACATGCGGGACGTTGCACGCGGCAGTTTGCCCTGCTTGCGGATCGGAATGAATGCCTTATGCAGATTGTACGCCATCGGTGCACCGAACAGGAATCCGCGGGATTCCAGACCGGCGATTGCGTCAAACTCCACGCCGTCCAGCAGCGCAGTCATCTCGTCCACCGCCAGATGGAAGCCGTCCGCATCACCGAGCACGGTGGTAATATCGCGGAAGATGATGCCCTCCTTCGGAAAATCCGGAATGCTGGTGATATACTGCTCAACCTTACTCATGAAACCTCAATTTCCTCCTTATCCCTGCCGCCCGGCAGAGAATCAATTATGCTGTTTTTACCATTTAGCGCGTAAAACAGCAACACTTCTTATATATTATCAAATCGTGTCGTTTGTGACAAGAGATTGATTGTACGAAATGCAGATTTTTTAACATGAAAATTATTACAGCTATACAAATCCTCATCAAATTGTTCACTATCGGATACGGAGCGAGTGCCAGCCCTTGGCTCGGTGGTTCGCCACACCCGCGGCGGCGGGTAACTCGTTGGCCCAGTAGTTACGGACGGCACCTGAGAGTTTCATCTTTAGTACCTCTTACCTTTTATATAACCGCTATTTACTGTAACCATCTGCATCTCATTTATTGCGTTCTTCCTATCGCTGTGCTATGCTGTGTATATACCGACTAACCTCGTTTATGATGGGAGGCTACTGTGATGAATCGAAAAAGCGTTATCAATATTCTCTGTGCCCTGTCGGCCATGATTGCTGTCGGAATTGCGGTTTGGATCACTCTGACTGCCCACACACCGCACACGATGGACGATTATATCAACCATCAATACTTGATTGGTGTTTCCAGCGGAATCGCACTCATACTATGTATTATCCGCAGCTATATGTCAAAATAGCAGAAGAGACGCAACTGCGTCTCTTTTTTATTCTATGGAGAGCGGTAAACCGCAAGTCTCTCTTCACTCTCACTCTAATTCTCAATTTTCCATTTCTCTCCTCATCCAGCTCATCAGCATTCCAACGATATAGACCTGCTGCTCCGCCGAAAGCGGCACCCCCTGCGGGATGCCATGCCATTTTGCCAGACAGCCGCGGCAGCAGCAGGCGGTCGCGTGCTGCGCGATGAACACCGGATGCCCGCGCATGGGTGTCTGCTTGCCGTCGTTTTTCGGCTCGGCCGGTGCAAGCCGCTTGGAAACGAAATCTGCCGCGTGGTCGGCAACCGTGTTCCATCCCTTATCGCGGATATACTGCTTATCCTGCGTCTTCAAATGAAAACGGCTGCGGAAATTCGAGCGCGAAAGCCGCACGAGCATCTGTGCATAGGTTTCCTGCCGCTGTTTGTCTGTCATTACGCTCACCTCTTTTTATAGTATACTCCGATCGACTTTTTTACGCAATCCGGATAGAACATTTGTTTTCTTTTCCCGAATATGATATACTATCTCTGCATTTGATTTTCTGTATCTTCAAACGAAACGAGGAAACCTATGGAACCGACCAAATTTGATATGAAATATGCCGCTGTCCGGCGTGCGATCATCGAACAGCGCTTTTCCAAGTTAAACGACAAGCAGCGCGAGGCTGTCTATCAGACCGAGGGTCCGCTGCTCATCCTGGCGGGTGCAGGCAGCGGCAAGACGACCGTGCTCATCAACCGCATCATCAACATTCTCAAGTTCGGCGACGGACTGGAAAGTGAATTTGCGCCCGACTGGGCGACCGAAGACGATCTTCTGTTTCTGACCGAATACCTGACCGATCCTAAGCCGGAGAACCGCGCCCGCGCGGAGCACCTGTGCGCGATGAATCCTGCCCGCCCGTGGCAGGTGATTGCGATCACGTTCACCAACAAAGCCGCGCGTGAGCTGCGCGAGCGTCTGGAGTTTGCCCTCGGTGACGAGGAAGCCGCGTCCGCTGTCTGGGCGTACACCTTCCACACGGCCTGCCTGCGCATTCTGCGCAAGCACGTTGACCTGCTCGGCTTTGAGAGCGCGTTCACCATCTACGATGAGGACGACAAGAAGCGCGTCATTCTCAACGTAATGAAAAAGCTCGATCTCGATCCCAAGAATTTCGATCCGCGAACCGTGATGGGCATGATCTCCCGCGCAAAGGACAAGCTGATGACCCCGCGTCAGTTCAGCGCGGATGCCGTCGGTGACTACTTCCGTGAAAAGGTCGCAGACGTCTACCGCGATTACGAAAAGGCCATGAAAAAGGCCTGTGCACTGGATTTCGACGATATTATCATGAAAACCGTGCTGCTGCTGCAGAACAACCCCGAGGTGCTTGAATACTACCAGCGCCAGTTCCGCTATGTGCTCGTGGACGAGTATCAGGATACCAACTACGCGCAGTATGTGCTCACCAGCCTGCTGGCAGGTTATTATGAGAACATCTGCGTGGTCGGTGATGACGACCAGAGTATCTACAAATTCCGCGGTGCAACGATCACGAATATTCTGGAGTTTGAAAAGCAGTTCAAGGACGCGAAAACCATCCGTCTGGAACAGAATTACCGCTCGACCGGCAACATTCTCAATGCTGCAAACGAGGTTATCCGCAACAACGTCGGCCGCAAGGGCAAGGAGCTGTGGACCGACCACGGTGACGGTGCGAAAATCCGTCTGCATCGCTCGGACAGCCAGGAAGGCGAAGCTGCCTACATTGCCGATACCATCCGCGAGGGCGTGGAGCAAGGCCGAAAATGGGGAGATTTCGCCGTTCTGTACCGCAATAACGTCCTGTCGGATAACATTGCCGCCGCATTCATCCGCGCAGGCATTCCGTACCGCGTGTACAAGGGCCGCGACTTCTTCTCGCGCGCCGAGGTCAAGGACATGTTCGCCTACCTGTGGGTGATCGAAAATCCGGCGGACGAGCTGCGTCTGCGCCGCATCATCAACACGCCTGCCCGCAAGATTGGCGATAAATCGGTCGAAACCGCCATGCAGCTTGCCGTCGAGTACGGCACGACACTGTACGATGTGGTATGCCATGCCTCTCAGTACCCTGCCCTGTCCCGCGGTGCCGCGGCAATGGAGAAGTTCGGCGAGATGATCGAAAATCTGCGCAAGCTGCGGGAATTTGTCTCGCTTTCCGAGCTGTACGATGAACTCATGGACAAAAGCGGCTACATCCGTGCGCTGCAGCTCAAGGGCGGTGTAGAAGAGGAAAGCCGCATTGAGCACATTGAAGAGCTGAAATCCTACATTGTCGATTACGAGGACAAGACCAAAACGCCGTCGCTCGGTGATTTTCTCGAGAACATGGCGCTGTACACGGATGCCGACCAGTCCGGCGAGGACGATGACGCGGTTATCATGATGACCATGCATGCCGCCAAGGGTCTGGAGTTCCCTGTCGTGTTCCTCGCGGGCATGGAAGATGGGCTGTTCCCCGGCTTCCGTGCAATGGAGAAAGACGAGGACATGGAGGAGGAACGCCGCCTGTGCTACGTTGCCGTCACCCGCGCAAAGGAGCAGTTGTATCTCACCTGTGCGGAGCGCCGCCTGCTGTATGGCCGCACGCAGTATTCGCATCCGTCGCGCTTTGTTGATGAGATGCCGGAGGAGCTGCTTGAGAGCAATATCACCGAAAGCCGCCGGTTCTCAAACGCAACTGCACCCGATCCCACGCTTTCACGTCCGCAGGTGGCGCGCGCGCGGTATGTCTCTGCCGCAAATACTGCGCCGAGCGCGTCACTGGCCTCGGCAGCTAAAAGCAAGCCGCTGCCGAACTTTGCCGCCGGCGACCGCGTGTTCCATAAGGCCTTCGGCGATGGACTGATCGTATCGGTAAAGCCGATGGGCGGCGATGCCCTGCTCGAAATTGCATTTGATCAGAAGGGCACCAAGCGACTGATGGCCAAGTCGGCCGGACAGTTTATGCACAAAACTTAATATGCAAAAACCCTCTGAACACATTCATTCAGAGGGTTATTCAAACTTAAATTCTACATTTTCTTCAATAATTTCAACCAATTCATGCGGTTTCATATTCAGCGCAAATGCAATCTTAAATAGCGTATCAACATTAGGACTTCTTAATCCACGTTCGATTTTGCTGTAATGTGTACGGTCTAAAGCCGCTAAACCGCTTAATTGTTCCTGCGTAATGCCCTTTTTCACCCGTAATTCTCGTATAATTATGCCAATGCTCTTCGCATCTATCATTCCATCATCCTCCCTATTGTTATGATAACAATAGGGCATTTATTTTATGAGGTCAGTTGACCTCACACAGTAAATATGCTATATTGAATATAAAGAAATTTCCATTACATTCAATGTTTGAATAGGAGATGGCATTATGAGCGATTTGGCATTATTAAAACAATCCGCCGTGAAAGGCTCTATTCGCAATGTACTTATCGATGAATTTGGGAATATCGCCAAAACCCTTGCACCCAAAATCATCGATGCTGTCGTAAAGCTGAAAACAAGGAAACTAACTGTTCTATCGAAGGCTTTGGATACCACACTTCCCAAATTATTGGAAACCGTAGACAAGGGCGTTGCTGCTGCATTTGCTCCAGACCAGCAAACAGTTGACTACTCCAAAGCAATGCTGGATCTTCTTAAATATCAAATGACCATTATTCAGAACGACAACACTTTGTCCCTCTCTGAAAGAAATGCACAGCTTGATGATCTTACGATTAGATACAACGAGTACCAGAGTCAACTTGAGCAATATAAAGATCACGATGCTGGCCGCAAGAAATCCTTTATCGGCTCCATTGTTGCAGGTACTTCTGCTGTTATCGGCGCAGCCGGTATTGCAGCTTTTGTGGCACATCCCAAGGATTTATCTTCTATTATTAAAACGCATCAAAGAACAAAAGCAACCAAGCATGTTTTTGATGGCCTCTTTGATACGTTCAAAAGCATTTTCAGCATATCCCATATTTTCCGCAATCTTTTCACAAAATAAGGACATAAAAAGGAGTTCTCTCACGAGAACTCCTTTTTCACTCTCTCAGCATTTCCCTCAGCTTCTCTATGGCACGTTTTTCGATGCGCGAGACCTGCACCTGCGACACACCGACAATGCGGCTGACCTGCTGCTGCGTCAAATCACGCGAATAGCGCAGACTGAGCACCTGCCGGTCGCGCTCGGGCAAGTCCTGCAGTGCGTCATGCAGCGACAAATGCAGGCAGGTTCTCTCCTCCATTCCCTCGTCACCGACCAGATCACCTACGCGTCCGCCGTCGGACAGTTCCCGCTCGAACGAGTCCACCGACACGTCCGCCTGCTCGCAGGCCGCTACTTCCTCGACCGTCAATCCGGCGGCCTGTGCCAATTCTGATACGGTCGGTGACCGTCCGTTCCGGCTCTCCCAATCGCTTTGCAGGCGGCGCACACGAACCGCGCGTTCCTTGACCGCCCGGCTGACCTTGACCGCGCCGTCGTCCCGCAGAAACCGCCGAATCTCACCCGCGATTTTGGGCACCGCATAAGTAGAAAACTCGTTGCCGCGCGACACATCGAAGCCACGCACGGCCTTGATGAAGCCGACACACGCCAGCTGATACAGATCGTCCGGCTCGGTGCCGCGCCCGTAATACCGCCGCGCGATCGACCAGATTAAACCGCTGTTGTCCTCGATCAGCCGCGCTTCCGCATCCCTGTCGCCCGAAGCCGCCTGCTCGAGCAGCGTGCGCATTTCTCCGGTCACGCCTGCCGCTCCTTCAGCACCTTGACCATCGCAACCAGCGTTCCCTTCCCCGGCGTGGAGCGCACGCGCATTTTGTCCGTGAATGTCTCCATGATGGTAAATCCCATGCCGCTGCGCGTGTCGTCGCCCGTGGTGAACATGGGCTGGCGCGCCTGCTCGACATTCTCAATGCCGCAGCCGGCGTCCTTTACTTTCAGTTCCAGGGCGCGTCCCTCGAACAGCCGCACCGTGACCGTGATAAACCCGCATTTGTCCGCGTAGCCGTGCACAATGGCGTTTGTCACCGCCTCGGAGACCACGGTTTTGATGTCGCCAAGTTCCTCCATCGTTGGGTCCAGCTGCGCGACAAACGCGCCGACCGCCTGCCGCGCAAACGCCTCGTTGACCGAATGGCTCTCGAATTTCAGGCTCATTTTGTTGATGACCGCCCGCATTATTCCTTCCCCCTTTCAAAAACCATCACCTGCGGCAGACCGGCTGCCTCAAACACCCGCATCGGCTGCGGCGGCGTGCCGCGCACCGCAAATTCGCGTCCGCTGCGGGCACAGGTGCGGTACAGGTGCAGGACGACCGCCAGACCGGAGCTGTCCATAAACGTCAGCTCGGACAGGTCGAGCACCAGCTTTTCACACGGAAACAGCACCAGCAGATCCTCGGTCTGCTCGATCGCCGCCCGTGCTGCATGATGGTCCAGTTCACCGGTGTACACCGCGATCAGCGTGCCCTCCTGCCTTCTCTGCGTGATTTGCAGCATATATGTCACCTCGAAATCAGCAAAATATTACCTCTTATTTCGCAGGGCACCCCGCCCTGCGATATACCAAACAATATACCTATTGAAAACAACTGACACAAAAATAAAAGGCTTGTACTTTCAAAGTACAAGCCTTATTTTACCTGTTTATTCCATTTTAATCTGTCGTTTTCGGTCGGCCGCGCAAAATCTTCTCGCACTCACCGATGAGGTACAGCGAACCGCAGATAAGAATGCAGTCGTTCATCTTCGCATGCTCCAGCGCAAGCTCGATGGCGTGCTCGGCGGATTCACACTCGTACACGCGCTTGCACGACTGCCGCGCCAGCTCTGCAATCGTGTGTACATCCAGCGAACGCTCACCCGCATCCGGCACACAGGCGTAAAAGTCATCCGCGCGGCTGGCGACCTCGTGAACACAGGTTTCGTAGTCCTTGTCGCGCACCATGCCCATCACAACGTGCAGCCGCTTCATCTTGAGCAGCTCATCCACCGCGTGACACAGAGCATCCGCGCCTGCGGCATTGTGTGCGCCGTCGAGCAGGATGAGCGGCTGATCGACCACGCGTTCCAGCCGGCCTGCGATACGCGCCCGCGCCAGACCGCGCACGGCGGCTTCGGTCGGAATGTTCCAGCCGCGCTCGCGCAGTGCGTTCAGCGCCCGCAGAGCCGTCCGCGCATTCTGCAGCTGATGCCGTCCGGGCATGGCAATGGTGTAGCCCTGCGCCTCGTACACGAACGCCGAACCGCCGATGTCACACCGCAGCACGCGGCAGTCCTCCGCTCCGCCAAACCAGACAGCACCCGCCGCATCACAGGCACGGCGCAGCACCCGCTGTACATCGTTCGGCTGACCGTCCGCGCAGACAACTGCCGTGCCCGGCTTGAAAATGCCTGCCTTCTCGGCCGCAATGACTGCCGTTGTGTTGCCGAGCACCGCCATATGGTCGAGCGAAATCGGCGTAATAACGCAGACCTCCGCATTTTTGATGACATTTGTCGCGTCACAGCGGCCGCCCAGACCGGTTTCGAGAACCACAATGTCGCATTCCTGCTCAACAAAACAGAGGAATGCCAGTGCGGTCGTGAACTCAAACTCGCCGATGGTCTCACCCTCGGGCAGTGTGAGCGATTCACACGCCACCGTTACTCGTTCGCACAGGCGCGTCAGATCGTCGTCCGAGATCATCACACCGTCCACGCGGATGCGC
Organism: Butyricicoccus sp. AM32-19; assembly: GCF_003480365.1. Lineage (NCBI taxonomy): Bacteria > Bacillati > Bacillota > Clostridia > Eubacteriales > Butyricicoccaceae > Butyricicoccus > Butyricicoccus sp. AM32-19. The sequence continues at coordinate 234,986 of NZ_QUIX01000001.1, read as the reverse complement.
TCGTAAAACTGCACCAGATACGGCGAGGTATACAGTCCGGTGCGCAGTCCGGCCGCCTGCAGCGCCGAGGCGACCATGCACGCGGTCGAGCCCTTGCCGTTCGTGCCCGCAAGATGAACAAACTTCAGCCTGTCCTGCGGGTTGCCCAGCGCCTCGCACAGCGCCTTGATGCGGTGCAGACCCGGCTTGCCGGAAAATCTGCCGAGAGAGTGTATGTATTCGATTGCCGTTTTCGGATTTTCGGTATCCATAATAGCTTCTTTCCTTATATTATAATGATACATTTGATTATAACACAGTTTCATCAAATTGAGAATGGAGAATGGAAAATGGAGAATTACCTTTCCGCAAAAGGAGCGGCACTCGCTTCATCTGAACATTCATTCTCCATCTTCAATTCTCCATTGGAAACATAAAAACCACCGAAAATCGGTGGTTTTTATGTTTTTTACTTGATCTCCTCGACCGGAATCTGCTTGAGCAGCTCGCTCGGGCCGCAGCCGGAGCACTTTGCACAGTCGTGCATGCATGCCATCGGATCATCCGGATCTTCCTCACGGCCGATCTCGAGGATGGTCGGGTCACCCTGCTTTTCACCGACGAGGAACTTTGCAACCGATTCCTCCGCCGAGCCTTCGCAGCCGGGCACGAGCAGCACGCCGAGCATCTCGAGTGCGTTGCGCGTTGCCAGACCGAGCGAACCGCAGATGAGCACGTCGATCTGCTCCAGACCGGCGAACTTGATCAGGTCGGTCGCGGATGTGCCGGCAATCCCGGCAATGCGCTTGCCGACCGGTTCCCGGCCCTCGGTGGTGATAATGAGCACCTCACGGCAGTCGCCCAGATTCTTGGCGATCCGGCCGTTTTCATATGCTACGCCAATGTTCATAACAGACCCTCCACGGTCTTAAGCGCACCGGAAAGCTCGTCCGGCAGCTTTGCATCCTCGATCTTGCCTGCGTCAACCGCCGCAGCCAGCTTCGGGTCGATCGGCAGTTTTGCCAGAACCGGCAGCTCGTAGTGTGCGGCTACCTCGTCGATATGGCTCTCACCGAACACCGAAATATGCTTGCCGCAGTCCGGGCACGCCAGATAGCTGTAGTTCTCCACAATGCCGAGCACCGGAATGTTCATCATCTTCGCCATCTTAACCGCCTTGCCTACGATCATGGAGACCAGATCCTGCGGCGAGGTGACAACGATGATACCGTCCACCGGCAGGGACTGGAACACGGTCAGCGGTACATCGCCCGTTCCGGGAGGCATATCGACAAACAGGAAGTCTACGTCGTCCCATACAACGTCAGACCAGAACTGCTTGACGGTCTCCGCGATGATCGGACCGCGGTAAATAACCGGATCGTCCTCATGCGGCAGCACCAGATTGATCGAGATCATCTGTACGCCGCCTTCACTACGTGCCGGAAGAATGCCTTCCTCGCAGCCCTCGAGCTGACCGTGTACGCCGAAGGTCTTGGGGATGGACGGGCCGGTGATGTCGGCATCCAGCACACCGCAGGAATAACCCTTGCGCGTCATGCCGACCGCCATCATCGAGGTGAGCAGGCTCTTGCCTACGCCGCCCTTGCCGGAAACAACGCCGATGACTTTTTTAACAGAGGCCGCCGGATTGGCTGCAACCTTGAGGCTCTTTTCGCCGCCGCAGTTAGACGAGCAGCTATCGCAATTATGCGAGCAACCCATAAAAAACAACTCCTTACCTATATATCTTGCCTAAAAAACAGTATACCCTAAAAAAACGTTTTCCGCAAGCATAGCACCGGCTTATTTATTGACAAATGCCAAAAACAGAAAAGCACCGCTGTTTCGTGGGGGAACGAAACAGCGGTGCTTTCGGTTAATAACACAAATTGAAAAAAGGGAAAAAGAGAAATGAAAAAAAATCGGATGACGTCAATGCGGGATTTGCGGCTCTCCCTCACTGACAAGTACAGTATACCGTCTTTTTATGCCGAATGTGTGAACGAAATTTGAATATGCTGTGAAGGATATGAAAAGAAAACAGCATATCGTCCAAACCGCAGTTTGGCAGCCAAAAGAGAAACGCCCTGTTTCCCGGGGGAAGGAAACAGGGCGTTCTCGTTGATGCAAATGAAAAGAGTTTAAGAAAAGGTGATAAAATCAAAGAAAAGAGGTTGTCAGCTTGAGAAAAGGGGTAACTCTTACTGACACCTATAGTATATCGCGCAGGCGCCCTTTAATTGTGAACAAATCATGAACAGACCTTGAAATATTTTTTACAATGTAAACAAGTATCCTGCTTAACCATTTCAAAGATACTCCGAGGCAGGAAAACACCCCGGCTCCGTGGGGGAAACGGAACCGAGGCATTTTCGATCATTTCACAAAATAAAGGGGGTAAAAGAGAAATAAAAGATTGTAGATGACTATCGATTCAGGATTGCGGCTTCCCTTATCGACAATGTTAGTATACCGCACTTTGCTTCAAAATGTGTGAACGAATTTTGAACAGAATTTGAAAGGTTTGTGTACTGCCGAAAACCCGGTTTCGTACAGGAAAACACCCTGCCTCCGAGGGGGAACGGAAACAGGGTGTTTTCGGTCATTTCACAAAATAAAGGGGGTAAAAGAGAAATAAAAAAAATCAGTAGGCTGTGTCGTTCGGGATTGCGGCTTCCCTCATCGACAATGTTAGTATACCGCACTTTGCCGCAAAATGTGTGAACGAATTTTGAACAGAATTTGAAAGGTTTGTTTCTAAGGCAACACCGCATAATTGAACAAGAGTAATTTGCGAGTAAATTTTGCGTACTGACAAGACGCGGTGTTGCCTAAAGTTCATAATTTGCCGCTTGATTCCCGTTTTACCGTGTTACAGCTGTGCGACCATGGTTTTCAGGGCATCCGGGTTCATGGCAGGCGTGTCCTTCAGCGGAAACTCCAGACCGAGCCGTTCATATTTTTCCATGCACAGCTTGTGGAACGGCAAAAACTCCAGCTTTTCAAAGTTGGGATAGCTTTCCGCCTTGGCTTTGACGCGGTGTAAATGGTCCATCCCATCGGTCAGACCGGGCACGACCACATGCCGAATCCACAGCGGCACGTTTTTCATCGCGGTCAGCTGCAGGAAACGCTCAATCTGGTCGAAATCCGCGCGGCAGTTCTTGAGATAATCCGCTTTGGTGAGGAATTTCAGGTCGCACAGGACTAAATCTGTGTGCGCGAGCACCTTTTCCGCTTTGGAGAGATTGCCCACGCCGGAGGTATCGAGCGCGGTGTGTACGCCGTGCTCATGCAGCTTGGCGAAGAATTCCTCGACGAATTCGGCCTGTAGGAGCGGTTCGCCGCCGGTGACGGTTACGCCGCCGCCATTCTTCCAGTACGGACGAAACCGGAGAGCCTTGCGGACCAGCTCGTCCACGTCGGTCGGTGAGCCGCCTTCGGTCAGCCAGGTATCGGGATTGTGGCAATAGACGCACCGCAGCGGGCAGCCCTGCATAAATACGACGTATCGCACGCCGGGGCCGTCCACCGCGCCGAGGGACTGAATGGAATGAATGTTTCCGATCATATTGCCACTTTCCTTTCTATTCGGGAAAAATAAATGGCTCCGTGGCTTTGACGCGGAACCATACCTCTGCCCGCGCCGCGGCGGCGCGTCCTCGTCCGCTGTGCGGGCGAGAGGGGGTTATCCAAACGGTTTCGCAAGGAACCGGTTGGGTATCTAAGGGGGACAGCGTCCCCCTTAGAGGTTAAATCGCCTCGTGGAACGTGCGCGAAATAACCTCACGCTGCTGCTCGCGGCTCAGCTTGTAGAAGTTTACCGCGTAGCCGGAAACACGGATGGTCAGGTTCGGGTACTGCTCCGGATGCTCGTAAGCCGCCATGAGGGTTTCGCGGTTGAGCACGTTTACGTTCAGATGGTGCGCGTTCTGCGCGAAGTAGCCGCCCATGATGGCAACAAGGTTGTTCACCTGCTCCTCATCGGTCTTGCCGAGTGCACCCGGCGTGATGGAGAACGTGTTGGAGATGCCATCGCGGCAGTAGGTGTAGCTCAGCTTTGCAACCGAGTTGAGCGATGCCAGTGCGCCGGAAACATCACGGCCGCTCATCGGGTTTGCGCCCGGTGCCAGCGGTTCGCCGTGACGGCGGCCGTCCGGCGTGTTGCCGGTCTTTTTGCCGTACATTACGTTGGAGGTGATGGTCAGGATGGACAGCGTATGAATTGCGCCGCGGTACAGCGGGAACTGCGTCAGTGCCTGATAGAACTTCTCGACCTGCTCACACGCGATCTGATCTACGCGGTCGTCGTCGTTGCCGAACTTCGGGAAATCGCCCTCGATCTCAAAATCCACGATAATGCCGTTCTCCGGATTACGGATGGGCTTTACCTTGGCATACTTGATTGCGGAGAGCGAATCCGCCATGCAGCTCATGCCCGCAATGCCGAACGCCATCAGGCGGCGCACCTCAGTGTCATGCAGCGCCATCTGGCTCTTCTCGTAGGCGTACTTGTCGTGCATGTAATGGATGGTGTTCATCGCGGAAACGTAGGTCTTAGCCAGCCACGGACGGTAGAAGTCCATGCGGCGGAGAACCTCCTCGTAATCCAGCACATCGCCGTCCATGACCGGCATCTCCGGGCCGACCTGCTCGAACTTGTTCTCGTCACGGCCGCCGTTGATCGCCATCATCATCAGCTTGGCGATGTTGGCACGCGCACCGAAGAACTGCATGTCCTTGCCGACGCGCATCGCGGATACGCAGCACGCGATGGCGTAATCATCGCCATAGTACGGACGCATAACGTCGTCATTCTCGTACTGCAGAGCATCCGTGTCGATGGATACCTTTGCGATGAACTTCTTCCAGTTCTCCGGCAGGTTTTCGCTCCACAGAACGGTCAGATTCGGCTCTGCGGCAGCGTTCAGGTTGTACAGGGTGTTGAGCATGCGGTAGCTGTTCTTCGTAACCATGTGACGGCCGTCCTCACCGATGCCGCCGACCGCCTCGGTGATCCACATCGGGTCGCCGCCGAACAGCTCGTTGTACTCCGGCGTGCGCAGGTGGCGCGCCATACGCAGGTGCAGAACGAAGTCGTCCATGATCTCCTGCGCCTCGGACTCGGTCATGAGACCTGCCGCAATATCGCGCTCAAAGTAGATATCGAGGAAGGTGGAGGTGCGGCCAAGGCTCATTGCGGCGCCGTTCTGCTCCTTGATGCCGGCAAGATAGCCAAAGTACAGCCACTGAACGGCCTCCTTTGCGTTCTCCGCCGGACGGGTGATGTCAAAGCCGTAGGAAGCCGCCATTGCGATCATGTCCTTGAGTGCCTTGATCTGGTCGGAGAGCTCCTCCGCGCAGCGGATTTCCTTCTCGGTGGTCGGCACGCTGCCGAGCGCATCCTTGTCCTTCTGCTTTTCCGCGATCAGACGGTTCACGCCGTACAGTGCCACGCGGCGATAGTCACCGATGATGCGGCCGCGGCCGTAAGCATCCGGCAGGCCGGTCAGCAGACCAACGTGACGCGCTTCACGGACATCCTTGGTATATGCGGAGAATACGCCGTCGTTGTGGGTCTTGTGGTACTTGAACTCCTCCTCAATCTTGGGAGAAACCTCATAGCCGTACTGCTTGCACGCATCACGGATCATACGCATGCCGCCGAACGGATTGCATGCACGCTTGAGCGGCTCATCGGTCTGCAGGCCGACAATTACCTCGTTGTCCTTGTCGAGATAGCCCGGGCCGAACGCCGTGATGGTGATAACGGTCTCGGTGTCGATATTGCGGACACCGCCCTTTTCGCGCTCCTCCGCGAGCAGTGCGTCGAACTTCTCACGCAGCGCAGTCGTGCGTGCGGTAGCCGGAGCCAGAAAAGCGCCGTCACCATCATACGGGGTGTAATTCTTCTGGATAAAATCGCGGACGTTGATCTCGTTTTCCCAGTTGCCGCCATTAAAGTTGTTCCATGCGTTCATGTTCTTTTCCTCCTGTTTGTGCTGTCTGCTGTCCTTTTTATGGCAACAAAAAAGGACAGCATCGCGTATTGCTTGCGACACTGCCCAGACGGTCGGCATTGAGATGCACTTCACGGTGCATCTGATTACGGAACTCCCTGCTCCCCGGTGGTTTGCGCTCCACCTGTGTCCGTCAGTTGCAGGGAATCTGTCTGGCATTAGCATAACACATCTGCCGCTCAATATGCAACTGCCGAAAGTCACAAAAAATCCATGTGAAAAAACCGTGGAATCTGTGTAAAGTATCTTTTCAATTTACACAAAATAGGGTATAGTAAAAATATAATACTGCGCATTGTACACATATAGAGTGCGGAAAACAGAGTCAGGAGGCAGACGAGTATGTTGAAGATTGGTATGCTGACCAGCGGCGGCGACTGTCAGGGTCTGAACGCGGCACTGCGCGGTGTAGCGAAAACACTGTATAACGAACTGGGAGATAAAGTAACCATCTATGGTATTCGGGACGGCTACCGCGGTTTGATCGAAGGCGATTACCACGAAATGCTGCCCGAAGATTTTTCGGATATTCTGACGGTCGGCGGCACTATTCTCGGTACGTCGCGCCAGCCGTTCAAGGAAATGCGCAAGACCATCGAGGACAGCGAGGAGACCAAGCTGGATAAAATGCTGCACACGGTGAAAAAGGCAGGCTTTGACTGTCTGGTCATTCTTGGAGGCAACGGCACGCACAAGACCGCAAACCTGCTGAGCATGAAGGGTGTCAACGTAGTAACGCTGCCCAAGACGATCGACAACGATCTGTGGGGCACCGAGCTGACGTTCGGTTTTCAGTCCGCGATTGATATTGCGTCCACGGTTATTGATTCCATCCATTCCACCGCATTTTCGCACTCGCGTGTGTTCATCGTGGAGGTTATGGGACATAAAGCCGGCTGGCTGACGCTGTACGCAGGCATTGCCTCCGGCGCGGATGTCATCGTCATTCCGGAGATTCCCTACTCCGCAAAGAAGATTGCCGCAGCGATCGAAAAACGTGCCAAGGCGGGCAAACGATTCTCCATCATTGCAGTGGCTGAGGGCGCGATAAGTCAAGACGAGGCGAAGCTGAGCAAAAAGGAATTCAAGGCGGCGCGCGAGGCGATGACCTATCCGTCCATCTCCTACCGCATTGCGGACGAACTCAAGGAGCTGACCGGGCAGGAGATTCGCGTTACCATTCCGGGCCATTATCAGCGCGGCGGCGCTCCCTGCCCGGCCGACCGCGTGCTGACCAGCCGGTTCGGCGTAGCGGCAGCGCAGCTTATCACGCAGAAAAAATTCGGCTATATGGTCGCGCTGCAGGATAACCATATCGTGCCGGTTCCGCTGACCGAGGTCGCAGGCAAGCTGAAAACCGTTCCGCCCGATGGCGAACTGGTGAAGCAGGCAAGAGCGCTCGGACTGTCGATGGGCGACTGATTGCCGAATTGAGAATTGAAAATGGAGAATGAACGCAGCTATTTAATCCGTTCCAAAAAGGACGCATAATATGCGTCCTTTTTTCGTACGAAAGCACATATAAAATTCCGGTTTGCTTGCAAACCGCAACTACATGACAGGATTTCGTTCAGAAATCTGAGTCATTGTCCCGTGCCGTGCACGACCGCCGTTTCACGGCGGCATTCAATCGCGTTTGCCGTGCAAATGCAAAAAAACGCAGGACATGCGCGCGCAGCGCGGACATAGCCGCGCAAGGATAGCGCCTGCGTTTTTTTACAAGAAAAAAGGGATTTTGTGTGCCCGCCAAGGCGGACGCGCAAAATCCCGTATAGGACGTATCCGAGCCATTGGCTCGGTACGTCCCTCTCGTCCGAAAGCGTGGTTTCGGACGAATTATTTGATGGTCATAACCTGATCACGAGCAGGGCCTACGCCAAGCATGGTGATCGGGCACTCGATGATACGCTCCAGCTCCTTGATGTAGGACTGCACGGTTGCCGGCAGTTCCTCAAAGGAACGGCAGTTGGTGATATCCTCATCAAAGCCGTCGAACTCCTCGTAAACCGGCTCACAGTCTACCAGATCCATGAAGTTTGCCGGGAACTCGGTAACGGTCTCGCCGTTCTTCAGCTTGTATGCAACGCAGACCTTGAGCTTCGGCAGGCCGCGCAGCGGGTCGATCTTGTTGATAACAACGTCGGTCAGACCGTTTACACGAACCGCATAGCGTGCAACGACTGCGTCGAACCAGCCGGTACGGCGCGGACGGCCGGTAACGGTACCGAACTCGCCGCCTGCATTGCGGATATAGTCACCGGTTTCATCGAACAGCTCGGTCGGGAACGGACCCTCGCCCACACGGGTGGTGTAGGACTTGAAAATGCCCATGATCTCGTTGATGGCAGTCGGGCCGACACCGGAACCGATGCAGCAGCCGCCTGCTACCGGATGAGACGAGGTAACATACGGATAGGTGCCCATGTCGAGGTCGAGCAGTGTGCCCTGCGCACCCTCGAACAGCACTTCCTTGCCGGACTTGATGGCGTCATAGGTCATAACGGTGGTGTCGCGCACCATCGGACGCAGACGGTCTGCGTAAACCTTGTACTCTGCGATAACAGCGTCCGCGTCGATCGGCTCGCCGCCGTAAACGCCGGTGATCACGCGGTTCTTGCGGGCACAGGTCTCGCGGATAACCTCCTCGAAACGCTCTGCGTCTACAAAATCGTGCATGCGGATTCCGCTGCGCTCGGACTTGTCCATGTAGGTCGGGCCGATGCCCTTCTTGGTGGTGCCGATTGCGGTGCCTTCCTTGGCCTTCTCTGCCTCGCTGAGCGCATCCAGCTCAAGGTGCCACGGCATGATGCAGTGGCAGCGTGCATCGATGAACAGCTTGTCGGTGGAAACGCCTTTCTCGTGCAGGCCGTCGATCTCGCCGAGGACAGCCTTCGGATTGACAACAACACCCGGGCCGATGACGTTGACGCACTCCGGATACAGGATGCCGGACGGAATCAGCTGCAGCTTGTACTTCTCACCGCCGGCTACAACGGTGTGACCGGCATTGTTGCCGCCCTGGCTGCGGACAACCAGATCCGCCTTGCCTGCGAAAATATCAATAAACTTACCCTTGCCTTCGTCGCCCCACTGGGCGCCGAGAATTACCTTACCTGGCATTAGGATTTCCTCCCTTTCTATCTGCAACGTGCTCTTGTCACGCAGTATACTTATAATAGGTAACAGCCATACCCTTAAAATTATAGCATACCCTTTTCTACTTTTCAATGCCGTTTTGCACGTTTTTGTCTTGTAAAAGGCGGCCCGCCGTTGTAAAATATTTTATAATAGCGGGAAGTATGGCCGCACGGCGGTCTGCCCCGATGAAGGAGTTCGTTTTTCTATGCATTATCTTGATAACGCGGCGACGACCCGCGTGCTGCCCGAAGCGGCCGAAGCGGCCGTTCACGCGATGTGCGAGGAGTTCGGCAACCCGTCCAGCCTGCACCGCATGGGGCTGGAGGCCTCGCATCTGCTCGAGGACAGCCGCAGGACGGTCGCGTCTGCGCTCGGCTGTCTGCCCGAGGAAGTATATTTCACCGCCTGCGGCACGGAGAGCACCAACATCAGCCTGCGCGGTGCCGCTCACCTCAACCGACATAAAAAGGGCCGCATCATCACGACCGAGATCGAGCACGCGGCAACCGTCAACACCGCAAAGCAGCTTGCTGCGGACGGCTTCGACGTAGTTTTCCTTGCACCGGACGCAACCGGTCACATCACGCCCGAGGTGCTGAGCGAAGCACTGACCGAGGACACCATTCTTCTCTCCTGCCAGCTGGTCAACAACGAGATCGGCACGGTACAGCCGGTCGAACAGCTCGGAAAGCTGCTCAAGGCCAAGGCACCCAAGGCGCTGTTCCATATTGATGCCGTACAGGGTCTTTGCCGCGTACGCCTGACGCCGAAAAAATGGAACTGCGACCTGATGAGCGTTTCCGGCCACAAAATCGGCGCACCCAAGGGCATCGGTGCGCTGTATGTGAAAAAGGGCCTGCGCCTGCCGCCGCTGACCTTCGGCGGCGGTCAGGAGCGCGGCATGCGTCCGGGCACCGAAGCCGTGCCGAATATCGCAGCATTTGCCAAGGCGTGCGAGATTCGCATGGCGCATTTCGACGAGGATTACGCCCATGTGCAGGAGCTGGCCGACTACCTCAAGCAGCAGGTCAGCGCCGAGCTGCCGGACGCTGTGATCAACGGCGAAGGCGATATCCCGCATGTGGTCAATCTTTCCATGCCCGGCTGCAAGAGCGAGGTCATGCTGCATGTACTCGAGGGGGACGAGGTTTACATTTCCAGCGGTTCGGCCTGCTCCAAGGGCAAGCAGAGCGGTGTGCTCAAGGCGCTCGGTCTGCCGAAAGCGCGCACGGACAGCGCACTGCGCGTGTCGTTTGCACCGTTCAACACAAAGGAAGATGTGGATGCTTTTGTGGCAGCGGTCAAAAAGGGCGCGAAAATGTTCCGCAGATAAGCTAATTCGTAATTAGGAATTATTGCGAGGAGGTAGGGTTATGAGTAAAAAACATATTATGAACGCCGGTATCTGCTGTATCTGCACGGCCGTGATTTTCGGTCTGCACTTCTTCGTGTACGGCCGGATGCTGCTGGACAATCCTGTGCTGGTTGGCGCTACCTGCGCTGTTTTTATTGCATCAGCCGCAGGGCGCACAGGCGAGGAACGAGAACCATGGTTTCCGCCTAATCATATCGTTACACGGCTTTGTCAGCTGATATTCTGCGGTATCCTCTGCACCATTCCGTACATACTGTTCACGGAACCATATTCTCTCGACAACTGGATTTTCCTGCCGCTTTGGGCTACATTGAGCATTATCGAGCTAAGATATCGAGAGCAAAATTCCACTGCCTATGCGGTTACTATGGCAGTCGCTCTGTGTGTTACCGGCGCATTTCTGCTGATTACCCACCCGATTACCGCATCACAGGCGCAGAATATCGTTGAGCAGGCAGGCTACACAAACTGTGTTTACTACAAAGTCAATCCCAATAACAATACCGCGTATAAAGACGGTCGGGACAGCGAGGCTCTCTACTTTACTGCGCCTGAACCGGCTGACAAGTCCGACTGTTACGCCTTTTCCGCAAACAAGGATGGCGAAAAATACGGTGTTCTTGTTTCTTATTTTCGCGGAACCATTGACGAGGAACAAAAACAAGGAGTTTAATCTATATGGAATACAAAACCATCACCAAACCGGACAGCTCGGAGCACAAGCTCGCCGTATATGACGGCAAATGCCGCTTCTGGATGGAGGGCATTTACGACAGCCTGCCGGACACTGCCGAAAAGCGTGCGGAGGAATGCAGTCTGCCGGTCAAAATTGGCCGCCGGGAGGACGGCACGGTCAGCGTCGGCACGCAGTCGCTCGTACCGTGGGAGACCGATTACGGCAAACTGGAAATCATGGCGGACGTTTACTTAAACTATCTGGCACAGGTGTTCAACCTGCCGGATGATGATTACGTCAAGACCCGCTTGGAGTTCGGCTCGGACAGCGCCGACCGCGACAGCCTGATGACCGCCGAGGAGAAGGAAATCATCAGTGCAAACAAATAAATTTACCATCAAGGAGACAATAAATGAAAGAAGTATTACTGCTCAAGTGCGGTGAGATCGTCCTCAAGGGACTCAACCGCAAAACCTTTGAGGATCGTCTGCTGAAAAACCTCAAGCGCCGCATGGCGCACGTTGCAGACTGCGAGATCACCATGCGCCAGTCGGTCGTTTATGTGGAGATTCCGGACGACGCGGACGCAGATGCGGTTATGGAGTGCGCAAGCCGTGTGTTCGGCTTTGCCACCATCTCCCGCGCAGCGGTCTGCCCGGAAAAGACGCTCGAGAGCGTCATTGCGACCGCAAAGGACTACCTTGCGCCCAACTTTGCCGCGGCAAAGACGTTTAAGGTCGAGTCCAAGCGCGGCGACAAGAAATTCCCGATGACATCGACAGAGATCAGCCAGCACGTCGGCGGCGAGCTTGCTGATCTGTTCCCGGATGTTCGTCCGGACATGCACCACCCCGACCTGACCGTGCACGTTGAGATGCGCGAAAAGTACGCATTCGTTCATGCCGGTCCGGTTCCGGGTGCGGGCGGCATGCCGATCGGCTCGAACGGCCGTGCAGCGCTGCTGCTCTCCGGCGGCATCGACTCCCCTGTTGCCGGCTGGATGATGGCCAAGCGCGGTCTGGAGCTGTGCGGCATCCACTTTTTCAGCTATCCGTACACCTCCGAGCGCGCCAAGGAGAAGGTGCTTGAACTGGGCCGCAAGCTGACCGCATGGTGCGGCCGCATGAGCGTTATGGTCGTGCCGTTCACCCACATTCAGGAGGAAATCCGCGACAAGTGCCACGAGGAGCTGTTCACGCTCATCATGCGCCGCTTTATGATGCGCATTGCCGAGCGCGTAGCTGTTGAGTACGGCTGCGGTGCGCTCATCACCGGTGAGTCACTCGGTCAGGTTGCCAGCCAGACCATGCCCGCCATGGCCGTTACCGGCGCGGTGTGCGACCTGCCGGTATTCCGTCCCTGCATCGGCATGGATAAGGAGGAAATTGTCACGATCGCCCGTAAGATCGACACCTTCGAGACCTCCATCCTCCCCTACGAGGACTGCTGCACCGTATTCACCCCGAAGCACCCGAATACCAAGCCGAAGATGCCGAAGATCCTCGAGGCAGAGAGCCACCTCGACGTTGAAGCACTCGTGGACGAGGCGGTTAAGGGTGTGGAGATTATTCATCTGCCGTAAGCACAGGTATTCGCTATGCCGCAGGGCGGGGACACCCCGCCCTGCAATATAACCTCTATCACGTTTTTCCAAAGGAGGAAAATCCATTGAACGCAGAACTTATCGCAGTCGGCACAGAGATCCTGCTGGGCGACATCGTAAACACCGATGCACAGCTCATCTCGCAGGGTCTGTCCGAGCTGGGCATCAATGTATTCTACCAGACCGTTGTCGGTGACAATCCGGCGCGTCTCGAGCGCGTAGTCCGCGAGGCAAAGGACCGTGCTGACATCATCATCACCACCGGCGGCCTTGGCCCAACCCTTGACGATCTGACCAAGGAGACGCTGGCAACCGTTTTCGGCAAAAAGATGGTACTGCATCAGCCGTCCATGGACCGTCTGACCGACTTTTTCAAGACCATCGGCCGCGAAATGACCAAGAACAACGAAAAGCAGGCATGGCTGCCGGAGGGCTGCACCGTATTCACCAACCTGTGGGGCACAGCGCCCGGCTGTGCGTTTGAAGCCGACGGCAAGCACGTTCTCATGCTGCCCGGCCCTCCGCGCGAGTGCAACCCGATGTGGAAGGAATGTGCAATGCCGTATCTGTACAAGCTGGCAGGCGGCTGCATCGTATCCCGCAACATCCGCGTATTCGGCCTCGGCGAAAGCAACATGGAGAATATCCTGCACGACATGATGGAAAAAAGCGCAAACCCGACTATTGCGCCGTATGCCCGCACCTCGGAGTGCTTCGCGCGCGTTACCGCCAAGGCGGACACCCCAGCAGAATGCGAGAAGATGCTCGATCCGGTCGTTGACGAAATCCTGAAGCTGCTCGGCGACGACGTTTACGGCGTAGACGTTGACTCTCTCGAGCAGGTAGTCGGCGACGGCCTGTGCGAGCGCAAGCTGACCCTCGCGGTGGCCGAAAGCTGCACCGGCGGTCTGCTGTCCAAGCGTCTGACCGACATCCCGGGCGCATCCGATTACTACCTCGGCGGTGTGTGCTCGTACAGCAACAGCGTCAAGGAGAAGGTGCTCGGCGTGAAGAAGGAGACCCTCGACACGGTCGGCGCGGTATCTCCCGAAACCGCAGAGCAGATGGCTGTCGGCGTTGCAAATGCGCTTGGCTCGGACATCGGCGTCGGCATCACCGGCATTGCCGGCCCGGGCGGCGGCACCGAGGACAAGCCGACCGGTCTGGTCTATATCAGCGTTTGGTACGACGGCAAGTTCTTTACCCGCAAAATGCAGTCCTCGCTCGGCCGCGACCGTGTGCGCATGCAGGCCGCTTCTACGGCGCTCGATCTCATCCGCCGTCACATTTTCTGAACAAATTTATATCGAATTGTACGTTATTTTGTCATTTCCACTCAAATGATGTGGAAAGCAAACAAAATTTCTGTAAAGAAAGTCCAGTAATTGTGCTAAATTGCTGGACTTTTCTATTTATGTGATGTATACTATATCTAACTAAAGTGAGGGTATTCCGCCAAAATTCTGTCGAAGTACACAAACTGTTGGAAAATATTCGTATTTTCCTTCATTTGGCGGCTGTAAAGGGAGAGATGCTGTATGAAGAAAAAATCCGCAGCACCCGCCGCGGAAAAGCGAAGCGAGCTTTTCTATTCCGGCCGGGATTGTCGCGCGTTCGATTACATGGGAGCCCACCCTTTCGTGCAGGATGGTGAACAGGGTTATCTGTTCCGTGTTTATGCACCGGAGGCCGAAAAAGTTTCCGTCATGGGTGAGTTCAACGACTGGAATCGCGACGCCGATTATATGACGCGCGATGAACAGGGTATCTGGGAGAAATTTATTCCGAATATTCCGGAATATGCCGCATACAAGTATAGTGTATGGGCCAAGTCCGGCGATGTGTTTGACAAGTCCGACCCGTATGGCTTCCATTTTGAGACCCGTCCGGGCAACGCCACCAAGGCGTATGACCTCGACGGCTACGAATGGGGCGACGCCTCGTGGCTGGACTGGCGTAAAAAGCACCTGCCGTATTCCAATCCGGTCAACATCTACGAATGCCACCTCGGCTCGTGGAAGATGCACGAGGACGGCAACTTCTACTCCTACCGCCAGCTGGCGGACGAGCTTGTGCCGTATGTCAAGGAAATGGGCTACACCCACATCGAGTTTATGCCGCTGACCGAGTATCCGTTCGACGGCTCGTGGGGCTATCAGGTAATCGGCTACTTTGCCGCCACCAGCCGCTACGGCACGCCGAAGGATCTGATGTACCTGATCGACAAGGCGCATCAGGCCGGTCTGGGCATTATCATGGACTGGGTTCCGGCGCACTTCCCGAAGGACGGCTGCGGACTGGTCGAGTTTGACGGCTCGCACCTGTACGAATACGCCGATCCGCTCAAGATGGAGCACAAGGAATGGGGCACGCGCGTATTCGACTACGGCAAGGTCTCCACGAGAAACCTGCTGTTCTCCTCCGCGATGTTCTGGATCGAGAAATTCCACATGGACGGCCTGCGTGTGGACGCGGTCGCTTCCATGCTGTATCTGGACTACAACCGGCAGGGCGAATGGCGGCCGAACGTCCACGGCGGCCGTGAGAACCTCGAGGCCGTTGACTTCCTGCGGCTGCTCAACGAGTACATCCTGACCGATCATCCGGACGTTATGATGATCGCCGAGGAGTCCACCGCATGGCCGATGGTGACCAAGCCGGGTTACGACGGCGGTCTGGGCTTCAACTTCAAGTGGAACATGGGCTGGATGAACGACATGCTGTGCTACTGCTCGGCGGACCCGTTCTTCCGCAAGGACATGCACGACAAGATCACCTTCTCGTTCATGTACGCCTTTTCCGAAAACTACATCCTGCCGCTCTCGCACGATGAGGTCGTGCACGGCAAGTGCTCGCTCATCAGCAAGATGCCGCCTCCGTATGAAAATCAGTTCGGCGGTCTGCGCGCGCTGTACGGCTACATGGCCGCACACCCGGGCAAGAAGATGCTGTTCATGGGCGGCGAGTTTGCACAATTCTCCGAATGGGCGTACCAGCGCGGACTGGACTGGATGCTGCTGGATTATCCGGCGCACCGCCAGATGCAGGCGTACGTCAAGGCGCTCAATCACTTCTACCTTGCTACTCCGCAACTGTGGGAGCAGGATACCGACTGGCGCGGCTTTGAGTGGATCAGCCATGAGGACAACCGCAACAATATCATCGCCTTCCGCCGTATGGCGAAGGACGGCTCGGATATCGTAGTCGTTGTCAACTTCTCTCCGGAGGAGCAGCAGGAATACCGCATCGGCGTTCCGATCACCGGCACTTATGAAGAGATATTCACCTCGGACAAGACCGAGTTCGGCGGCAGCGGCATGGCAAACGGCAAGCTCAAGACCGAAAACAAGCCCATGCACGGTCAGGAACAGTCCATTGTTCTGAAGATTCCGCGCTTCGGCGTGCTGTTCCTCAAGGGCAAGGCAAGAGCCAAGCGCCGCACCAAGGCAGAGATCGAGGCCGCAAAAGCCGCGGCTGCCAAGAAACCGGTAAAGCGCACCCGCTCGACTAAGGCGGTTGCGAAATCCGGCACCAAGGCCGTTGCCCGCACAACCGAGAAGGCCGTAGCCAAGACCGGCTCCAAATCCGTTGCAAAGACCACTGAAAAGGCGGTGGCACGCACCGGCACCAAGGCAGTTGCGAAAACCACCGAAAAAGCGGTGGCACGCACCGGAACCAAGGCAGTTGCGAAAACCACCGAAAAGGCGGTTTCCGTACCGACAGACAAGGCAGTAACCGCAACCGGCGGTTCTAAATAAGCAAGCGCAAGTTTGCTGCAAAAGAGATACACAGAGGGGATACGCCAGACGGCGTATAGATTGCAGCGATGCAAACTGTGAAAAGGAGAATTTACATGTATCGGAAAAAAGAATGCGTAGCCATGCTGCTCGCAGGTGGCCGCGGCAGCCGTTTGTATGTGCTGACCAAAAAGGTCGCTAAGCCTGCCGTACCGTTCGGCGGTAAGTACCGTATTATCGACTTCCCGCTTTCCAACTGCGTCAACTCCGGCATTGATACTGTCGGCGTGCTGACCCAGTACGAGCCGCATGTGCTCAACGCTTACATTGGTTCCGGCCAGACGTGGGACCTCGACCGCCTGCGCGGCGGCGTCTATGTTCTGCCGCCGTACGAGAGCAAAAAGACCGAGTGGTACAAGGGCACCGCAAACGCCATCTACCAGAACATTCAGTTCCTGGAGGATTACGATCCCGAGTACGTCCTCATTCTCTCGGGCGACCACATCTACAAGATGGACTACAACAAGATGCTCCAGCAGCACAAGGAGACCGGCGCTGACGCGACCATCGCGGTGCTGGACGTTCCGCTTTCCGAGGCTTCCCGTTTCGGCATCATGAACTGCAAGCCGGACGGCACCATCTACGAATTCGAGGAGAAGCCGAAGGAGCCGAAGTCCACGCTGGCTTCCATGGGCATCTACATCTTCACCTGGAAGAAGCTGAAGGAATACCTCATCAATGATGAGGCCAACGAACAGTCCTCCAACGACTTCGGCAAGGACATCATTCCGGCGATGCTGAATAACGGCGAAAAGCTGGTTTCCTACCGCTTCAAGGGCTACTGGAAGGACGTAGGCACCATCGAGAGCCTGTGGGAAGCAAACATGGATCTGCTCTCTCCGAACTCCGGCCTGCAGCTTTCCGATGACAGCTGGAAGATCTACGGCCGCACCACCGGTTCGCCTCCGCATTTCACCTCCAAGCAGGCTAAGGTTACCCATACCCTGCTCTCCGAGGGCTGTGAGATCTACGGCGACGTTTCCGAGTCCGTCCTGTTCTCGGATGTTAAGATTGGCAAGGGTGCCAAGGTGGAATATTCCATCCTGATGCCGGGTGCTGTGGTTGAGGAAGGCGCGACCGTGCGCTACTCCATCGTAGCCGAAAAGGCCGTTATCGCCAAGGGCGCGGAAGTCGGCGGCAGCCCGTCCGACAGCGACGTAGACAACTGGGGCGTTGCGGTAGTAGCCGAAGGCGTTCGCATCGGCAGCGGCGCAAAGCTGGCCGCTAAGGAAATGGCAGACAAGGATCTGCCGGACGTAAAGTAAGGGGGCGGCACAAACATGAACAGCGTTTTAGGCATGATCATTGCATTTGATACCGACAGCGATCTCCGTGAGATCACCGAGCACCGCACGGTCGGTGCGGTACAGTGGGGCGGTCGGTATCGCATTATCGACTTTATGCTTTCCAATATGGTAAACAGCGGCATTTACCGCGTAGGCGTACTGATGAAGGACAAGTACCAGTCCCTTATCGACCACATCGGCAACGCCAAGGACTGGGATCTTTCCCGTAAGAACGGCGGCGTAACCTTGCTGCCGCCGTACTCCTACTCCAAGAAGGCATCTCCGCTGGTAACCGGCGAGTACCGCGGCAAGATTGACGCACTGGCCGGTGCGGTTGACTTCCTGCAGAAGAACCGTGCAGACTATGTAGTCGTAGCGGACGGCGACATTGTTGCCAATGTACCGCTCGACGACGTGATCGACCGCCATATCAAGTCCGGCGCAGACCTGACCATGGTATGCACCAAGAAGCAGAAGAATTCCCCGTTCACCACCTATGTGGAGCTGAACCGCAAGAAGGAAGCCGTTGACATCCGCGTTGGAGACTGCAACGAGGGCAAGTGCAAGCATGCGGCACTCGGCATTTACGTCATGAGCCGCCAGTACCTTATCCACATGCTGTCCGACTGCGTAACCCATAACTGCATCCACTTTGAGCGCGAATTCCTCACCCGTGCCCTGATGGACGGCACGGTAGCCGGCTACCTGTTCAACGAGTACGCCGTCAAGATCGAGGACACCTTCGACTACTACCGCTCCAACATGGACATGCTCGACAAGGATGTCCGCAACGAGGTATTCAAGCGCACCCGTCCGATCCTGACCCGCATCAAGGACGAGGCTCCGACCTATTACGGCGATGAAGCCGACGTAGAGGACTGCCTCATCGCCGACGGCTGCCGCATCGAGGGCAAGGTAAAGAACTCCGTCCTGTTCCGCGACGTTGTGATTGAAAAGGGCGCCGAGGTCAATAACTGCATCATCATGGAAGGCGGACGCATTATGACCGAGGCTTCGCTCCGTCATGTCATCACCGACCGCAATGTTATTATCCGTGATGGCCGCACGATGATGGGACACGAAAATTATCCGATCACCATCGCAAAAAACGCAACCGTTTGATCCTTTTCTGTTAAATCCGCATAAACTTCTGTTTAGAAGTTTCTATCACAGCAAAAACGCATTTTCCGCAGCGCAAATGTTCGTGAAATATTGCTATATTACATTCAGACAGAAACGAGTATAATAAAATTACAACGGGTGCGGAAACGGTCAGCGCTGTTTCCGCACTCTCTGTTGGGGAGGCTCGGCTTTATGAAAATCATGTATGTTACCAGCGAATGCGCTCCGTTCATCAAAACCGGCGGATTGGGCGATGTAGCAGGTTCGCTCCCGCAGGCACTCGCTGCCAAGGGACATGACGTGCGTGTATTCTGCCCGCTGTATTCTGCGATCGACCAGAGTATGCGCGAAAAGTTCTATTACATCAAAAACGCTTACGTCCGTCTGGGCTGGCGCAACCAGTACTGCGGTATCTTCCGCTATGAGGCGGACGGCGTTACCTATTATTTCATCGATAATGAGTATTACTTCGCACGCGGCCAGATCTACGGCGAGTACGACGACGCAGAGCGTTTCGCGTACTACTCCAAGGCGGTACTCGAGGTACTGCCCGATCTGGAGTGGAAGCCGGATGTGATCAACTGCAACGACTGGCAGACCGCCCTCGTTCCGGTTTACTACAACCTGATGTTCGCTTCCCGTCCGTTCTACGAGAACATCAAGACCGTGTTCACCATCCACAACATCCAGTATCAGGGCCGCTACGGTCGTGAGATTCTGGAGTATGTGCTCGGCATTGACGATGCACACTTCCGCTCCGGCTTTATGGCGATGGACGGCGACGTCAACCTGATGAAGGCTGCTATTGTAGCTTCCACGGCTGTCACCACGGTTTCACCGACCTATGCCAACGAAATTCAGACCGAATACTACGGCTACCGTCTGGATTCCGTGCTGCGCATGAACAGCTACAAGCTGCACGGCATCCTGAACGGCATCAACATGGATGCCTTCAATCCGGAAACCGACAGCAAGATCTTCAAGAACTACGGCCCGAACAATCCGCAGGATAAGCAGGTCAATAAGACCGAACTGCTCAAGCTCTGCGGCCTCGAGGGCGATGCAAACACGCCGGTTATCGGCATTGTCACTCGCTTTGTTGACCAGAAGGGACTCGACCTCATCGAAGCAGTCCTGCCGGATATTCTGGCAGATGATGTTCGCCTGATCGTGCTCGGCACCGGTGACTACCGCTATGAGCAGATGTTCATTGAGGCAAAGCGTCGCTGGCCGGATAAGGTTTCCGCGTCCATCATGTTCTCCGGCGATCTGGCAAACCGCATTTACGCAGGCGCCGATATGTTCCTGATGCCGTCCAAGTTTGAGCCGTGCGGCCTGGCACAGATGATCGCACTGCGCTACGGCACTATTCCGATCGTCCGCGAGACCGGCGGCCTCAAGGACACCGTTCACGCCTTTGTCGATTATGCCGGCACGGGCAACGGCTTCACCTTTGCAAGCTACAACGCGCACGACATGCTGCACGTTATCCGCGAGGCCTGCGGCGTATTCCGCTTTAACAAGCCTGCGTGGAGCAAGCTGATTATGCAGGGTATGCAGAGCGACTTCAGCTGGGGCAGCTCTGCCGATAAATATATCGAGGTTTACAAGACCGCGATGGGTCAGTAACCGACCTGTCAGCCCGACCCGTCACCCGATTTGAGGGAATACGGTGACGGTAACTGGTGATTCCGTAATTTTCATCCCATTGAAATCTACGGCACCCTTAGAGGTGCTGACGAGTGATACGGCAAGAGTGATTTGCGAGTAAAGTTTGTGATTTGGCTAGGCGCGGTTCCGCAGCAATACTTTGTGTATTGCAAGGGATCGCAACGACGCCAAAGCGCAAAATTTCCGCAAAGCACCGCAGACGTATCGCTCGGCAGTGCCTCCAAACAACTATGTGAGGAGATAAGAAAGACCATGCCAAAGACCCAGTACACAAAGACCGCTTTGAAAGAAGCCATTGCAGGTAAACTGCAAAGACATTTCGCCTGCGAGGTAGAGGACGCTACCAAGGATCAGGTATACGAGGCTTGTGCCCTCGTAGTGCGCGATGCACTGACAGAGCACATGATCGAAACCCAGAATGAGGTAGAGCGCGACGGAGAGCGTCAGGTGCATTATCTGTGCATGGAATTTCTTGTCGGCCGCAGCCTGCGCAACAACGCCTACAACCTCGGTATGCTGGACGCTCTGACCGCAGCCCTGAAGGACATGGGCTTCGAGATGGCGGACATCTTCGAGGAGGAAGCGGATCCCGGTCTGGGCAACGGCGGCCTCGGCCGTCTGGCTGCCTGCTACATGGACGGCATGGCGACCGACGGCGTACGCGGCACCGGCTACTCCATCCGCTACGAGCACGGCATTTTCAAGCAGAAGATCGTAGAAGGCCAGCAGGTCGAGCTGCCGGATTCCTGGCTGTCTACCGGCGAGGTTTGGCAGATTCCGGCAATGGATGAGACCCGCGAGGTCAAGATCGGCGGCACGGTTGACACCTACTTCGATGATAACGGCAAGCTGATCGTCAACTACCACGATTACACGCCGGTTCTGGCAGTTCCGTATGATATGCCGATTTCCGGCTACGGCACCAACAACATCGCGCGTCTGCGCCTGTGGAAGGCACAGAGCCCGATCGCACTGGACATGAAGCTGTTCTCCTCCGGTGAGTATCTGAAAGCACTGGAAAAGCACGCACTGGCAGAGACCATCTCCATGGTCCTCTATCCGGAGGATAACCACCGCGAGGGTCAGTCCCTGCGTCTCAAGCAGCAGTACTTCCTGGTTTCCGCAACCCTGCAGGACATCTGTGCAAAGCACAAGGCCAAGTACGGCACGCTCGAAAACTTCGCGCACAAGCACGTCCTGCACATCAACGATACCCATCCGACCCTGGTTATTCCGGAGCTGATGCGCATCCTGATGGACGAAAACGACATGAGCTGGGAGCAGGCCTGGAACATCACCAGCCAGTCTGTTGCTTACACCAACCACACCGTTATGCCTGAGGCCCTCGAGTGCTGGCCGGTATCGCTCGTTCAGGAGCTGATGCCGCGTGTTATGCAGATCATCTACGAAATCAACGAGCGCTTCTGCAAGGAGCTGTGGAACTACTTCCCGAACGACTTCCAGAAGATCTCCAAGCTGGCTATCGTTGCCGACGATACCGTCCGCATGGCGCATCTGGCTATCGCAGGCTCGTTCTCCATCAACGGCGTATCCGCGCTGCATTCCGAGATCCTCAAGGAGCGCGTATTCACTGATTTCTACAAGATCTACTCCTCCAAGTTCTGCAACGTCACCAACGGCATTGCACACCGCCGCTGGCTGTGTGAGGCCAACCCGGAGCTGGCTGAGCTGATCGAGAGCAAGATCGGCACCGGCTACCGCACCCATCCGTCCGAGCTGCAGGTTCTGAACAACTATGCGGATGACAAGGAGCTGCTCGACAAGCTGGGCGAGATCAAGCGCCACAACAAGCAGCGTCTGGCGGACTATATCAAGGAGCACAACGGCATCGAAGTCAACATGGACTCCATCTTCGACGTACAGGTTAAACGTCTGCACGAGTACAAGCGCCAGATGCTGAACATTCTGCACATTATCAGCCTGTACCACAAGCTGAAGGACAATCCGGATATGGATTTCGTTCCGCGCACCTTCATCTTCGGCTCCAAGGCCGCACCGGGCTACGCAGTTGCGAAAAAGACCATCCAGCTGATCAACTCCATCTCCAAGATGATCGACAACGATCCGGCAGTACGCGACAAGCTGAAGGTCGTATTCCTCGAGGACTACAAGGTATCTCTGGCTGAGATTATCATGCCGGCCGCCGAGGTTTCCGAGCAGATCTCCATCGCCGGCAAGGAAGCATCCGGTACCGGCAACATGAAGTTCATGATGAACGGTGCTCTGACCATCGGCACGATGGACGGCGCAAACGTTGAGATCTGCGAGGCAGTCGGCAAGGAGAACATCTTCATCTTCGGTATGGAAACGCCCGAGGCTGAGGCACTGGCCGCTTCCGGCAGCTATGAGCCGATGGTCATCTACCAGAACGATCCGGTCATCCGCCGCGTACTCGATCAGATGATCCATGGCTTCGGTGACGGCGTGGACTACACCGATATTGCCAACCTGCTGCTGCACGGCGGCAACGGCGGCCCTGCTGACCGCTATATGAGCCTCAAGGACTTCGCATCCTACGCAGCCGCTCAGGAGCGCGTAAGCGAGGTTTACCGCGATCAGGATCAGTGGAACCGCATGGCGCTGATCAACATTGCAAACTCCGGCCGCTTCGCAGCGGACCGCTCGATTGCTGAGTATGCACAGAATATCTGGAGAGTTAAGACCAACTTCGCCTTCTAAGGCTTCGCCTTCGATAGAAAGGACGTAACCGTCCTTTCTATCGAGAAACGCCCTTGCCAGGCAAGCCTGTAAGGTCTATTGCAGAGAAATCCCCCGAAAACTTCCCGGTTTTCGGGGGATTTCTCTGTCTGTTAAAAAAGTCAGGCACATGTCCTGACTTTTTTTGTCGCGCTACGCGCTCCATTTTATATGCGAACATAGTTCGCAATCTTCCCATTTTCCATTCTCTTCACTCTCCACTCTCCAATCTCAACTCTGTATTCGGGTAGTAATGCGCAAGTATCTCGGTATAATCATATCCCTGCTCCGCCATATATTTCGCACCGTACTGCGACAGACCAACACCGTGTCCGTATCCAATGGTGTGAAACGTAATACTGTCCTCGGTGGTTGTGATGGTGAAATTCGTGGACTGCAGGCCAAACAGCGCCCGCACTGCGGTTCCCTCGACGGTCACGCCGCCGAGCTTCACGGTTTTCACACCGCCAGCCGCCGAGCGCACCGAGGACGCAAACCAGCGGTCGGGCGTACCGCTCACATCCGCTTTTGGCAGAGTCTGCGCGACCTTTTCGCGGAACGCATCCGCCGTTAGCGTCACCTCGCTCTCGTATCCGGCGTACTGCGTGCCGCCCGGACTGACCACGCTTTGCAGATACGGAATATCCTCGCCCCAGACATCGGCGGCAGACTCGGTCTTCGGACCGCTGACGCAGTGGAACACAGCCGCAATCGGTGCACCGTCGCAGGTCAGGATCTGCCCTGCCGTGTCCTTGACGGCCTTGCGTATCCGCGAATAGCCGGTGCTGAACGTCTTGACCGCGTCCGGCTGATATGCCGCACAATGGCTGTAATCGTCGCAGACATCCGCATCCGGATGCTCTGCCGGCCGTCCTCTCGACTGCTTATACACCGCGTACGTTCGCGCTGCGACCGCCTGTGCGCGGATGGCTTCAACCGGAAAATCGTCCGCAATCTCTGCCGCCGTCACGCCTTCCACATAGGTCTCCAGCGGCATTTCCTGCGCCTTGCCGTTCACCAGAACCGTGATGGTTAAGCCGTCTGTTGCTGCCGCTGTGACGCTTTCTGAGGGTGTCTGCGGCTCTGTCTTGTCCGTTTCCGATGGGTAAAATACCGGCAGCAAATACAGCACCAGCACCAGTCCGACACCGGTCAGCAGCAGTCTGTGCATGGTATCCCCTCCTTCCCTCTCTACCACAGTGTATGATGCAGATTCGAGGAATATAACACAAAATATAGTTTTTCATTGACAACTCATACTTTATGTTGTATTATAAGGGACATAAGGAATCGAACATTTGTTCGTATATCGTAAGGAGGGGCCGCCATGAAATTATGTGAGATGGCGCAGGAATACCGTGTAAATGTTGCTCTGCTGGAGCTGCGTATCAAGCAGCTTCAGGCGGCGCAGAAGCGTGCTCGTCAGCCGGAGGTGCGCTACCGGCTCAAGCAGCGCGCGAAATTCCTGCAGACGCTGATCAACGAAAGCCGCCAGACCGTATTCCTGATGGAGCACTACCACGACCACAGCGAAGAAGGTGACGCGCATGCGGACTGTCGCGCTGTCTGAGCACACAGCGACACGGCTGGCCTACCGGCAGTATCTCGGTCTGCTCGCGGAGGACGACCGCGGCTTCCGGCAGGCATTCCGCACGGCCTTCTTCCGGGCCATGCGCGAGCAGCTGACACCGCGGCAGTACGAGGTGCTGTGGATGATCGAGGTGGAGGGATTATCCTGCAAACAGTGCGCTGAACGGCTTAGGATCAGTCCATCGGCGGTATCGCGGCACTGTTCCCGCGGCAAAAAGCGGCTGCGGACGCTGCTTGCGTACAATCTGGAGCTGAGACACCAGTATTTTTCTTAGCTGCAAGCGAAAACCGGCACATACAGAGGTTTCTCTCCTTATGTGCCGGTTTTGTTTGTGGAATTTTGTCGTGCATTGACGAGTGTTGCGCAGGTGCCGTCCAGACGGCTGAGTGGTCCAAAAGGATAGACACCAAGGTTTGCCCGTAGGCTGCTATACCTTATTCCCGCGCAGTGCGCGGGTTAAATGAGTGCTATCCTCTTGGAACTCCAGTTTCCTTTTATTTCTTAGTCTGGCGCAGACCAGAGAGCGGCGACCGCTCCGAAAAGGGGTACGGCAGTCGGGTTACCGTTGCGTTTATTTCGTAAAATATTCGCAGTTCACAGACAGCGTACTGCTACACATACGGTTTACTCTCCGCAGGCGCGACAGAAGATGAATTGCCCGAAGGGCCAGAGAAGGTGCCCCGGGGTATGACCTCAGCGCACCGTTTCTAACGATTTGCAAACGTTTAACCGTAGGGGCGGCCATTGGCCGCCCACGCAGCACTCCGCCATCGCATTCATTTTCCATTCTCCATTTTCAATTCTCCATTCTGCACACGCCCAATTCAAACAAACAGCAAAAAAAGAGCGGTCTCCCGACCGCTCTTTTGTATTCCGAAGCATCAGCATGCGCCCTTTTCCGAGCAGAGTTTGACTTCTTTACCCTCAAGGATCATATTTGTGGTGCGCACGGCGCACATTTTACCGCACATCGAGCAGGTATGACGCTCGGTCGGCGGAACCTGATTATAGAACCGCTCTGCCTTTTCCGGGTCGAGTGCCAGCGCGAACTGCGCGGGCCAGTCCAGCTTATGACGCGCGTCCGCCATTGCGTTATCGCGGTCACGCGCACCGGGCAAACCGAGTGCGATATCGGCGGCATGGGCCGCGATCTTGCTGGCGACGATGCCCTCGCGCACGTCATTTTCATCCGGCAGGCGCAGGTGCTCCGCCGGTGTAACGTAGCACAGAAAGTTCGCGCCGGCCTGTGCGGCGATAGCGCCGCCGATGGCCGAGGTGATATGGTCGTAACCCGGTGCAATGTCGGTAACGAGCGGCCCGAGGACATAGAAAGGCGCTCCATGGCAAAGGCGCTTTTCCATCTGCATATTGGCCGCAATCTCGTTCATCGCCATATGGCCGGGGCCCTCGATCATAACCTGTACATCCTTCGCCCACGCACGCTGTGCAAGGTTGCCCAGCTCGATCAGCTCACTGATCTGCCCTGCATCGGACGCATCATCAATGCAGCCCGGGCGCAGTGCGTCGCCCAGCGAAATGGTAACGTCGTAGCGGCGCAGAATGTCCAGCACCTCGTCGTAATACTCGAAGAACGGATTCTCATTGCCGGTCATCTTCATCCACGCGAACAGCAGCGAGCCGCCGCGGGAGACGATATTCATTTTGCGGCCCTCACGCATAAAGGCTTCGACCGCACGGCGATTGATACCCGCATGAATGGTCATGAAGTCCACACCCTCCTTGGCGTGCGCCTCAACAACCTTGAGGAAATCCTGTGCGGTGATCTCGAGCAGATCCTTTTCCAGATACCCGATCGCGTCGTACATCGGCACGGTGCCGATCATCGCCGGCGACATGTCGATCAGCTGCTTGCGGAAGGTGTTGGTCTTGCCGTAGTTGGATAGATCCATGATGGACTCCGCGCCCATGTCAACGGCCATGCGCACCTTGCGCAACTCCATCTCGTAGTCCTTGCAGTCACCCGAAATGCCGAGATTGACATTGATCTTTACGCGGGTGCCGTCGCCGACCGCTTCTGCGGACAGGCTTTTGTGATTGATGTTCGCCGGAATCGCAATCGTACCCTTTGCGACTCGTTCCATGATGAACTCGACCGGACGGTTTTCCTTTTTGGCGACCGTTTCGATCTCCGGCGTGACGATACCGCGCTTTGCGGCATCCATCTGCGTTGCATAATTTCTCATGGCTTACTGATACTCCTTCTGAATTAGGCAATGCCGCATAATTAAGCAAGAGCGATTTACGAGTAAATTTTGCGTACTGATTAGGCGTGGTTTTGCAGCAATACGAGTGTATTGCAAAAAATCACAACAACATCAGGACGCAAAATTTCCGTAAAGCGCCGCAGCTTTAATTGTGCGGGATTGCCTTTTATATTGCTTCCGGAGTGCGGTTTTCATATAAATCTGCAGTGGCATGCGGTGCGCTCTGTCCTCAGCAGATTGCCGCACTTCGGCGGCTGACAAACCTTGTTCTAAGGGGGACTCCGTCCCCCTCGGCGCATCGCAATGCGCCGTTACAATACTTCAACAAAGTCCAGCTTTGCCGGACTTTGTTCCCTATACTTTGGGACGCGTGTCCCGAACCACCTTTGCCGTGCAAAGGTGAGGGGGTTATCCGAAAAAGTTTCTATGGAACTTTTTCGGTATCTAAGGGGGACAGAGTCCCCCTTAGAAGTCGTTAAACGTACAGATAATCTGCCATTACAGGCTGCAGATTATGCTCTACGATTGCGTTATATACCTCATCGACCGAACGGCCGTCCGAAATCTCGAACTGCTCATCGCCCTTATCCTCGCCGGAGTGACCGCCGATACCGACGTCTACGCCTGCGGAAATCTTGGTGGCGGCGATGCCGATGATATTATCGCGGAAGCCTGCCCGCTCGCGGGTCGAGATAGTGATGGACGCGAACGGCATGAAGATGCGGTATGCACAAACGACCTGCAGCAGCTGCGGCTCGTGTACGTCCTTCGGATTGATCTTATCGTTATTGATGATCGGGCGCAGGCGCGGACACGAGAACGCGATCTCTGCGTGCGGATACTTGCGCTGCAGCAGATATGCGTGCAGACCAGTCGCAAACGCATCCTTGCGGAAGTCGGACAGACCGAGCAGCGCCGCAAAGCCGACACCGCGCATGCCGCCCATCAGTGCACGCTCCTGCGCATTCAGGCGGTACGGGAAAATGCGCTTGTGACCGCCGAGGTGCAGGGTTTTGTACTTCTGGTCGTCATAGGTCTCCTGAAATACGGTAACGTAGTCCACACCGCACTCATGCAGATAAGCGTACTCATCCACGTTGAGCGGATAAATCTCGATGCCGATGACACGGAAATACTTGCGCGCCAGCTTAACGGCTTCACCGATGTAGGATACCGGCGACATGGCACGGCTCTCACCGGTCAGAATGAGGATTTCCTGCAGACCGGTCTCCGCGATGGCCTTCAGCTCCTGCTCGACCTCGTCCATATCCAGCTTGGCACGGCGAATCTTGTTGTGACAGTTGAAACCGCAGTAAATGCAGTAATTTTCGCAGTAATTGGCAATGTACAGCGGCGTGAACATCTGCACCGAGTTGCCGAAATGCTTGCGCGTTTCGGCCTGTGCGCGCTGTGCCATCTGTTCAAGGAACGGCAGCGCCGCGGGAGACAGCAGTGCGCCGAAGTCCTCCGGCGAGAGAACGTCCTTGCGAAGCGCACGCAGTACGTCAGCCGCCGTATAGGCATCCGCGTCATAGGCGTTCATGCGGGAAATGACCTCGTCCTGCACCTCGGAGCCGATGTTGTCCATGCCCGGCTGATACTCCATGTGATCGGTATCAGCAGTGATGTATTTCGCGGAAATCATTTCGTTTTTTTCGTTTTCCATGACAAATATCCCTCTTTCCGTCTTAATCCTGCAGGAAACCGGTCAGCGGAGAGGATGCCGACGCCGTCTCACGGACGCGGCCCAGACCGGCAAGGTACGCCGTGCGGCCTGCCTCAATCGCCTGCTTGAACGCCTCAGCCATCGCCGGAATATCGCCTGCGGTGGCAATCGCGGTGTTGGCCATGATAGCTGCCGCGCCCATCTCCATCGCCTCGCAAGCCTGCGACGGACGGCCGATGCCTGCGTCCACGATGATCGGCAGATCAATTTCATCAATCAAAATCTTGATGAACTCGCGGGTAGCGAGACCCTTGTTCGTGCCGATGGGAGCCGCCAGCGGCATGATGGAGGCCGCGCCCGCGTTGACCAGATCACGCGCAACGTTCAGATCGGGATACATATACGGCATGACAACAAAGCCTTCGTTTGCGAGAATCTCGGTCGCGCGAATGGTCTCCTGATTGTCCGGCAGCAGGTACTTGCTGTCGCGCATGATTTCGATCTTGACGAAATCGCCGCAGCCGCACGCACGCGACAGACGCGCAATGCGAACCGCCTCGTCGGCATTGCGGGCACCCGAGGTGTTCGGCAGCAGCGTTACGCCCTCCGGAATATAGTCGAGGATGTTAGCCGTGCCGCCCTCATTTGCGCGGCGCAGCGCCAGCGTGATGATCTGTGCGCCTGCGTTCTGCACGGCAGCGTTGATCAGGTCGAGCGAATACTTTCCGGAACCAAGGATAAAGCGGGACTGGAACTCGTGTCCGCCGATTACAAGTGTATCTTTCATGTGAAAAACTCCTTTTTTCTTGACCCATTTAAGGGAAACGTATAAACTGATAGTATAAATAAGAAAGGGGAACGTAAAAGTGAAAAAGTTTATCGAAGAATTCAAAGTCTTCGCGCTGCGCGGCAACGTGATGGACATGGCAATCGGTGTTATCATCGGCGGTGCGTTCACCAGCATCGTGACTTCACTGACCGATAACCTCATTAACCCGATTCTCGGCCTGTTCGGCGGCACCGATTTAAGCGGTTTCGTGCTGAACCTCGGCGGTGTGGAACTGCGCTACGGTGCATTCATCACCTCGATCATCAACTTTTTGATCATGGCGTTCGTGCTGTTCTGTCTGCTCAAAGCGGTCAATAAGCTGACTGCGCTCGGCAAAAAGCCGGAAGCACCCGCAGAGCCGACCACCAAGGTCTGCCCGTTCTGCTGCAGCGAGATTCCGATCAAGGCTGTCAAGTGTGCACACTGCGGTTCCGATCAGCCGAAAGAATAATGGAGAGCGGAGAATGAAAGCTGCGGCTTCTGTTCTCCATTTTCTATTTACGGCTCCGTTTCGCCAATGAGCAGGCGCAGCACCATCGTGCCTTCATGTGCCGAGCAGACCGCTACGCGCGGCGCCATCAGGCCGAGACCGTCGGCTACATCGCTTGTACCGTCGCCGCAGAGATACACATGGCCGAATCGTTTTTCGGTCTTGATCAGGTTCGCTGAGCCGTAGCCTGCCATGCCGCTGCCCGATACGACCGGCTTTTCCGGCAGTCTGGTAAGCAGATTCTCGAGCAGCATGGCCTTCTGGTCCGGCTTGTCGAACGCCTCTACGACCACATCACAGCCGGAGAACAGCCGCTCCACGTTGGACGGAACGACCCGCTCGGTGTAAGTCTCGTAGGTGAGATAGGGATTGATGGCCTCAAGCTGCTCGACAAGTGCGAGCGTTTTCGGGATGCCAAGGTCTTTCATCGTGTAATGCTGTCGGTTGAGGTTGGTGATGTCCACCACATCGAAATCCACGAGGATGAGATGACCGACACCCAGCCGCGCCAGAAAAATCGCAAGGTTGGAGCCAAGCCCGCCCAGACCCGCAATGCCGACACACGCCTTGTCCAGCTTAGCCTGAATATCCGCGCCGTGGCGTTCCACCAGTGCGTCATGCAGTTGTTCTTTGGTTAAAATCATGATTTTTCTCCTGTAATCACGCGCAGCGTGCATTTAATCGGGAAGAAATTGCATTGCAATTTTTTTGAAAACCGGGAGCTTGTATCTTTGTTTTCATACCAGTAAAAAATGTGTGTGCCGCTCGCAGCGCGCAAATTTCTTTGGGACATATCCGCGTTTTACGCAGTATGTCCCCTTCGCACCAAACTGTGGTTTGGTGCGAAGGGTATCAGCCGCCGCCCACGAAGCATACGACTTCCAGATGGTCTGCATCGGTCAGCTTCTCTTCCGCGAACTGCGCACGCGGAATGATGGTGCCGTTCTTCTCGACAGCCACACGCTGCGGGTCGTGACCCAGCTCCTTCAGCAGCGCCAGAACTGTGCCCTCTGCGGGAACGGCACGTTCTTTACCGTTTACTTTCATGCAAATATCCTCTTTTCCGCAAGAAAAAATGCTCCGGTCTCACCATGCGGTAAAACCGGAGCATTAAAATTTCAAGTGTATGCGACAGCTTCCCTACGATGGTGCTAACCAACAGGTTCAAAAGGTTAGGCTCTCGCCCTCTCAGCCGCTCATCACGGCACCCTTGCTTGCAAATACAGTATGCACCTCATTCTCCCACTTGTCAAGCACATTTTTTTCGGATATAATGCAGTTATACAATGCAAACATTCGTTCGGGAGGAGATGATGACCGATGGACCGAACCATTCTGCACTGCGACTGCAACTCGTTTTTCGCGAGTGTGGAAACGCTGCTCGACCCGTCGCTTGCCGACGGACCGACCGCCGTCTGCGGTGATCCGGAGAGCCGCCACGGCATCATTCTCGCCAAGAACGAGAAGGCCAAAGCCTTCGGCGTACAAACCGCCGAGACCATCTGGCAGGCGAAACGAAAATGCCCGGATTTACGGCTGGTAGCACCGCATCGGAGCGAATATGTGAAGTTTTCGCGCAAGTGCAACGAGCTGTACCTGCAGTACACCGATCTTGTCGATCCGTTCGGCATTGATGAATCCTTCCTCGATGTCACCGGCTCGATGCACCTGTTCGGCTCCGGTGAGCATATCGCGGACGAGCTGCGCCGCCGCATGCGCGAGGAGGTCGGACTGACCATCTCGGTCGGCGTATCGTTCAACCGCGCGTTCGCCAAACTCGGCAGCGATTACAAAAAGCCGGACGGCACGACGGTCTTTTCGCGCGAAAATTTCAAGCAGCGCGTGTGGTCCTTGCCCGCGAACACGCTCCTGTATGTCGGCAAACGCGCCAGCGACCGGCTGAACCAACTGGGCGTACGCACGATCGGCGAGCTTGCCGCCTGCGATCCGGCGTTTATCCACAGCATTCTGGGCAAAAACGGCGATCTTCTGCTGCGTTACGCCAGAGGTGAGGACGATGAGCCTGTGCGCTCATTTTACGCGGAACGAGAAGTCAAATCGGTCGGCAACAGCATGACGTTCGCGCACAATCTGCTCGGCGCGGACGAATGCCGCATGGGCATCACGGCGCTGTGCGACAATGTCGGCAGACGTTTGCGAAAGCGCGGCATGGTGTGCCAGACCGTGCAGCTCGGCATCCGCGACCCGGAATTTCACAACCGCTCACGGCAGGTAACGCTTGAGCGGCCGACCAATTCCACGCGTGCGCTCATCGACCTGTCCATGCAGCTGCTGCTCGGGCACTGGCCGATGGACAAGCCGGTGCGCCTGCTGTCGGTCACGGCAGCCAATCTGCTGCCGGAAAATCAGTCGTGCGAGCAGCTTTCGCTGTTTGATGCCGCCGAGGATATCCAGAAGCGCGACCGCCAGCATAAGCTCGACCAGACGGTTGACGCACTGCGGCAGAAATTCGGTGATCAGTCGGTCGTGTTCGCGCATTCGGTGAAGAAAAAGGATAAAACGGATAAAAAATGAGGACATATCTACCGGATATGTCCTCATGTTGCGTTACTGCGTCAGCCGGAAGGATACCGCCCAGCTGCCGTCCATCAGGTCGCTTGCGGTGTAGATATCACCGGTAAGTGTACAGCCGGCAACATCCTCGTATGCCATCGGGAAAACGTACTCTGTGTAATCAATATCATTGTCAAAATCCTTGTAGGATACCGTGTATTCGCACATCCGTTCCGTGCCGTCCGCAAGGTGCAAGGTCGAAAAATCTGCGTGATTATCCAGCGTCAGCGAACCATCTGTGCGATAATGCAAATGCAGTTCTCCATTTCGCCATCCGGCAGCAATCAGTGCGCATACCCCATTCTCACTCTGCCACAAAGTGCCCTGCGGAACAAGAAAATCATAGTCGTGCATGGTTTCGTACAGCGAGATATCCGACGCACTCAGACCGTTGATATCGTGGTTCTCGGTCGGTGCATTCTGCGTCACTGCGGACAAATCCGCCGTTACCGGAACATCTTCCTGCTCTACTTTTCCAATCAGCAGCTTGTTAAACGAAAACTTGAACGCGCCTGCCGGAACATCTCCTCCCAAATCGTCAATTTGAAGAAAATATGTTGCCGTGCGGGCACTTGGATCGTAGTCAACCGTCGAGCAGCCGCAGGACAGCGGTGCAGTTCTGCCCAAGCGCGGATAATCCAAATGCCAGCTGTCGTACATATCCGGCGCGGCATCGCCGAACACGCTGCCCGTGGTGTCGGTCAGCGACAAATACACCTTTGCCGTGCTGCCTTCCACGTCCGCCGAAACGACCTCCAGCTTAACGCCCCGGTCCTCGCAGACCTGCCCGACCGGCTGCAGGTACTCCGCCATGCCGGGCGCAATTTGGTACAGCACCCGCAGAACCGCCTCCTGATTGGCGGCTACGGCGGTGCTCACGCAGGCCAGTGCCGCCGCAACCGCAAGGATGATCTTGAGCGGTTTTCGCGCTCTGTGCGGCCTGCCGCTCTCCATTTTGGCGATCGTCTGCTGCACCAGTGTGTCGCTCGGCGTGATATTCTCATTCATGTCGCGGTACTGCTTGTGAAAATCCATCGTCCAGTTCTCCTTTCATCAATTCGCGCAGCTGTGCCCGTGCGCGCGTCAGCCGTGTGCGTATCGTGGACGGTTTTTCCCCGCTCATGCGCGCAATCTCCTCTGCGGTGTAGCCCTCGCAGTAGAATAAATGCACTGCCGTGCGGTACTTGGGCGTCAGCCGCCACAGGGCTTCATCCAGTGCGCTGTCCTCCGGCTCGGGAAACGGAATGCGGTCATCGAGCGGTGTGTCGTGCCGCCGCCATGCCATGCGCCAGTGGTTTTTCAGGCAGTTGAGCGTCACCCGCAGCAGCCATGCCTTTTCGTGCTCCTCGCTGTCGAAAACCGGCTTTTTACGCACGGTCTGGAGAAAGACCTCCTGAAAAATGTCGTCCGCATCGTGACGGCTGCGCGTCTGCGCATACGCCAATCGGTATACCATGTCGCCGTAGACGCTGACGAGTTGTTCGGGTGTTTTTGCGGTCATGCTCCATCCTCCTTTCACCGGTAATACGAAACAAAAACCCGAAGTGCTACAAATTTTCGCAGAAATTTATCGCACTTCGGGTTGCATTTATTTTGTCCAGGCTTGCTTGAGCAGCTTTGCCGCCTCGCCAATCTGCTGTTCGGTCAGACCGGCATAGCCGAGCACAAGCGTTGCTCGCGGCGGCTTGACCGGCGGCGTATAGTACGCTGAAAGCGGGTAAACACGCACACCAACCGCCTTTGCACGCTCAATAAGTTCGTGCTCGAGCATGCCGTTGCGCATGTGCAGCAGCAGGTGCAGACCGGCCTCCGAGCGCGAGACCTCATGCGGCAGATCGGCCAGCTCGCGGTCAAGTGCGGCCATGAGCGCGTCGCGGCGTGCCTGATAGACCTTGCGGCTGCGACTGATGTGCCGCTCGAAGCCGCCGGTGTGCATGAAGGCCGCCAGCGTGTGCTGATCAAAGCTCGGCACGGTAGATGAGTACCGCGAAAACCGTTCACGATAGCGCGCCATCAACGCATTCGGCAGCACCAGATAGCCGATGCGCAGTCCGGGGGCAAGGCTTTTCGCAAAGGTGTTGACGTACACGACACGGCCTGTCCGATCCAACTCGCCTAACGCCGGAATCGGGCGGGAAGCGTAGCGAAATTCGCTGTCGTAGTCATCCTCGATGATGTAGCGGTCGGGGGCTTCCGACGCCCAGCGGAGGATTTCCAGTCGGCGGGCAGCCGTCATAACCGTGCCCAGCGGGAAATGGTGCGACGGCGTAAGGTATACCACCGATGCGTCACTTGCGGTCAGCGCGTCAGCACGCAGACCGTGCTTGTCCAACGGTGTCGGACGCACGGTCACACCGTTCGCTGCGAAAATCTGGTACAGCTTGCGGTAGCCGGGGTTCTCGAGCGCGTACACGCGGTCGCGGCCGAGCAGCTGAATGACAAGATGCATCAGATACTCCGAGCCTGCACCGATCAGGATGTTGTCCGGCGAGACGTTGATGCCGCGGAAGTCGTGCAGGTAGCGCACGATCTCCTCTCGAAGTTCCGCCGCGCCGCATGGGTCGGTCGCACGGAGCAGCGCACTCGAGTATTCGCTCAGCACACTGCGCGACAGCCGCGCCCATGTGGAGAACGGAAAGCAGCCGTTATCGACAAAATCCGTGCGAAAATCGTAAGGATAGGTCTCCTCAGAGGCGGAAATCGGCGGCAAAGGCGGTGTGGATGGCTCCTGCGGCTCGGAAATCGGCACGGCAAGCTGCTCCTGCACAAAATAGCCGCGCCTTGGCGCAGAGGCGATGTAGCCTTCGGCGGCAAGCTGACCGTAAGCGGTTTCCACGGTGATCTGGCTGACGCGCAGATTAGCCGCCAGCTTGCGTTTGCTCGGCAGGCGCGTGCCGCCGGGCAAGGCGCCGGACATGATGTCCGCGCGGACAGCGTGGTAGAGCTGCTCGTAGAGCGGCTGTTGGTCGTGCGGTTTGAGATGGTAAGTCAGCATGGCCGGAGGCTCCTTTCTTTGCGTCTTTTGCAAAATCTGTGCTGATTTTATGAGTTATCGCTTGCGAAGCGAACGAAATCTGCGCTGACGCCGCGCGGGCGCACAAGAGGGTAGACACCAAGGTTTCTACCCTCTTGTGAATCACCCGTTTCCTGTCATAGTCTGGCGCAGACCAGAGACCGGCGACCGCTGCGAAAATAGGGGTACGGCAGTCGGGTTACGCTTGCGTTTGTTTCGTAAAATATTCGCAGTTCCCGGATAGCTTACTGCTACACAGACCGGCTACTTCCAGCAGGCGCGACATACCCGTGTCGCGCAATTCGTTAGCGTGTTATCACAGACGGCACCTACGAAGATAAATGTTACCAAGTGTCTATATTCGCAGGTGCTGTCTACAATCTCCAGACTAACGATTCGTGCGGCACTGTTATGCCGCACCCAGCGTAGAGTCGCCGATCTGTGTAGCAGTCAGAAAACAGCTTGAGCATCTGCGGTTGAGAAATGGGCGGCCATTGGCCGCCCCTACGGAAGATGAACAGTACGGCCGTTCCCCCATAGTCTCAGCTCTGCAAATTTCGCCGTGCTCTCCCAAAGGGAAACGGGAGTCCCAAGAGGGTAGAAACCGCAGGTGTCTACCCTTTTGGTTTCCCCGGCGAAACCGCCGGCGTTCCCCTCGCCTCGAAGGCGAAAACCTTACGTTAAATAAGCGCCATCGAACGCAGAATGAACAGCGTCAATGTCAGCGTAACCGCACTCAACGCCGTGCTGAGCACAATGATCGACGATGACAGCACATGATCGCCGCCCATATTTTTCGCCATAACATAACCGGAGGCTGTGCTCGGCGCACCGCACAGGATGACGATGGCCACCAGTGTCTGCTCGCGGAAGCCGAGCGCCACGCCCATCGGCAGAAAGATAGCACTCAGCAGCACCAGCTTGATAAACACGGCTGCACAGGTTGGGCCGAGCTTTTTGATGGCCTTTGCACCCTCAAAGCCCGCGCCGATGCTCAGCAGCGCCATAGGCGTTGCGCAGTTACCCAGCATGGACAGACCCTTGTCCAGCATCGGCGGAAAGTCGATTGCCAGTAGCGAGAACGGCAGACCCGCGAAAATACCCAGTATGATCGGGTTGGTGATGATGCCGCGCAGCGTTTTGCCGACCAGGCCGCGGTGGTCCGCCTGCTGTGCGTCCGGCGCGGTGACAGTCAGCACCAGTACCGAAAAGATGTTGTACAGCGGCACGCTTGCCACGATCATCAGCGGCACAAGACCGGCATTGCCGTACAGATTCTGCACAAAGGCCACACCCAGTATCGCCTGCGAGCCGCGGAAAGCGCCCTGTGTGAACGCGCCCACCATACTCTTATCTTTAAGAAAGAGGGATGCGCCGATCCAGACGGCAAAAAAATACACCGTCGTCGCACCCGCACAGAAAAAGAAAAACACGGGGTCGAACTGCTCGGTGATGCGTCCCTGTGCGATATCGCGGAACAGCAGGATCGGCAGCAGCACCTTGAACGACAGACGGTCAATGTCGGTCAGCGTCTGCTTGGTGAAAAAGTTTTTGCTGCGCAGCCAGCGGCCAAGCACGATGATCGCAAAAATCGGCACGGTGGCATTCAGACAGAATATCAGGTTATCCATTGGTTTCTCCCTCCACGGCTGCTTCCTCGTGGCGGAAGAAGTCCTGCAGTTTCTCTAAGCTCTGCGCCAGAAGCGCGGTCTGCTCGGGCGAGAGCGTGTCCACCAAAGATGCGATCATGCGCTCGTGAAAGTCCTTGTGGTACTCATAGGCGGCCCTGCCCTTGTCAGTGAGCATGATATTGACAACGCGGCGGTCCTCCTGGCTGCGCACACGGCGCACCAGTCCCTTGGCGACCAGCTTGTCGCACGCAACCGTCAGCGTAGCCAGTGTTACGCCGATTGACCTGGCAACCTCGCTCATACGCACAGGTTCCCTGTCACCGATCTTCTCGATGATGTGGATTTCGGTGATGGACACCGCGCTGCCCAGTCCGCCCGCCATGGCGCGTTCTTCGATTTTGTTGATCCGGCCGAACACATCGACCAGAAAGGAATTGAGCTGCTCTGCGTCTTCCATGTTCGCGCTGTCCCTCCGTTAGTTCGTTAATCTAACTAAATATTAGCATGGATTTGTCGAAATTGCAACACTGCCGTGCCCACGGCAAGTTCAAAGAGGAAGGGACACCTACGGTGTCCCTTCCTCTTTGAACGCCTGCCTTGCAGAATCTCTTCACTCTTTGTAAAACTTTCAATCTATGTTTCACGCTATCCTGATTGTGCATTTGTGCATTTTTGTGCAAACTTACACATTGCACAGTGCCGCTATCGCGGCCCTCAGGAGGGCGCTCAGCACGGCAAGCGTAATACACAGGAAATACGGCATCCTGCACGTTCGAAGCGAATACCGTCCGGTGGCTTCACCGCCCTGCCAGACCATAGAGCATGCGGCAAGCAGCGCGGAGACGCTCAGTACGGCGGGTACGCCGGCTGCTCCTATGATGAGGGCGTTTCCTTCTCCCACGCTGACCGCGACGGTCATGGCAAGCACGAAGCCGCGTGCTGCGGCAACCGCACTCAGCAGCAGCTCTCTCGGGCGCAGAAAGGCGCACACGAGCGGCAGCAGCACCCAGATGAGCGCGCACAGCGTGCTCTGCACCACATGCGCGGGCAATTCAGCCAACAGACCGGAAAGCACTGCCGCGCCGTCCCCTTCGCCGGCCCGCAGACCAGTCAGACCGCCCGCCGCTGCACCGCACAGGAACATCGCACACAGGAACAGGAACACCGGTGTCCGCACCAAATCGTCAAAAAAACCGAGAATATGCTGTTTGTTCATACGTCTTCCCCCTTGGAAAAGTCATAGAACAGCATACTCCCGGTTTTGTCTTTTTAGAACAACAGACGGATTTAGCCTTCCTCGTTGATCGTCTCGCACATCGCGTTCACAAGATCCTCGCAGGGCTTGCGCAGGAACGGACGCACCTTTTTGCTGAACTCGTAGGTTGCATACAGCTTGCCTTCCTCATCACGGTGCAGCACGGCTGCGATCAGCTCGGTTGCAGCGGCGATGCGATCAGCCAGGTACGCAAGATCCACCTTTTCGCTGTCGCACACGGAAACTACCACGCGCTTTTGCGAACTGCTGGAAATCTTGGCAAGCTCGGTCGGCATTTCACGCTTGGAAGCGGTGAGCAGCACAATCTCGCTCTTGATCATGGCAGCAAGTTCGTCCTCGCAGATACGAACCTCGTCGTAGCCCTCTGCAGCCTTGCAGGCCGCCGCATTCTTCGCGGACAGGAACAGATTGCGCTGCGGTACGACCTCCTTCTCCAGGATGGCGCGGATCAGCTTCTGAAGATATTCACCTTCACCAAGCACGGAAACCAGTACATTCTGCGGCATAATATCATCTCCTTCACAGGGCAGTACAAATACAAGAGCAATTATACGCACAAACAGTCTGTTTCGCAACGGATTTTACGGATTCTTTTTACAATTCATCACTTCGACTGATTTGCACAAATTTTATCCATTGCCTTTAGGTAAATTGCACATTCCAGACGCTTACGCTCCATCTCGCAGCCGAGGTCGTAGGAGTCGTTCATGTCGTGGTTCATGTTGTAGTTTGCTGCCGAGCAGCCGCCCGAGCAGTAGAACTTCGCCCAGCACTTCTGGCACTTCGGACGAGAATAGATGTTCATGCCGGCAAACTTCTGCGCGATGTCCATATTGAAGGACTGGTCGAGCACACTGCCCTGCTTGAACTCATCCTTGCCGACAAACTGGTGGCAGGGATAGATGTCGCCGTCCGGCGTTACGGCTACATACTCATAGCCCGCACCGCAGCCGCGCAAACGCTTAACAACGCACGGACCCTGATCCAGATCGACCATGAAGTGGAAGAAGGTGAACGGCTTGCCTTCCTTCTTACGCTCGAGCATGATATCGGTCAGGCGGTCGTACTCGGCCTCGATCTTCGGCAGATCGTCCTCGGTCAAGTCGTAGCCGCAGCCCGGGTCAGCCGTTACCGGCTCGACGGAAAGGCGGTCAAAGCCTGCATCCGCGATGCTCAGCACATCCTCAGCAAAATCAAGGTTGTGCGAGGTAAACGTGCCGCGCGCGTAGTAATCGAGGTTCGGGTCGCGCTCGTCCACCAGCGCCTTGAACTTGGGCACGATGGTGTCGTAGCTGCCCGTACCGGCTACCGTCTTGCGGAACTCGTCGTTGACCTCACGGCGGCCGTCGAGCGACAGCACGCAGTTGTCCATGTTCTCGTTGATGTACTTGCGCTTGTCCTCATCGAGCAGCAGACCGTTGGTAGTGATGGTAAAGCGGAACTTCTTGTTATGCTTCTCCTCCAGGCTGCGGGCATAATCGACCGTCTGGGTAACGGTATCCCACGCCATGAGCGGCTCACCGCCGAAGAAATCGACCTCGATGTTGTGACGCACGCCGGAACGCGCGATGACAAAGTCGATGGCCTTCTTGGCGATCTCAGGCGGCATGATCTTGCGGCCCTGACCAAAGTCGCCGGTGGATGCGAAGCAGTACTTGCAGCGCAGGTTGCAGTCGTGCGCTACGTGCAGGCACAGAGCCTTGACCGGTGCATTCACCGGAATGTAGCGGCTTACGTCGATGTAGTCATCCTGCGCGAACAGCTGACCGGCCTTTTTCAGCTCGTACAGTTCGTCATATGCCTCGCGGATCTCGTCCGCGGTGTAGTCCGGCAGGGCGTCAATGATGCTCTGCGGACAGGTATCACCCATGTTTTCATCCAGCAGTCCGGACACTGCATAGCTGATATCATCGAGCAGATGTACCGCGCCCGAGTTGACATCGAGCACGAAATTCAGCCCTTTTTTCTGATAACGATGAATCATTTATTTTCCTCCGATATACAGGAACAAGGCGCACCCGCAGGCGCGCCTTGCATATTCCTTTTAAGCGTGATTACTTTGCGTGCTCGCACTTCTGGTTTGCCACGGTGCAAGAGGTCTTGCATGCGGACTGGCAGGAAGTCTGGCACTCGCCGCAGCCGCCGTGTGCTGCAGTCTGCTTCAGGGTTGCAGAAGTCAGGGTAGAAATATGCTTCATTTGATTTCCCTCCTATTTTTTGATGTGGCTGTAACGCTTCTTTTTCCGCATATTGGCACCGGCGTAACCGCCCAGTGCCGAGGCGATCAACGAGCAGAGCAGGCTGATCACCGTGCGTACAAAATGAATGGATTGACCGAGCGGCAGCACCGCAACGATCAGCAGGATCAGAAAAACCGCAAAACCTGCGCCGAGCGACCAGTAAAACTGGTTTTCGCCTGCGCGCTTTGCAGCGACCAGTGCGGCAAGCGCACTGCCGAGTGCAAGGAACACCAGTGCACAAGGCGCTATTGCCCCTTCTGCCAATGTGCCGCGGTGAACGAGCACCGCACCGAGCAGCATCAGCAGCAGAGTACCGAGCAATCCGGCAAGCACCGATGGTAAAAGGATACCGACCGGCGACTGACCCTCATTGGTTTTTCTCATCATTTCATAGCCTCCCGCCGAATTTTATTTATATGTCATGCTATTCGGCAAGAAATGGGGTTATTACTTTGCGTCCTTCTTTGCTTCCTTGGGCGCCTCGACCGTCTCGGTCGCCGGAGCCTCCTTACCGCGGATCGCCCAACGGTAAATCTTGAGCTTCGTGCGGTCGCTCGAAGACTCGATGACCAGAACGTCGTCCTTGATGCTGACAACGCGGCCGATAAAACCACCGATGGTGGAAATCTCATCACCGATCTCGATGGAGTTACGCATATCGCGCTCCTGTTTGTCGCGCTTGCGCTGCGGACGGATCAGGAAAAAGTAGAATACGACGATCAGAACTACAAACGGCAAAAACTGCGCGATGATCGCGCCATAATCCGACAGAGCCGGCATTTTATTCAATGCCATAACCATGGTTACACCTCCCTATGCAATTTGCTGTAAATACTCACTATATTATACTGGATATTCTGTCAAATTACAAGCCTTTTTTGGAGACAATACCACATAATTCAGCTGCGGCGCTTTACGGAGATTTTGTGTCCTGATGTCTGCCTCGGTTCCTTGCGCGAGTTCCATCCGCGCTGCCGCAATTTCTTGTAGTACACAAAGTATTGCAAGAAACCGCGCCTAATCAGTACGCAAAATTTACTCGTAAATCGCTCTTGCTGTATTATGCGGTACTGCCTCTTTATTTGTGCTACCTAAGCTATTCGCAGCATAAAATAGCAGTATCTTATCGAAACGAGGTGCTGACCATGCTTTTCCCTGCTTTATTTGCGCTCGGCGGTGCATTTTTCTTCTTTGTGCTGCGTGTACAGGGCGCGGACGGATCGTTTCCCAAGCCGCTCACGCCCGATGAGGAGGCGGTTCTGCTGCGCCGCATGCAGCAGGACGGGGACGCCGAGGCACGGGAAAAGCTGATCGAGCACAATCTCAGACTGGTAGCGCATATTGTAAAAAAGTATTACGCCGTAAGTACGGAACAGGACGATCTGCTGTCCATCGGCACGATCGGGCTGATTAAAGCCGTGAACACCTTTAAAGCGGATAAGAATATCCGGCTGGCGACATACGCCTCCAAATGCATCCAGAACGAGCTGCTGATGTATTTTCGGCAGAAGCGCAAGAGTGCAGGCGAGCTTTCGCTCTCGGACACGCTCGAGTCGGACGGCGACGGCAATGCGCTTGCCCTGCAGGATATCATCTGCTGCGAGGACAGCGGTCTGTCCGCCGTTGAGGAGCAGGACCGGTACCATGCCATGCACCGCGCACTGGCAGGCTGTCTCTCTCCGCGGGAACGCGAGATCATCCGCCTGCGGTACGGCATCGGTCTGGCATCTCCCCTGCCGCAGCGTGAGATTGCCGCGCGGCTGGGTATTTCGCGCAGCTATGTTTCGCGCATTGAAAAGCGTGCGCTTGAAAAGCTGCGGGAGGCTCTCGAACGCGAGGGACGGCCGCCGTAAAAGCGGCGGTTGTCCCCTTCCGAAAAAAATTTTTAATTTTTTTGAAAAAAGGGTTGACGAATCCCGAATTTTGATATATACTAAACAAGTCGTCAGCGATGAGTCATCAAAAACGACAGCAAAACTTAACAAATAGCCGAATTGTGTAAAGGTAGCACGACAGACTCTGACTCTGTTTGTGAGGGTTCGAATCCTTCTTCGGCTGCCACCGAAAATCGTCTTTTCTTTGAAAAGACGATTTTTCTTTTGCCTTTTCGTAGTTTTCCTGTGACGGCTATTTGACAGACGGTCTCTCTCCCGATATACTAAAGTATATGTAAAGGAGCGATTACCATGTTTTGCATGAACTGCGGCACGCAGCTGCCGGACGGCGCAAAATTCTGCATGAACTGCGGCACAAAGGTCGGTGAGGTCGGCGCAGGTGCTGTCCCTGCCGGCAAAAAATATCCCTCGTACGCGATGCTGTACCCGGACAGCATGGCTTATCTCGAGTCCCCTGCCTATCAGCGCGAGCGCGGTCTGATGAAGCAGTCCGAGCTTGGCGCGACGCCGTATGCGGGCTTTGATTTTACCAACTATGTTTCTCTGGACGACGGCACGTTGGTCGGCTTTGTGTTCAGGCACACCGCGCGTTACCGCGCTGCCGAGGACTTCGGCTACAATCTCTATCGCCTGAATCCGGACGGCACAGCTGTTTTTCTGAACGCCGGCTGCAAACGCGGCGGCACAGAGCTGTATGTGCAGGACGGAAAAGCGCACTGGACGGTGAATGGAGAAGCATTTTCCGCATCTATTTGAGTATTAAGGCACCTGGTATCAGGTGCTTTTATTTTTGCATAATTTTTCGTAAAACCGCTTGACTTGGAGCACACTCCAAGTGATAGAGTGAGTTTAGAAAAAATATTCAGGAGGAAAACTATGTATATCGAGAACATCAACGGTCCCGCTGACGTGAAGAAGCTGAACATTAAGCAGATGACCGTGCTTGCGTCCGAAATACGTGATGCACTGCTGACCAAGCTGAGCCGTCACGGCGGCCATTTCGGTCC
This sequence comes from Butyricicoccus sp. AM32-19, assembly GCF_003480365.1. Classification (NCBI taxonomy): domain Bacteria; kingdom Bacillati; phylum Bacillota; class Clostridia; order Eubacteriales; family Butyricicoccaceae; genus Butyricicoccus; species Butyricicoccus sp. AM32-19. Next base: position 191,161 of record NZ_QUIX01000001.1, on the reverse strand, counting down.
GAATTTCGGCATGGTAGAGGCAACCATCGCACTGCACTATGTATTCGAGTCCCCGAAGGATAAGTTTGTATTCGATGTTTCCCACCAGTCCTACCCGCACAAGATGCTGACCGGCCGCAAGGACGCCTTTCTCTACGAGGAGCACTACGACGACGTTTCCGGCTACAGCACCCCGCACGAGAGCGAGCATGACCATTTCACCATCGGTCACACCTCCACCTCGGTCAGTCTGGCCTGCGGTCTGGCCAAGGGCCGCGACCTCAAGGGCGAGGACGGCAACGTGGTTGCTATCATCGGTGACGGCTCGCTCAGCGGCGGCGAAGCACTGGAAGCGCTCGACTATGCGGCAGAACTGGACGGCAACCTGATCATCCTCGTCAACGACAACGATATGTCCATCGCGGAGAATCATGGCGGTCTGTATCAGAACCTGCGCCTGCTGCGCGAGACGTGCGGCAAGGCAGAATGCAATCTGTTCCGTGCGATGGGTCTGGATTACCGCTTTGTAGCCGACGGCAACGATATTGCTTCGCTGATCGAGGCATTTAAGGCCGTAAAGGACAGCACGCAGCCGATTGTTGTGCACATCGTCACCCAGAAGGGCAAGGGCTACGCGCCTGCCGAGCAGCACAAGGAGGCATGGCACTACTGTGCTCCGTTCCATCCGGAGACCGGCGAGCCGCTGATGGACATAAGCGGCGAGTGCTACGAGAGCATCACGCTCGACTTTATGATGAAGAAAATGCAGGATGACCCATCTGTGTGCATGATCACCTCGGGTACGCCGACCGTGCTTGGCTTCACCGAGGAGATGCGTAAGAAGGCCGGCAGCCAGTTCATCGACGTAGGCATTGCCGAGGAGAACGCGGTTGCACTGGCGTCCGGTATCGCAGCAAACGGCGGCAAGCCGGTCTACGGCGTGTACAGCACGTTCATTCAGCGCGCCTATGACCAGATTTCGCAGGACCTGTGCATCAACAGCAACGCAGCTACCATTATCGTTGCGTGGGGCTCGGTTTACGGCATGAACGATGTAACGCATCTCGGTCTGTACGACATTCCGATGCTGGCGAACATCCCCAATCTGGTTTATCTGGCGCCGACCACCAAGGAAGAATATCTGGCAATGCTCGACTGGAGCATTGAGCAGAACGAGCATCCGGTCGTTATCCGCATGCCGGGCGGTGCACTGGTTTCGGACGGAAAGGCTGTTACCAAGGACTTCGGCAGGCTGAACACCTACGAGGTTAAGGAGAAGGGCGCCCGGGTTGCCGTGATCGGTCTGGGTTCGTTCTACCCGCTCGGCGAACAGGCGGCGGCGCTCATCAAGAAAAAGACCGGCGTACAGCCGACCCTTATCAACCCGTACTATATCACCGGCGTGGATACCGACCTGCTCGAGAGCCTCAAGGCGGAGCACGATGTGGTCATCACCCTCGAGGACGGCGTACTCGACGGCGGCTTCGGTGAGAAGATTGCGCGTTTCTACGGCGACTTTGACATGAAGGTACTGAACTTTGGTCTCAAGAAGGAGTTCCTCGACCGCTATGACGTAGACGAGGTACTGAAGGACAATCACCTCACCGCAGAACAGATTGCGGAGGATGTGGAGAAGGTTCTGTAAGATTCCCTTTCCATTAGAAATTCGGTAACTTTTCTCCGAAGGGCGGGCTACCCTCAGCCTGCCTTCAATCCTCTAAATACTACTGCATATATTTGTGCATGAAAAAGCGTGAAAGGCTTCGGAGCAATGCTCCGAAGCCTTTCGCGCTGTATGTCAAGTTTGGGGAGGTTTATGCCAGTCCAAGCTCCTTTACGCGAGCCTGTGCCGCTGCCAGACGTGCGATCGGCACGCGGAACGGCGAGCAGGAAACGTAATTCAGACCAACATTGTGGCAGAACTCGACGGAGGACAGGTCGCCGCCGTGCTCGCCGCAGATGCCGAGCTTGATGTCCGGACGGGTGCGCTTGCCTTCTGCAACAGCGAAGCGGATCAAGCGGCCTACGCCGTTCTGGTCCAGACGAGCGAACGGATCGGACTCGAGGATCTTCTTATCGAAGTAAGTCTCCAGAATGCGGCCCACGTCATCACGGGAGAAGCCGTAGGTCATCTGGGTGAGGTCGTTGGTGCCGAAGGAGAAGAACTCCGCTTCCTTGGCCACATCGCCTGCGGTGACTGCGGCACGCGGCGTCTCGATCATCGTGCCGACCATATACTTCATCTTCAGGCCGGACTGCTCGATCAGCTCGTCAGCCTTAGCCTTGATAACCTTCTTTACGAAGCGCAGCTCATTGACCTCGGATACCAGCGGAACCATGATCTCCGGCGTGATATGCAGGTCGTCTTCCTTCCAGACGTTGATAGCTGCGGATACGATAGCCTCGGTCTGCATCTCGGCAATCTCCGGATAGAGAACGTCCAGACGGCAGCCGCGGGTACCCAGCATCGGGTTGAACTCGTGCAGGCTTTCTACCTTGCCCTTGAGCTTGTCGAAGGATACGCCCATCTCATCGGCCAGCTCCTTGATCTCGTCATCCTCGTGCGGGAGGAACTCATGGAGCGGCGGGTCAAGCAGACGGATGGTTACCGGCAGGCCGCCCATTGCGCGGTAAATTGCCTCAAAGTCGCCGCGCTGCATAGGCAGGATCTTGGCCAGAGCCGCCTTGCGCTGCTCGAGCGTATCGGAAATAATCATCTCACGAACCGCCTTGATGCGGGCCGGCTCGAAGAACATATGCTCGGTACGGCAGAGGCCGATGCCTTCTGCGCCGAACTTGCGGGCCTGCGTTGCATCACGCGGGGTATCGCCGTTGGTGCGAACGTGCAGGGTGCGAATCTCGTCAGCCCAGCCCATGAAGCGGCCGAAGTCGCCGGTCAGCTCAGCCTCCTGCGTTGCGATCTCACCGAGGTATACGTTGCCGGTGGAGCCGTCGAGCGAAATAACGTCACCCTCGTGCACTACCGTGCCGTCGGCAAAGGTCAGGGTCTTATCCTCTTCGGAAACCTTGATGCCGTTTACGCCTGCTACACAGCAGGTGCCCATGCCGCGGGCTACTACGGCTGCGTGCGAGGTCATGCCGCCGCGGGCGGTCATGATGCCTTCGGATACGGCCATGCCGTCGATATCCTCCGGAGAGGTCTCCTGACGGACGAGGACAGCCTTGATTCCGGTCTTGTGGGCCTTAGCTGCAGCATCTGCGGTGAAGTAAACCGCGCCGCAGGCTGCACCGGGCGATGCCGGCAGGCCGGTGGTGATCGGCGTAGCTGCCTTGAGAGCTGCCGGATCGAACGTCGGGTGCAGAAGTGCGTCAAGCTGCTTTGCCTCGACCTTCATAACCGCCTGCTCCTTGGTGCAGACGCCTTCGTCTACCAGATCAACCGCTACCTTGAGCGCTGCCTGTGCGGTGCGCTTGCCGTTACGGGTCTGCAGCATGTAGAGCTTGCCGTTTTCGATGGTGAACTCCATATCCTGCATATCGCCGTAATGCTTCTCAAGGCGGCTGGAAATGTCAACAAACTGCTGATAAACCTCCGGCATGGTATCTGCCAGCGCAGAGATCGGCTGCGGGGTGCGGATGCCGGCTACAACGTCCTCGCCCTGTGCATTCATCAGGAACTCGCCGTACAGCTTCTTTTCGCCGGTGGCCGGGTTGCGGGTGAAGGCTACGCCGGTGCCCGAGGTCTCGCCCATATTGCCGAATACCATGGACTGTACGTTTACGGCAGTGCCCCAGCTGTGCGGGATGTCGTTCATGCGGCGGTAGGTGTTCGCACGCGGATTATCCCACGAGCGGAATACCGCGCGGACAGCCTCCATCAGCTGCTTCTTCGGGTCCTGCGGGAAATCTTCGCCGAGGGACTTCTTGTAGTGATCCTTAAACAGAACGATCAGCTCGGACATATCGTCCGCGTCCAGCTCATTGTCCATCTTTACGCCCTTTTTGTCCTTAACCTGATCGATAAACTGTTCGAAGGAGGACTTAGGCAGCTCCATAACAACGTCAGAGAACATCTGAATGAAACGGCGGTAGGAGTCGCGTGCGAAACGCGGGTTATTGGTCAGCTTGGCAACTGCTTCGCAGATCTCGTCGTTCATGCCGAGGTTGAGGATGGTGTCCATCATGCCGGGCATGGATGCGCGCGCACCCGAGCGAACGGATACGAGCAGCGGCTTCTCGGGATCGCCGAGGGTTTTGCCGGTAATCTTTTCAAGCTGATCGAGGTAAAGCAGAATCTGATCCTGAATATCCGGATAGATGGTCTTGCCGTCCTCGTAATAACGGGTGCAGGCCTCGGTGGTGATGGTGAAACCCTGCGGCACAGGCATGCCCAGTCCGGTCATTTCAGCCAGATTGGCACCCTTGCCGCCAAGCAGCTCACGCATTTTGCCGTTGCCCTCCGGGAACATGTAAACATACTTTTTCATTTGGGTATTTCCTCCGTTTCGATTGATGCTCTCTCTAATACTCATTCTCTTTATCACGCAAGCACATTATAGCACGTTAGCGGTGAAATATTCCATTGTAGTATTATACCGATTTCCCACGAATATATTGTGCATTTTGACTAATCATGTATTTTTAGCCAAAACTCAAACGTTTGCGTAAAATCTATCTTTTTAATTTATCAGAAATTTTGTCCGAATTTTATTTTATCTTTTCTCGTTTTTCTCGATTTTTATGGCATTTTGGGCGTAAATACGTTTCATGCCTGTCAGCTTTCATTCTATTAGGCGTAATGCACAAATTCCTGCAAAAGAAAATCGACGGTCTGAGGCAGACCGCCGATAGAAGCGAATGAATTGCTGGAAACCACGACGCTGATCGCAGGGATGCCGTCGTAGCTGGTCTCGTAGAGCTTGACCGAATACGGATACGTCGAGGACGAGGTGAACGAGCCGCCGGTGAACTGGTAGAAGGTGTTTTCACCCAGTGCGGCGTAGTAGTGGAGCAGAATCTTGTCGCCGGCTTCTACCTCTTCCCTGTCGTAGTAGTAGGTGGTCGTGGTGCCCTCCCGGATGGTGCCGAGCAGCGTAACACCGGTCACCGTGCCGAAATCCGGCACCGGATAGTGCTTGCTGTAGCAGCGCGATGCATCCGGCTTGTGGTTGCGGTTATACTCGCCGGGAGAGTACGCCGTGCCGTCTCCGATCAGGCTGTTCAGGTAGCGGATCGGCACTGAGTAAGACGGTACGCCGCCTGAATGGCTGCTGACCGTAATGCCGACAACCTTGCCCTCATCGTTGATGAGCGCACCGCCGGAGTTGCCGCTGATGACCTGCGCCGTGCTTTCGATCATCGGTGCAAGGTAATCGTCGTTTTCCGGATCGGTCACCTTGCCGGTCGTAACCGTTGCGGCGCCGCCGCCCGGGTAACCGAGCGCGTAGACCGTGTCGCCTTCCTCGACCTCAGTGGTAACACCGAGGTACGGCAGCGTGCTGCCGACTACACGGATATGCGCGATGTCCGCGTCCGCGTCAAAGCTGTAGATCGTGACTTCCCGCTTGGTGCCGTCGTACATCTCAGCCACAAGGCGGTAAACGCCGTTGACAAGGTGTCCGCAGGTCACCGCATCGCCGCGTGCGCTGAGCACAACGCCGCTGCCGATGCCGAGGATATTATTCTTGTAATCGTAGGCGTACAGCTTGAAAATCGCCGGTACACAGGCGCTGAACACCTCGTCCGCCGTCATGCCGACATGTGCTTCCACAGTGAAGCTCTGCCGCAGATCCGGCTTTGCCATACGGGTGACGATAGCCGCAACCTCGCTGCGGCGAATGTTGGTGTTCGGCTTGAAATCATGCGCGTTGTTGCTGCCCGTGAGCACGCCCGCCCGGTACAGACGGTACACATCAGCGGCATAGCCTGCCGACATGTCAACATCCGCAATCGCACCGTCCGCAATGTCGTTGATCGCGGTCAGGGCGTCCTCCGGCAGCGCGTTTGCAAAGATGGACGCAAACTGTGCTCGGGTCGCCGGCTGATCGTAATCCGCATAAGTCGTGTTAATAATACCATTTTCCAGCGCATACGTCACATACGGCTGATACCACGGACGAACTTTGTCAAAATCCGCACTGCCGCTGACATAGGTGCTGTGCAGACACGCCGCCAGCTTGATCGCCTGTGCGATCGTCAGGTTGCTGTTCGGCTTGAACTGGGTGGCGTTTACGCCGTCCACCAGCTTGTATTCATACGCCGCCTGAACATTCTGCGCGTACCACTCGGTTGAGGGCACGTCTGTGAACTGTCCGGCAGGATACGTTGTTTTCGAGGTAAAGTTTTCATAGCCCGCAAAAGCCGCAGGCAGCATGCCGACCATCAGCGCAGCCGCTGTGATCAGACTGAGCAATCGTTTTTTCACGAATTGCATTCCTCCCTTTTGAGGCGTGGGTTTGTGGATTGGGATACAGGGCCGCAGAGCGACCCTGCTGAGCTGTCGCGAAACTACAGTTTCGCCGACAAGAGGAACGGACCGTGGGCCGTTCCAAAGTCGTCCGAAAGTTCCTATTCAGAAACTTTCTCCCTCTAGAAGTCAAAAAAGCGTGATACATGCTCCCGCTTTTTTGGCATTTGCGCAGAAAATGCTATTTCATGCGCGCTTCCGCGCGAAACACTTAGAAATACCAGTTAAATAGCATCTCCAGCAAACCGGTTCACATTTACTTAAATATACACCGATTCTGTGAGGAATTGGTGAAATATTTGTAAAAATCGGTTTACAGAACGGTTTGCAAAACTTAGTTCTCGTAAGCGGCTACGATCTCGCCGATATACATGGTGTGGTAGTCGTGATCGCCGTACCACTTGTCCTGCACTTCCTGAGCCATGTCGTCCGGTGCGATGTCGGTCACACCGCGCTTGCGGCAGATGAGTACCAGCTCGGCCTCCTCGAAGGTCGGCTGACCCTCTACGAATACCGGGGTAAGGCCGCTCTCGTGCATCTTATCCATGTCACGGCCAGACTTGGAGCCCATCTTGTTCAGCGCATCACGGTGGCCGTCCTTGAGCACGGTCAGGGTGAAATACTCGCCTGCGTCTACAAACTCCTTGGTGAAGCGGCTCTTGCGAATATAGCAGGTCGCACTCGGCTTGCCCCACATAACGCCTACAGCACCCCAGCTTGCGGTCATGGTGTTCCACTTGTCCTCGGTACCTGCGGAAATCAGCATCCACTTCTGACCGATCAGATCGAACGGATTGAAAGACTTTTCGGCAATGTTGATCTTCTTCATGATATGTTACCTCCTAAGAGAATTGTTTAGCAAATTGAGAATGGAAAATGGAAAATTAGCGCAAGGATAGCGACATTCTCAATTCTTCATTATCCATTACTGCTGCTTATCCAGCGGCATTGTACGGCGCAGCTTCATCTCCTGCCAGTCCTCACGCGAGATGAGGATCTGGCGCGGCTTGGAGCCTTCGGACGGGCCGATGATACCGCGATCCTCAATCTGGTCGATGATACGCGCGGCACGCGAATAGCCCAGCTTCAGACGGCGCTGCAGCATGGATGTGGACGCCTGACGGCAGTCCATGATGACCTCGATGGCTTCCTCGATGAGTTCATCCTCATCGTCGCCCGGGTCGTTCGTGCCGCTGCTGCCGCCCTTGTTATTGCCTACCTGCTCGGCCTGCTGCTCGATGTGCTCGAGGATTTCCTCGCTGTACTCGGCGGTGCTGGTCTCCTTGATGCGGGCAATAACAGCTTCGATCTCCTCGTTGGAGATAAAGCAGCCCTGTACACGGGTCGGCTTGCCCTCACCGAGCGGCGCATACAGCATATCGCCCTTGCCGATTAGCTTTTCCGCGCCGGTCGTATCCAGAATGATACGGGATTCGATCTGGCTGGCTACCGCAAACGCGATACGCGACGGGATATTTGCCTTCATGATACCGGTGATAACGTCAGCCGACGGACGCTGTGTTGCTACAACAAGGTGCATGCCTGCGGCTCGCGCCTTCTGCGCGATACGGCAGATGGAGTTCTCGACTTCCTTGGCAGCGACCATCATCAGGTCGGCCAGCTCGTCGATAACGATGACGATCTGCGGCAGCACCTGATACTGCTCGGGATGACCGTCCTCGGTCTGCTCGGCTTTGGCCTTTTCGGAACGCATGAGGTCGTTATAGCCGACCAGATTGCGCACCTGATGGTCTGCGAACAGCTTGTAGCGGCGTTCCATCTCACCAACCGCCCAGTTGAGCGCACCGGCGGCCTTTTTGGGATCGGTAACAACCGGAATCAGCAGGTGCGGAATGCCGTTATAGTTGCCCAGCTCAACCATCTTCGGGTCCACCATGATGAGGCGGACTTCCTCCGGCGTGGACTTGTACAGCAGCGAGATCAGCATGGAGTTGATGCACACCGACTTACCGGAGCCGGTGGTACCGGCAATCAGCATGTGCGGCATCTTGGCAATGTCACCGATGACCGGCTTGCCGGTGATGTCCTTGCCGACGGCAAAGGACAGGCGGCTTTTCGCGTTGGCAAACGCAGGCGAGCCGATACACTCGCGGATAAAGACCGTATTGACGGTTTTGTTCGGCACCTCGATGCCGACCGCGACCTTATCCGGAATAGGCGCGATACGCACGTTTGCCGCGCCGAGCGACAGTGCAATGTCGTCCGCCAGTGCGGTGATGCGCGAGATTTTGATACCGCGCGGGATGGTCAGTTCAAAGCGGGTGACGGACGGGCCGCGCACGATGCCGATGATCTGTGCCTCGATGTTGAACGAGTCGAGCGTATCGAGCAGGCACGCCGAGCTTTCGCGCAGCTCGGTCTCCGCACCGGCTACCGAAGCGTGCTTGCCCTGCGTCAGCAGGTCGATCGGCGGGTAGTCGTACACCGGCGCGGGAGCCTTCTGGCTCTCATCGATCTGCTCGTTCATGGCCGCCTGCTCGATTTCCGAGATGTTCTCGGTCTTTTTCGGCTTGGATGCCGGTGCAGGAGCCGCCTCATGCTCGGGCTCCGACTCGGAAACGTGCGCCGGTTCTTCCTCCGGCTGCTTGTTTTCGACCAGATCCATAATGCTTCCGGCCTTTTTCTTCACGTTATCGCGCAGTGAGCGCAGATATTCGTCCGGCGCGATTACCTTGCCGTGGTGCTTGTTCGGGTCGATCAATTCCTCGCCCGGCTTATCCTCTCCGGGCGGATCGGCGTCGATCGGGATGTCAAAGTCGGATTTACGGTGCGCACGGCGCTCTTCTCGGCGCTGTGCATGCGCAGCTGCCGCTTCGTGGATGTTCGGCAGCTGAACAGGCGCTTCGTAGCGCTCACGCTCCTCCTCGTCCTCGTATTCATACTCAGGCGGACGAACCATGTCGTACAGCGCCTGCGGCGTGATGCGACAGGCCACCAGTAAAGTCACGATGAACAGCACCAGCAGGATGAGCAGTGCGCCGATGGACGAGAGCGCCCACTCGAGCAGGATGTACAGACCGCCGCCCAGCAGACCGCCGGACGAGCCTTCCATACCGGTAGAGAGCAGACCGCTGAGCGTGCTCATGGACAGGTCGTACTCATTTGCACACGAAAAGGCGTGAATGATACTGCCGATCAGCAGCGGCATGAGCGCGATACACGTTCCGCGCAGACGCACGGGACCCTTGGGACGCGCAAACAGCAGCACGGCGATGCCGATCAGCGCAAACGGCATGACATACGCACCCTTGCCGATGAGCGCACCGATGCCGCGGTGCAGCCACTTGAGCAGCACGCCGTCGATCGGCAGGATCGACAGCAGGCACAGCAGACCGACAATGCCCCAGATCGCGCCCCAGACCGGACGGGACAGGATCGGACCGAGTTCCTCCGGCTGCGGCTGTGCCGCACGCTTGCCCTTGGGTGCGCTTTTCGTCGATTTTTTAGTTGTGGTTTTCCTTGCAGCCAAAACTTTTATCCTTCAACTTTCTTTGTGATTCAATCTGACGGCGTTCTGCGCCGTTTTTCCGCTTTCTGCGGATACTCTGCAAGTATATTATAGCATAGAAATCCGATTTTTACCACTGTTTTTCCGGAAAACAGCGGCCGGTCTGCTCGTTTAGCCGTTCTCCGCGATGATGCGGTCGATGGCGGCTGCTACGCCGTCCTGTGCGTTGGTGAGCGTCTCGCGCAGGCACAGATTTTTAACGGCTGCGCTTGCGTTTCCCATCGCAATCGGGAGGGCTACGGCGTTCAGCATTTCGAGGTCGTTTTCGCTGTCACCGATGGCGGCGGCGTGGTCGAGGTCGGTGCCCAGCTCACGGCACAGCATGCCGAGAGCAACGCCCTTGTCCGCGGCCGGCGTGATGACCTCGAGGTTGTCAGCCGCGCTGCTCATCACGCGGATACCCGGGATCTGTTCCAGCTGTGCACGAGCGCGCACGAGCATGACCGGGTCATGGCTGCGGATGAACATTTTATCGACCGAAACATGGTTTGTGGCAATATATTCCGCAACAGACGGCACAACCTTTTTCGAGCTTAAATAGCCTTCATTCGACTTATATTTGCCGAATTCAATATCATCATACGGGGTAATGAGCAGCGTCTCTCCTGCATACACCATTGTGATCATGCCGATGCGCTCCACCACGGCAGACGCACGCACAGCAGCTTCCCACGGCATGGACATGCGCATGGTGCAGCGCTCCTGCGACACGCTCGACAGCGTCGCGCCGCCCGAGGTGACCATCTGGTCATCCGTGCCGAGCATGAGTGCAAAGTCGCGTGCCTCACCGCAGATTCGTCCGGTGGAGACCACAACATGAATACCGCTCTCGCGGGCACGGCGCACGGCATCGGCGGTCGCCGGAGAGACCTGATTCTGCGGATTGAGCGCAGTTCCGTCTAAATCGAGCGCGATAAGGTCGATTCTTTTCATCTTCTTTCCTCCTGATACTGGCGCTGCTGCGCCGCATATTTTCCATCTTATTCAGCATACCGCAGCTGGGCAAAAATTGCAAGCAAATAAAAAATCGAACATTTGTTCTTGACAAATTTGGATTTTGCTCCTATTCTATGGCTCATCGAAAGGAGGTGAGGCCATGTGCAGCGAAAACGAAAAGCCGGATCGGCTGATCCGCATGCTGTACGACATCGCGGACGATGCGGAAGCACCGGCGAACAGCCGGCTCAGCGCGATCAAGGAAATCCTCGACCGGACGGTCGGCAAGGGCGTGATGCTTGGCGACGAGCAGACCGAAGCTCAGCCGGTGGAGATCGTGTTTCGGATCGTAGACGATACGAATTCCCCGTAACACGGCGGCAGGCAGCGTTCATGCAGTCGGACACGCTCGAAACACTGTTCGGCGGCGCGGCAGGCGGCGGCAAAAGCCACGGTCAGCTGCTCGATGCTTTGCGGTTTGCGGTTTGCTATCCGGGTTCACGGCAGCTCATGCTGCGAAGGACCATGCCGGAGCTGGAGCGCTCGCTTGTACCGGCGGCTTTGCGGCTGTATCCGCAGTGCATTGCAAAGTACAAGGTGAGTGAGCACCGGTGGGATTTTGCAAACGGTTCGGCGCTGGAATTCGGGTACTGCGACGCGGAAAGCGATGTGACCAAGTACCAGAGCGCGGAATACGATGTCATCCGGTTCGATGAGCTGACACATTTCACCGAAAGCCAGTTCACCTATCTGCTGTCGCGTATCCGCGGCACGAACGGATTCCCCAAGCAGGTCAAGGCGACGACCAATCCCGGCGGTGTCGGTCACCAGTGGGTGAAGAGCCGGTTTATCGACTCCATGCCGCCGGACACCGTGCGCGAGTTCGACGGCGGCACGCGGCTGTTTCTGCCCGCAAGACTGGGTGACAACCCGTTTCTCCGCAAGGCGGATGCAGGCTACGAGAAACGCCTGAAGCTGCTCTCTCCCACCGACCGGAAAGCACTGCTCGACGGCGTGTGGGAACTGAACGAGGGGCAGTATTTCAGCGAATTTTCGCGCGACCTGCATGTTGTAAAGCCGTATGCCATCCCGCATGACTGGCGGCGCTGCCTGACCATTGACTACGGTCTGGACATGCTGGCAGCGCTATGGATTGCGCAAAGTCCGGACGGACACAGCGTGGTCTACCGCGAACTCTACCGTCCGGGACTCATTATTTCGGATGCAGCGACGCAGATACTTGCCTGTGAGACGGCCGGAGAACACATTGACTGCCGTCTCGCGCCGCCCGATCTGTGGAACCGACGGCAGGAAACCGGCAGAAGCGCGGTAGAACTGTTCGCGGACAGCGGACTGGATTTTGTCAAAAGCAGCAATGAACGCGTCGCCGGATGGCTGGCGCTGCATGAGCTGCTGCAGCCGCGCAAGGATACGGATGGCACCGTTCGTCCCAGACTGACGATTTTCGACACCTGCCGCAATCTGATCCGCACGCTGCCTGCGCTGCAGCACGACAAGCGCAATCCGTCCGACACAGCGAACACGCCGCACGAGCTGACCCATGCGCCGGATGCGCTCCGCGGGTACGCCGCGACCGTTTATGAGCCGGTTAAGGCGGTCCCCCAGTCGGCGTATGACTGCGAAGTAGGAGAATTTCTCAGGTTTTGAGTGAAAGGAGGCATTATGGAAATTTTATGTTACGCGCTGTCTGCGGCGGTACTGGTCCTGACCGGTGCAATCATCTCCGGCGGTGTGGTTCTGCCGCGACGTTTGCCGAAGGAGCACACGGCAGAATCTACGCCGGAGGATACGCTCAGCCGCGATCTGGCGGCGCTGATGAACTACGGACGAGAGGAGGACAACGATGAAATTTGATCCGTCACCGACGGCAATCTGGAAGAAATATGAGCGCGACCGCGACTACAAGCGCTCGATCGGTTTATACGACCGTGTTCGGCGCAACGAGGCGTTTTACCTCGGCAGGCAGTGGGAGGGTCTGCGCGTGCAGTCCCTCGACCCGCTGATCTTCAACGTGCTGCGCCGCTGCGTCAACCTGTTTGTGTCCATGCTGGTCTCCGACGATGTGGCGGTACGCGCCCAGCCGTTTGACATGGATGAGGACGGGCGGCAGACCGCGCATGTGCTCGAACGCGCGTTTGCATCCGCGATCGAGCGTTCGGGTGTCAAGGCACTCGGCCGCCCGCTGCTGAAAAACGCCTGTGTGGACGGTGATGCTTGCTTCTACATGCACTTTGATCCGGCTCTTGAGACCGGTCAGGCGGTCAAGGGCGATATTGCGGTGGAGCTGATTGATTCCACGAACATCTGCTTCGGCAACGCCGCCTGCGATGAGGTACAGCGCCAGCCGTACATTATCATTGCCATGCGGCGCGACGCGGACGAGGTGCGCCGCGAAGCGCGTGCCAACGGCATCTCCGCGAGTGACGCGGAAGCCATTCGACCGGATGATGTGGGCGAGTACCACCGTTACCGTACCTCGAGCGACGGCGAGCGCGTGACCGTACTGCTGCATATGCGCAGGACCGAGAACGGCATTGCCTTCTGCAAGACCACGCGGAATGCCGTTGTCATGCCCGAAAAGGTGCTTCCCTATCGGCTGTATCCGGTGACGCATCTGTGTTGGAACCGCGTGCGCGGCTCGTGCCACGGCGAAAGTCCACTGACCGAGGCCATTCCGAACCAGATCGCCATCAACAAGCTGTACTCGATGTACGTCCAGTGCATCAAGCAGGTGGCGTTCCCTAAGATCGTGTACGACATGACGCGGTTCCCGAACGGCTGGTCGAACGACGTCGGCAAGGCAATCGGCATGCGCGGCAACCCGAACGACGCCATCGCGGCGGCGTTCCGCGCACCGGATATCTCGGCACAGGTGCTGCAGCTGCTCAAGCAAATGATGACCGATACCGCGGAACTCATGGGCGCAAGCGAAGCCGCACTCGGCACGGTCAATCCGGACAACACCTCGGCAATTATCGCGGTGCAGAACGCAACGGCGGCTCCGCTCGAGCTGACAAAAATGGAGTTCTACCGCTTCACTGAGGACTGGGCGCGCATTTTCCTCGATATGATGGGCGCGCACTACGGCGTGCGCACGCTCGTTCTGCCGAATGAGGACGGCGGCGAACCCGAAAAATGCACGTTCGACTTCTCCGCACTCGCCGGACAGGACATGCGCCTGCAGGTGGATGTCGGCGCGGCAAGCTACTGGTCCGAAACCATGCAGACGATGACAAACGATCATCTGCTGGAGAGCGGCGTTATTTCCGACCCGCTCGTATATCTGGAAAACGTACCGGATTATCAGGTACGCGGCAAACACGACCTGCTGCACGCACTTCGCGTACAGCGACAGCAGCAAAAGGAGGCAAACAGTAATGCAGAAAACAGCAATGAATCCTAATCCCGAGCAGGAAATGGCGGTCAATCCGTTCGCACAGGAGCAGACGGCGGAAATCCAGCCGCAGGAAAATGCACAGACCTATCCGGTCGAGGTGGACGGCGATATCGTCGAACTGACGCTCGAAGAGCTGATTGACGCAGCCGCACAGGGACTTTCCAAGCGCAACGCGTACATCCGCCGTAATCGTGCGGCAAACGCCATGCCGAACGGCCAGATCTACGCCGCATTCGTCGAGGAATATCCCGATGTCCGTCCCGAGGACATTCCGCAGCAGGTATGGGAGTGGGCGCAGCAGGAAGGCTCGCTCGTGTCCGCGTACCGCAAGTGGGAGATTGCCGAGCTGAGAGACGAACTGGCAGCCCTCGAGATGAACCAAAAGAACCGCCGTGCGGCGGTCGGTCCGGCGCAGTCGGACGGGGAACCCACGGGAGCAGATCCGGTCACCCTCGCTTTGCTCGGCAAGTAACATTCTCATTACTTCACGATTTAACATTTATATAGGAGGTAAATTTTTATGGCTATCAATCTCGCAAGCAAGTATTCCGACCAGATTGCGGAGGTATTCACCCGTGCGTCCTTCATCAAGGGCAAAACCGCGGAGACGTATGACCTGACCGGCGTGAAAACGCTCAAGGTTTACACCCCGATCACGGTGGAGGAGGTCGATTACGACCGTGACGGCGGTCTCAAGCGTTACGGCGATGTGACTGAAATGCAGGACGTGGTGCAGGAACTGACCATGACGCAGGACAAGGCATTTACCCTGACCATCGACAAGGGCAACAACCTCGATCAGAATCTGGTCAAGAATGCCGCCGACATGCTGCGCCTGCAGCTGAACGAGAAGTCCACACCGGCGGCGGACAAGTACGCATTCAAGCGCTTTGTCACCATGGCGGGCAGCATTGTGGAAAGTGCAAAGCCGACCAAGGCGAATATCATCAGCAAGATTGCGGATGCATCGCAGGCACTTGACGATGCGCTTGTGCCGGACGACAACCGCTATCTGTACCTGACCAGCGAAATGTACAAGCTGGTGTGCACCTCGGACGAGTTTGCCGGTGTGGACGTGCTAGCGCGTCAGTCCATCGCCAAGGGCGTGTGCGGCGAGGTATTCGGCATGAATGTCGTCCGCGTTCCCAAGAGCTATCTGCCGGAGGACGTGTACTTCCTCGTTGCACACAAGGATGCCGTGCTCATGCCGTACAAAATCGCAGATGCCAAGGTGCACGAGGACCCGGTCGGCGTGTCCGGTGCGCTGATCGAGGGCCGTCACTACTACGACGCGTATGTGCTCGGCGCAAAGTGCGGCGGCGTGTATGCACTGGTCGATGAGGACTGCCGCTCGAGCGCACCGACCATCAGTCAGGGCAAGATCACCGCGTTCGGCAAGGTGCGCTACACCCTGGACGGCTCGGATCCGCGCTACTCGGATTCCGCGAAGGATTATGTTGCCGGCACCGTGCTGACGCCTGAAACCGGCTGCAAGATCCGCGCATATTGTGTGCAGTCCGGCGCGTATCCGTCCGAGGTAGCGGAAGGCTAAATTCAAATAGCAGATAAGAGTTAGGAGTGAGGAGATAGGAGTTTTTCTTCGTTTACTCCTCACTCCTTCTCCTAACTTCTCACTGTATCCAATGAACCCATCACAAAGGAGGTAACCCTATGACCGGAACCGAATGCTTTCGTGCAGCGCTGAATATTTTATCCGAAACGCCGGACAGCGGTGTGTATTACGAGCAGTTTGCGCTCGGTGCGCTCAACCAGCTGTTAGCGAACAGCCTGCGCGAGATGAACGCGGAACGTGCGTCTGACGGCAAAGACGTGCTGCTTGTGCCGCCGCGCATGACGGCGCTGACCGAGGAACTGCCCGCCGGTGACTGGCTGGCGCGCGAATGTTTTCCGTACGGACTGGCGGCGCTGCTTGTCGCGGATGACGACAAGGCCAAGTTTAACTGGGCGGCAACCGAGTACAGCGAACGCCTGCTGAGTCACTGTCCCGCGCAGTTTACCGCCGTGCAGGAGATGATTTAATGCGAAGCTACGAATTCCCCTATCCGGAGACCGAGCAGCAGACTGTGGTCAGCCGGTTCGGCGGCATCGACTGCCGCACGCATCCGACTAAGGTGTCTCTCTCCCGCTCGCCGGATATGCAGAACATGATCTGCGACCAGAACGATTTTCTGGTAAAGCGCACCGGATGGCGCACACAGGCGCAGTTTAACGCACCCATCTACGGGTTATTCGCCATGCCGGATGGTGTGGGCTGTGCCGTTCATGCGGGTGCGAAGCTGTATTTTCGGACACAGGACGGCACGCAGACCGAGCTGTGCGCGGACATGAACGAGGCGTTTTCTCAGTCGTTCACGGTGAAGGGTGTACTCTACCTGATGGACGGCAAAACCTATCGTGCGGTGCGCAAAAGCAGCAAAAACACGGTCTGGGAAGCCGTTCCGGTATCCGGCACGGCCTATGTGCCGACCACGACCATCTCTGCGGCGCCGACCGGCGGCGGCACCAGCTACGAGGCAGTAAATCTCTTGACGCCTAAGCGCATCAACACCTTTATCGGGGACGGCACGGCGACCCAGTTCAAGGTGGACGCGACCGACCTCGACGAAACAGCTGTTACAGCTGAGGTCAACGGCTCGGCGGTTACCGTTTCGGCGGTCAACCGCTCGACCGGTCTGGTGACGCTGGCCTCTGCTCCGGCAAACGGAAACGGACTGGCGAATGTGTCCATCGCGTTTGCCAAAACCGTCAGCGGACACGCGGACAAGATCAACAAATGCCGCTTTGCCGGTCTGTACGGCGGCAAAAACGACACGCGCGTATTCCTCTCCGGCAACCCGGACGAGCCGGACTGCGACTGGCAGAGCGGCCTATACGACCCGACCTACTTTCCGGACACCGGCTACACTCGCATGGGCACGGACGCATCTGCGATCGTCGGCTATCTCAAGCAGTACGAAAGTCAGGTCGTGGTCAAGTCCGGCGGCGCACAGGAGGCGACCAGCTATCTGCGCACCTACATGATGGCAGATGACGGTTCTGCGCTGTATCCGCTCAAGCAAGGTGCGCAAGGTGAAGGCGCGATTTCGAGCCGCTGCTTCGCCGTGCTGAACGACCTGCCGCTGTATCTCTCGGCAAGAGGTGTGCAGGGCGTGTACGGCACCGCCGTTGCCGAACAGCGGACGATCCGCTCGGTATCCGATGCCATTGTGCCGAAATTATCGCAGGAGGCCGACCTCCAAAACGCCTGTGCGGTGGTATTCGAGGGCAAATATTATCTGGCAGTGAACGGACACATTTATGTCGCGGACGGCTCTCTGACCGAGGAAAACGGCGATCCGGCGTGGTTTTTCTGGGTGAACGTGCCTGCACAGTGTCTGGCGGTGCTGAACGGTCATCTGTGGTTCGGCACGGCAGACGGCCGACTGTGCCGTTTTGCCAAAAGCGAGGAGGAGCACGCCTATCTTGATGACACGGCGGCGATTGCCGCGTACTGGCGCACGCCTACCCTGCCCTTATCCGACTGGAGCCGCTTCAAGACCGTGCGGGATGTGATTCCGACGCTCATGCCGCATTCCCGCTCGGGCGCGACCGTGCAGTACGAGAACGAAAACGGTGTCCAGCTTGCGCTTTCCCGCAATATGGACCTGTTTTCCTTCCGCACACTGGATTTTTCGCGGTTCTCCTTCCGGTGCATTCCGGGTGCGGTGACGTACCGTACCCGCTGGAAGCAGCACCGCAGTCCGCTGTTTGCCGTGCGCATCGGCAACGACCGGCCGGATGAGCCGTTTGGTCTGCTCGCGCTCACCATCCGCTGGACACAGGGTCAGACCGTAATTTAGAAAGGAGGATTCCCCTTTGGCAATCATCAAATCAACTTCCACACGCCGAACATCAACGATAAAGTCAACCACATCCAAGTCCACTTCGACTAAGACGGCGACAAGCAAATCGACGTCGAGCAAGTCCTCCGGCACGCTCAATTCCAATGGCTACCGCGACAATTTTGACTACTCGGCGGCGATTGCCGGCACGACTGATTCAGCGAAACGCCAGCAGCTGCTGAGCGAACGCCAGAACAAGATTGACTCGCTCGGTCTCGGCGGCAAGGTTGCGTCCAACGACGCGGTTTCGACATGGAACGGCAGCTACCGTCCGTACTCGGTTTCAAGCACAACAACCGGTGCAAACCGCGTCAGCAGCCTGTATGACGCGGCGGAAAATGCCCGTTTCAAGCGATTTGAAACCGCCCGCAGCCGCATTGCAAAGCAGCTGGAGAGCAATCTCGCGTCCATCGAGAACGACTACGCCGCCGGTATGCGTCAGACCGATATCAATGCCCGACAGTCCGCAGTGAATAACGAGGAAAAGCTGGCGGCGCTCGGACTTAACATGGGCGCACGAGGGCAAGCGACCACCAGCGGCATGGCAGAGACCAGCCGTATCGCGGTGGACAACCGGTACCGCAGCGACCTGAATGCGCTCGGCCAGGCGCGTCTGTCCGCGCGTGCGGCGGCGCAGAATGCTGCCGATGAGCAGACCGCAGCCGCCGAGAGCAGCTACTATACCGCATCGGAAAATGCAGCGCTCCAGCAGGCACAGGCGGCGCTGAGCCAGTTTAACGCCGACCGCGATTACGGCTTGTCCGTAGCCGGTCTGACCGGCTTCCTGAACGGCACGCCGACGCTGAACTGGCGCAATTATCAGCTGAATGTCAGCAGTGCGGCGGCGAATGCACAGACCCGTGCCTACGAGCAGGCGCTTGAGCGCTGGAAAACCAGCGGCTACGTACGGCAGGGTGACGCGGCGATCCTCGGTGTGCCTGCCGGAACGCCGACCGCCGATGTCAGCTACAAGAACGCAGCACTTGCGCTGCAGCGATGGAAGAACGGCTACGGCGGTTGATTTTCTCAAGTCGCGTCTATCCGAAAAAATAAATCACCTCTGCACACAAGGTGCAGAGGTGATTTATGATAAAGAAATGAAAATGTGAGCAATTTTATCCAAAACAGCCAGATTCCCCGTTTCAGCACAGAGAATTCGCTATGTTACTGCAGTTATGATAGCACAAGTTTGTCCGTCCGTCAACCCAAGCGCAAGAATTTACTATATATTCGCAAGAAATTTCTATATAAAAAGGCTCAATCATTATATCAGAAATCCTTCATCCCACAGCTTTTATGATTAAGCCATAAAAAAACCGCACGCAAAAGCGTGCGGTTTTCTCATATTGCAGTAACGGTAAGGACGGAGACTTACTTGTTCTTCAGGTTGAAGAAAGCCTTCTTGCCCAGGAACTGTGCAACGTCCTCGCCCAGCTCTTCCTCGATGCGGAGCAGCTGATTGTACTTTGCAACGCGGTCGGTACGAGACGGAGCACCGGTCTTAATCTGGCCAGCGTTCAGTGCAACAGCGATGTCAGCAATGGTAGCATCCTCGGTCTCGCCGGAACGGTGGGATACAACTGCAGTGTAGCCAGCGCGGTTAGCCATCTGGATAGCATCCAGGGTCTCGGTCAGGGAGCCGATCTGGTTAACCTTGATCAGGATGGAGTTAGCAACGCCAAGCTCGATGCCCTTGGACAGACGAGCGGTGTTGGTTACGAACAGGTCGTCGCCAACCAGCTGGATCTTGTCGCCCAGAGTCTTGGTCAGCATAGCCCAGCCTTCCCAGTCTTCCTCTGCCATGCCGTCCTCGAGGGAGATGATCGGGTACTTCTCAGCGAAGTTCTTCCACATCTTAACCAGCTGCTGCTGAGTCAGCTTCTTGCCGGACTTCGGCTGGATATAGCACTTCTCCTCGTCGTTCCACCACTCGGAGGAAGCAGCGTCGATCGCGATCATGAAGTCCTCGCCCGGCTTGTAGCCAGCTTCTTCGATTGCCTGAACGATAACCTTCAGAGCGTCCTCGTCCTTCTTCAGGTTCGGAGCGTAGCCGCCCTCATCGCCTACACCTGCTGCCGGAGTGCCGTTCTCCTTCAGGGTGGTCTTCAGCTGATGGAATACCTCTGCACAGCGGCGCAGAGCCTCGCGGAAGGACGGAGCGGAAACCGGCATGATCATGAATTCCTGAATCTCAACGTTGTTGGTAGCGTGTGCGCCGCCGTTCAGGATGTTCATCATCGGCATCGGCAGGGTCTTAGCGTTGCAGCCGCCGATGTAGTTGTACAGCGGCAGGCTCAGAGCCTCTGCAGCAGCCTTGGCAACAGCCAGGGATACGCCGAGGATAGCGTTTGCGCCGAACTTGGTCTTGTTCGGGGTGCCGTCAGCCTCGATCATAGCCTTGTCGATTGCCTGCTGGTCGAGAGCATTCATGCCGATAACAACTTCAGCGATCTCGCCGTTTACAGCGTCAACAGCCTTGAGTACGCCCTTGCCGTTGTAGCGGGACTTGTCGCCGTCACGCAGCTCGCAAGCCTCGAAGATACCGGTGGAAGCACCGGACGGAACAGCAGCGCGGCCCATGTATGCGCCGGTGTCGCCCTCAACGTAAACCTCAACCTCAACGGTCGGGTTGCCGCGGGAGTCCATAACTTCGCGGCCGATTACATCAACAATTTCAATGTAGCCCTTCATAATTCTTTCTCCTTCTTATTATAAAATAAAATGGTTGGCTAACTAAACAGCAAAAATCACATTTTTGCTGCGCCGCGCGCACGCGGCGATAAAATTCCCCATAAAAGTCCAGCTCTGCCGGACTTTTATACCACTGCTTCGGGACACGTGTCCCGAACCGTCTTTGCCGTGCAAAGATGAGGGGGATATCCGAAAAAGTTTCCTTGGGAACTTTTTCGGTATCTAAGGGGGACAGCGTCCCTCTTAGATGCTCACTTTACAAGCAGCGAGTGACCTGTCATCTCCTCCGGCTGCTTGAGACCCATCATATCCAGCATGGTGGGAGCCAGATCAGCCAGTACGCCGCCTTCTGCCAGCTTGCCCTCGTGGCCGATCATTACAAGCGGCACCGGATTAGTGGAGTGTGCGGTGAACGGAGTAACACCATCGGCATCGAGCATCTGATCGACGTTGCCGTGGTCGGCAGTGATCAGGCACTGGCCGCCCATCTTGAGGATGGCATCAACGACCTTGCCTACGCCGTCATCGGTGGCCTCGATAGCCTTGACTGCAGCCTCGAATACGCCGGTGTGACCTACCATATCGCAGTTTGCGAAGTTGAGGATAACAACGTCGTACTTGCCGGACAGGATGCGCTTTACGCACTCCTCGGTAACGGCAGGCTCGCTCATCTCCGGCTGGAGATCATAGGTTGCAACCTTCGGGGACGGAATGAGGGCGCGATCCTCGCCCGGGTACTCCTTCTCAACGCCGCCGTTGAAGAAGAACGTAACGTGTGCGTACTTCTCGGTCTCGGCAATGCGGAGCTGGGTCATACCCAGATCGGAGATATATTCACCGAACGTGTTCTTCAGGCTCTGCGGCTTGAAGGCGATCTCCACGCCCGGAATAGTAGCATCATACTGCGTCATGCAGACGTAGTGGATCTTAGGCTGTACGCGCTCAAAGCCGGTGAACTCCGGATCAACGAATGCACGGGTGATCTCACGCGCACGGTCGGGACGGAAGTTTGCGAAGATGATCGCGTCGTCGTCCTTGACGGTCGCGCCCTCGGTAACGATAACCGGAACAACGAACTCGTCGGTTACGCCGTTTGCGTAGGACTGCTCCATAGCCTCGTGTGCGGTAGCAGCGTGCTCGCCTTCGCCGAGTGCGATAGCGTTGTACGCCTTCTGTACACGATCCCAGCGGTTATCACGATCCATTGCGTAGTAACGGCCGGATACGGTTGCGATGCAGCCGACCTCGACAGCGTCGATCTTGGCCTGCAGGCGGTCGATATACTCGATACCGGACTGCGGCGGCGTGTCGCGGCCGTCCATGAAGCAGTGGAAGCAAACCTTGCGCAGACCATTGCGGCGTGCCAGCTCGAGCAGCGCAAACATGTGGTCAATGTGGGAATGCACACCGCCGTCAGACAGCAGACCGAAAATGTGCAGAGTGGAATCGAACCACTTGCACTGGTTGATCGCGCTCATCAGAGCCGGATTCTCGAAGAAATCGCCGTCCTGGATGGCCTTGGTGATGCGGGTCAGCTCCTGATATACAATGCGGCCTGCACCGATGTTGGTGTGGCCAACCTCGGAGTTGCCCATCTGGCCGTCCGGCAGACCAACGTCCAGACCGGATGCACCGATATAGGTGAGCGGGTTCTCTGCGAAAATCTTATCGAGATTCGGCTTTTTAGCAGCCTCGATGGCGTTGCCCTTGGTCTCCTCGCGGTGACCGAAGCCGTCCATGATAATCAGAGCGGTCGGCTTCTTCGGGCCCTCTGCCTTCTTGGCAGCAGCGGCGGCTGCCTTGGGCTTGCGGCCGCGCTTTGCTGCCGGCTTTTTCTCCTCGGCAGTCTTAGCAGCGGTCTTGCGAGTACGCTTTGCCGCCGGCTTTTTTGCAGGAGCCGGATCTGCCAGAACATTAACCGGTGCGGAAGTCTTGATCTCGACTACCTCTACCTCCGGCATGCCCGGCATAGTGGTTTTTTTCATACTGATAAAACTCCTTTACAGAAGCGAACGATAAGAGAATAAAAGGGGACACGATATGCACCATGTCCCCCTCCGCAAAACGGTGAGGGAGCGTTTCCCTTTCCCGTATCCTTATCTTACTGGTTAGCTGCTTCTACGATGGTAGCGAAGTCAGCGCTCTTCAGGGAGGCACCGCCGATCAGGCCGCCGTCAACGTCCGGCTGAGCCAGCAGCTCGGAAGCGTTCTTCGCGTTCATAGAGCCGCCGTACTGGATGGTGATGCCGCGTGCAGCGCGTGCGCCGTACTTCTCGCGCAGGCAGTCACGGATAGCGGAGCAAACCTCGTTAGCCTGCTCTGCGGTAGCGGTCTTGCCGGTACCGATTGCCCAGATCGGCTCGTAAGCGATGACAACCTTCTTAATGTCCTCAACAGCTACGTTCTGCAGAGCGATCTTGATCTGCTTGCGGATAACTTCCATGGTAACGTCCTGCTCGCGCTCGGTCAGAGACTCGCCTACGCACAGGATCGGGCGCAGACCGTTCTCGAGAGCGACCTGAACCTTCTTGCCGCAAGCCTCGTCGGTCTCGTTGAAGTACTGACGGCGCTCGGAGTGGCCGATGATAACGTACTTAACGCCCAGCTCCTTGAGCATGTCAGCGGAGATCTCGCCGGTGAAAGCGCCGGACTTCTCGAAGTGCATGTTCTCAGCGCCGATTGCAATCTTGGAGCCCTTAGCAGCCTTTACAGCAGCCTGAATATCGGTAAACGGTACGCAAAGAACCATCTCGCACCACTTGGTCTTGGACAGGAGCGGCTTCATCTCTTCGATCAGAGCCTTAGCCTCTGCCGGAGTCTTGTTCATCTTCCAGTTGCCGGCGATAATGGTCTTACGATATCTGCGATTCATGTTGGTTTTACCCCTTTCAAACATTCGGACGGACTTTTCCGTCTTAAATCTTTATGTATTTATACGGAGCGCTCAACAGAACGCGCTCCGATATAAAGCGTTCCTAATGGACTTACTTGTCCTGCAGGCATGCGATGCCCGGCAGCTCCAGACCCTCGAGGAACTCCAGAGAAGCGCCGCCGCCGGTAGAGATGTGGGTCATCTTGTCAGCAAAGCCCAGCTTCTCAACAGCAGCTGCGGAGTCGCCGCCGCCGATGATGGAAACAGCCTTGCTCTCAGCGATTGCCTTGGCAACAGCCTTGGTGCCGACTGCGAAGGTGTCAAACTCGAATACGCCCATCGGACCGTTCCAAACAACGGTGCCTGCGTCCTTGACAGCCTCGGAGAACAGCTCTACGGTCTTCGGGCCAATGTCCATGCCCATCATGTCAGCCGGGATCTTGCCAGCCTCGTATACGACCGGAGCAGCGTCCGCGCCGAAGTGATCTGCACAAACGGTATCAACCGGCAGGAGCAGCTTAACGCCCTTGTCAGCAGCCTTCTTGAGCAGGCCGAGTGCCAGCTCGATCTTGTCTTCCTCACAGAGAGAGGTGCCGATCTCGCCGCCCTTTGCCTTGGAGAAGGTGTAGGCCATGCCGCCGCCGATGATGATGGTGTCGCACTTGTCAATCAGGTTCTCGATAACGCCGATCTTGTCGGAAACCTTAGCGCCGCCCAGGATTGCAACGAACGGACGAGCCGGGTCGCTCAGAGCCTTGCCCATGATGGAGATTTCCTTCTTGATCAGGAAACCGCATACAGCCGGCAGGTAATCTGCGATGCCTGCGGTGGAAGCGTGTGCACGGTGTGCGGTGCCGAATGCGTCGTTGACGTAAATGTCAGCCATGTCAGCCATAGCCTTTGCCAGCGCAGCGTCGTTCTTGGTCTCGCCCTTTTCAAAGCGAACATTCTCAAGCAGAACGACCTCGCCCGGCTTAACCTCAGCGGCCAGCTTCTTAGCATCCTCGCCTACAACGTCCTTTGCCAGCTTGACTTCCTTGCCAAGCAGCTCGCCCAGACGCTTAGCGACCGGAGCCAGCGAATACTTCATGTTTACTTCGCCCTTCGGACGGCCGAGGTGCGAGCACAGGATTACAGCAGCGTTGTGATCCAGCAGGTAGTTGATGGTCTCCAGCGAAGCACGGATGCGCTTGTCGTCGGTGATGTTGCCGTTCTCGTCCTGCGGTACGTTAAAATCGCAGCGGGCAATTACCTTCTTGCCGGATACGTCGATATCCTCAACGCTCTTCTTGTTATACTGCATAAATATCCCTCTCCTTTAAGATGTATTATAAAGTTACGATAAGGAACAAAAGCACGAACTTATTACTTAAATAATTCCGTTTCCAATACAGAATTATACTCGTAATTCGTGTCATTCGCAAGCAAAATTGTGAAAATCATCACATTCCAACTCGCTTTTAGAGGATTTTTGCGTTTTTCGCCAAAAAGTTGCGAAATATTAAACAACATTCACAATTTTTGCATCAATCCCGCGGCGTTCCATAATACGCTACAGCCATCGCCAGCGGACCAGTATTTGTCAGAACCGAAGGACCGATCGCTACGCGTTCCACATCGCGGAATCCAATTTCGGTACGCAGACGCTTTTCCATTTCATCCAGACGCTCGGCGGGTACGTCGCCGTAGAGCAGGATAGCCGTCTGCTTATCCGGCTGCACCACACGGGCGGAGACTTTTTTGCTCATTCCGGCAACGAGTGCCTTCTCACCGCGCACCTTGTCACACACCTTTACCGCACCGTCATACACATGGCTGATGGGCTTGAGACCGAGCGCCTCACCCACGAAGGCCGCGCCGCCCGAAATACGGCCGGACTTCTTGAGGAACTTGAGGCTGTACACACCGAGGTAGGCTTCCACGCGGTTAAGACGGCTTTTTACCACGCTGACGATCGCGTCAAAGCTCTCGCCCTGCTCACGCATTTCGGCAGCCTTGACAACAATGTGTCCGTAAATATAGGTGTATGTCTTGGAGTCGATGACCTCGATGGTCATTTTGCCCTCACCCTGCTCCTCCTCGAACATGGATTTTGCAAGGCAGGCCGCCTGATAGGTACCCGAGCCGCCGCCGTTGATGAGCACTGCCAGCAGATGCGTGCAGCCGCGCTCAAATGCACGGTTGTAGGACTCGAGGAATACGGTCGGCGTAGTCATGGCCGTGCCGGGAATCTCGCTGCTGGTCTCGAGCAGCCTGCAGTAGTCCTCAGATGTGATGTCGTAATATTCGCGGAAGCTGCGTCCCTCATGCGTCAGCATGATCGGAACGATCTCAATGCCGTGCGCCTCTACCAGATCGTGCGGAATATCCGATGAGGAATCGGTCAAAATATGAATCTTTTCCATTCTTTACTCCTTTATGCCTGCGGAAACGGTCCCGCAAGTCTCAGATTTTCAAAGCCGGTCTGCCGCAGTGCCTCAAACACAATAACAGCGACCGAGTTAGACAGATTAAGGCTGCGCGCGCCCTCTCTCATGGGAATGCGGACGCAGCGTTCCGGGTGCTCGATGAGCAGCGCTTCCGGCAGACCGCGGGTCTCTTTGCCGAACATCAGGTAGTCGCCGTCGCAGTATTCCACCTCATGATAGGCGTGCGGTGCCTTTGTTGTCGCATAGAAGTAGCGGCCGTCCGGATTTTTCTCAAAAAATTCATCCAGATTTTTATACATACGCACATCGAGCAGGTGCCAGTAATCCAGACCGGCCCGCTTCATGCGCTTATCGTCGATAGCAAAGCCGAGCGGCTCGACCAGATGCAGCACACAGCCTGTCGCCGCACAGGTGCGGGCAATGTTGCCGGTGTTCTGCGGGATCTCCGGCTCGACCAAAACAATGTTGAGCATACTTTCGCCTCATTTACGAACTAAACTTCTTCTATTTTATGCGATAACACCGTATTTTTCAAGGTATATTCCCATTTTTCCGCAAAAAAGTTTCCTCTGAACACAAGATTCAGAGGAAATTTTCATGCACTATACTAATTTTTGATGATTTTGAACGAACGGCACATATCTTCAATTACTCAATATCCGCATAGACGCCATAGATATAGCCTTCCGCTGCGGCCTGCTCATCGGTCAGCACTTCGCCGGTAAGGCTCGGACCGGACGTATCGTCCTTGTATTCCACGCCCAGCTTGCCGGTGTGCAGCGTCATCGAGCGGGTCTGCTCCGAGCCGTCAGTAAAGGTGATGGTGACGGTCAGCTTTGCGCCCTCAAAGCCGTCCACAGCCTTGTGCCACGAATCCTGCAGATCGTCATCCGTGGTTTCCGGCTGGCTGGGCAGCCACAGACCGTAGCTGGTGTCCGGGTCGTACGCGTCGGTGAAGCCGTTGTCCAGCTTCCAGCACAGGTCGGCGTACATATGCATCTCGTCACTGCCCCAGACCATGATCCTGTCGGCACCGTCGAGTTCGGGGTTCGTGCCCTGATGCATCGAGCGCACCCACTCGTTACGGTCGGCCGATGTATCCTTGACGGTTTTCATGCGGTAGACTGCGCCCTTGTCGATGGTCGCAGATACGGTTTTGATATTCTCGCCGGTCACCTTGAACAGACAGCCGGAGTAGAACCCCTTTTCCGGATCGTCTGCGCCGCTGCCGGTGTCGAACACGATCTTGCTGTCCTTCGGCTGACGCAGCTCGCCGGTATCGGCGGCATAGGCTGCAAAGCCGAATGTGTGATTGATGGCGTCCGCTACGGCTGCACTGCCGGTCTGCGCGGTGCCATTATGCGTGCGATACACAGCCGTGCCGCCCAGCACAATACCGAATGCGCAGGCTGCCGCCAGAAGGCGCTTTGCCATTCCCCACGGATGGCGCGGCACCGCATGCAGCGGTTCGTTCGTCAGCTTACGCGCTTCACGAGCTGCTGCCAGCGTGCGCTCCTTCAGCTCCTGCGGAGCCTTGATGTCCTTCAGTTCGTTCCAGTTGTTCTTCATCGTAAGATCCCTCCAAATCCAGCTTTAATTGCTTTCTTGCGCGATGCAGCCGCGTGCGTACCGTTGCCGGACGGCAGCCGACCATTTCCGCGATCTCCTCTGTGCGGTAGCACTCCACATAGTGCAGCCACACCGCGATTCGCTGATCGTCCGGCAGTGCGTGTACCGCCTGCCACAGCTCACTGCTGCTTTCCGGTTCCGGAGCGGCAGCATCCGCGGCAGCTTCCATCGGTGCAGTGCGCTTAAACCACGCCGACCGGCGAAGATCGGCGCACCGGCTGAGCATTACGCGCAGCAGCCATGCTTTCAGATGCTCGGTGTCGCGGAAATCGGTGTCGTCCCGCAGCAGCCGGAGAAAGACTTCCTGATAGACGTCCTCTGCGTCCGCGCGGCTGTTCAGTCTGCACAAAGCTAAGCGATAGACCGCGTCGCCGCAGGTGTCCATCGCCTGCTGCAGAAATGCGTCCGACCTGAGTTTTGTCTGCATTGCTCTCTCCTCCTTTCACCAACAACACGCTTTGCAGCGGCAAATCGTTCCCGCTGCCGTCGGATTTTTTGAGATTTCGGCTTGTTTTCCCTTCGTTTTGTGTTCCCCTACAATTTACAGATGTTATTTTTGTAGTATATGCACAAAAACTTTTGCATTTTCTCTGGAACATTAAACAAAAAATCTATTGCATTTTTATCTAAAACGACTATAATAATAATTGTTCTAAGGAACACAACAAATCGACAATAACCAACAACCACATTGGTTTTTATATTTTATTTGCTCTCTTTTTTTCTTTTTTCTTTCTTTACTCTTTACCTGCTCTTTGAGGGAAAATCGCCGTCTGATTCATCAGGCGGCTTTTTTCCGCCTTGCGGCAAAAAAGCTGCGGTTTAACCGCAGCTTTCAGTCTGTCGATACAGTCAATCTATCGTTTTTACTTTTCGTGCGGCAGCATGCATAAAATAGAATTTGCACAGCAAATTCATAATTCCCGAGGGCGTGTACCTCGGGAATTATACAAGGGACGAAAAATTGTGCCCGTAGGGCGCGGCTTTTCGTCAAGATTCGATTGAAAGCGTGGTTTCAATCGAGAGGCTGCTCGAAAAACGGAGTTTTTCGACAGCCTCTAAGCTGCGGTTTAACCGCAGCTTTTTTAGTTTGTTCCGACAGTATGCGTTACAGTGCTGCCTGTGGTATCATACGGATACAGGGTATTCAGAGCCGCCGCAAGCGCCGGACTCTCCAGCGTATACCATCTGTCCTTGCCATGTAGTTCTGTTTTCAGCAGCAGCAACTCTTCCGAATCATTCCTGCACAGAAAAAGCATATAATCTGCTTCCGCGCTGTCTATTTGCACTGCAACGACGCACGGAATCCTGGTATTCGTGCCGTACGGTGTCCATCTGCCCGGAAAGCGCCGCTTGCCCTTACTGTCTGCAAGCAGCTGCACGATCGTCTCCCGATTTTCCGCAGAAAGTGTAATTTCTTCGGACGGGAACGCATAGTTATAAATCGTTTTGCTCGTCACCGGCGTATAGCTGTACGCCTTCCACGAAAACGAATCATCGACTGCACAGCCGATCTTCCGTGGTGCAAAGAATATGCCATAGATCCCAACCGCACAAAGCAGAAGGAGCAGCGCCGCTGTCACTGCACATTTGACCGATTTCTTCATATTGTCTTCCTCCCGATTCTCTATCCTTATTCTTGTACCTTGATGATACCGAACGATCCCTTGATTGTCAACCAAATTGTTCCCTGAGATACAGAAAGGCGGTACCGCTATGCAGCGATACCGCCTTTTCTTATTTCTCTTTAAAAAATTCTCTGGTCTGCTGCACATTTTCCTCGATGGCGGTCTTGAGCGCCTCCACCGATTCAAACTGCATTTCCGGACGCAGGAACTTATGCAGCTCCACATGGATCATCTTGCCGTACAAATCGCCCGCAAAGTCGAGCAGATGCGGCTCGATGGTCGGTGCACCGCCGTCTAAAAATGTCGGCTTTACACCGATATTGGTCGCTGCGATATAGCTCTGTCCGTCCACCAGAACGCGGGTTGCGTACACGCCGTACGGCGGCATCGCCATTTCGGTCGGCAGACGCAGATTGACCGTCGGCACCTGCAGCACGCTTGTGCCGACACGTCGTCCGTGCTCCACAATACCGGAAACCGTATACGGATGACCGAGAAACTTAGCCGCACCTTCCATATCGCCCTGCGAAATCAGCTGACGAATATAGGTGGAGGACACCACAATGCCGTCAATCTTGACATCCTCGATGCAGTCATAGCCGATGCCAGCCTTTTCGCACTCGATAGCCATGCCTTCTGCGTTGCCCTGCCCCTTATAGCCGAAACGGTTATTGCGCCCCGAGATGATCCAGCCCGCATTGAAGCGACCGATGAGCAGCTTGTGGATAAAATCGCGCCAGTCCATGTGCTGCATTTCATGGTCAAAGTGGCCGAAAATAACCTCGTCCACACCGCCGAGCTTTTTGATCTCCTCGGTGCGATATGCATTTGCGGTCAGCAGCGGCACCTGACGGCCCATGACAACCGAATCCGGATGCACATCAAACGTGAAAACCGCACTCGTGCCGCCGATTTGCTTGGCACGCTCGACCGCACGCTGCATGAGCGCCCGATGGCCCAGATGCACGCCGTCAAAGTAGCCGAGCGCGATGGCACGTGGCTTTGTAACTTCTATCATAAGGGAATCCCCCTGAAAAAATTGATAATTGAAAATTGAGAATTGAGAATGAATGCGGCGCTTCGCGCTTATTAAATCATCGCGCAAGGCGCGATACCTTCATTATCCATTTTCCATTTTCAATTCTCCATTTCTGTTTGTATGCAAAAACTTATCGGAAGTTTTTGTATACAAACAGACCCAAACCGCCCTTATCCAGCTCTCTCACCTGACCGAGCATGAGGAATTTATCCTGATGGTACACACGGCAGATGGTATCTGCGGTTTCCGGCAGGCTGTCGGTCTGGCGCGGAAATACGACTGCGCCTCTCGCAATGCGCTCTGCGCCCTCGTCGGTGAGCGAAACGGCGGGTCTATCGGTAAACAGGCTGTCGGTCGGCAGCAGAAGCTGCTGCATGGTGCCCTCTGCCATTGCCTGCTCACACTCGGCAAAGGTATGGCACTGCGCCAGCTCATACGCGCCCGAACGGGTGCGCTCCAGACTGTGCAGCACGGCCAGCGTGCCCAGCTTTTCGCCAAGGTCATTGACCAGTGTGCGGACATAGGTGCCCTTGCTGACCTTGCACCGCAGCGTGCCCTTCTGGGCATTCTCATCGAAGTCGAGCAGGTCCATTTCGTGCACAATGATATCGCGTGCCGGACGCTCGACTTCCCTGCCCTTGCGGGCCAGGTCGTACAGCTTCTGGCCGTTCACCTTGACCGCCGAGTACATGGGCGGCACCTGCTGCTGCGGACCGATAAAGCGCCGCACCATCTGCTTTACTGCGTATTCCGCGGCATAGCGTTCGCTGGTCTGGAGCATTTCGCCGGTGACATCCTGCGTATCTGTGCAGTAGCCGAGCGTAAACCCGGCAACGTATTCCTTATCCTGCGCTGCGGCAAAATCGGCCGCCTTGGTCGCACCGCCGACAAATACCGGCAGAACACCGGTCGCCATCGGGTCCAGTGTGCCGCCGTGACCGATCCTGCGCGTATGCAGAATGCCGCGCAGCTTGGCTACCACGTCATGTGAGGTAAAGCCCTGCGGCTTGTTCATCAGCAGGATGCCGTTCAGGTCACTTTGCTGCATGAAACTGCTCCTCTGCCGCCTTCAGCATAGCAGCCTTGGCTTCCGCCATGCGGCAGGTGAAGCTTGCACCTGCCGCACGGACATGACCGCCGCCGCCGACCTTCTTGCAGATAGCAGCCGCGTCCATCTCCTTGGTGGTGCGGACGGAAACGCGAACCGTACCGTCCGGCTTCTCGGTCAGCGTGATGCCGATCTGTACGCCCTCAATCTGGCGCGTGAGCGATGCAATCGAGTCCAGATCGTCCATATCCGCGCCTGCATGGTCGATATCCCTGCGCCAGAGCACGGCAACCGCGATCGCGCCGTTCTCGTGGAACTCCATCGTATCAAATACAATGCGCTCCATCTCAAAACGCGGACGCGATTTGGTCTCAAACAGCACGCGGTTGATCTCACCGCCGTCGATACCGGCAGTCAGGCAGGCCGCCGCTACCGCATGCGAATGCGCGGTCGTATTCGAGAACTTAAAGCAGCCCGTATCGGTCGAAACACCGATATAAATGCACTCTGCAATGTCGGCCGTGAACTTAACGCCGAGCGCGGTCAGCACATCGTACAGCACCTCGGCACAGCCGCCTGCATCCGGCCGGATGAGGTTTTTTTTGCCGAAGCCGTCGTTCGAGCCGTGATGGTCAATGACCAAATCGACCTTGCCCTTGTACGGCTCGGCCGTGTCCGGAAACAGCTTCTCCTCAGCGATATCAGTCGAAACCACATACGCCGGAACGAAATCCTCCGGCGGATAATACGGCACGATCAGCGGCGCATAACGCCTGGTAATCTCCGGATTTTCCAGAATATATGCGCGCTTGCCAATCTGCTGCAGACCGCGGCAGAGCGCACCGGCACAGCCTGCCGTGTCGCCGTCCGGTCTGCGGTGAGTCAGGATGAGAATGTCGTCCGCTGCCTGCAGCGCAGCAGCAGCGCCAGCAACGTCAACGATCATTCTGCGTCCTCCTCTCCCAGCTTGCCTTCATTTTTCAGCTCGTGCAGCACCTCGGAGATGTGTGCACCGTGGGTGATGGACTGATCCAGCTCAAATACCAGCTCCGGCGCGTAGCGCAGCTGTACCTTGTGGCCAACCTCGCGGCGCAGCCAGCCTGCCGCAGACTTCAGGCCCTTCATCACGTCCTTGGTCTGCTGCTCGCTGCCGAGTACGGAAATATAGCACTTCGCATAACGCAGATCGTTGGTAACATCGCAGTGTACCACGGAAACCATAGCCTCCTGTACACGCGGGTCCTTAACAGAGCGCATCGCCTCTGCCAGAGCCTTCATCACTTCTTCGGAAATACGATCAATTCGAGTAGACATAACTTTCCTCCTTTGAGGATTGATTAAAATCTGCTTGTACAGAAAATGCGATAAGCATTTTCACACGCACCGCAGTGCGTGATTCAATCCCCCATAAAAGTCCAGCTCCGCCGGACTTTTATACCACTGCTTCTGGACGCGTGTCCAGAACCGCCTTTGCCATGCAAAGGCGAGGGGGATATCCGCCAAAGTTTCCTCGGGAACTTTGGCGGTATCTAAGGGGGACAGCGTCCCCCTTAGAAGAAGCGGTTTTACCGCTTCACTTCTTCCATAACAAAGCACTCAATGATATCGCCTTCCTTGATATCATTGTAGTTCTCGATGCTCATGCCGCACTCATAAGAGGTTGCAACTTCCTTCACATCGTCCTTGAAGCGCTTGAGGGTATTCAGGTGGCCCTCGTGGAATACGATGCCGTCACGGACTACGCGAACCTCAGCGTTACGCTGAATCTTGCCGTCCTGTACATAGCAGCCTGCAACCGCACCTGCGCCGGTGATCTTGAACACCTGACGAACCTCTGCGTGGCCGAGAACAACTTCCTTGAACTTCGGCTCGAGCATGCCCTTCATGGCCTGCTCCATCTCCTCGATGGCATCATAAATAACGCGGTACATACGCATATCAACGCCCTGCTGTGCAGCGGAGTCGGTAGCGGTGCGGTCCGGACGAACGTTAAAGCCAACAATGATCGCGCCGGAAGCGGCAGCCAGCATAACGTCGGACTCGTTGATGGCGCCAACGGCACCGTGGATAACGCGCACGCGAACCTCTTCGTTGGTCAGCTTCTCGAGAGAGGAACGAACCGCCTCGACAGAGCCCTGAACGTCTGCCTTGACGATGATATTCAGCTCCTTCATCTCGCCCTGCTGGATGGAATCGAACAGGTTATCGAGCGTTACCTTGTGGAACAGCTTGTTGCGCTCTTCCTTCTCCTTGTCCTTGCGCTGCTCAACCAGCTCACGAGCCATCTTCTCGTCGTCTACGGCGTCAAAGATGTCGCCTGCACCCGGAACCTCAGCCAGACCGATAATCTCGACCGGAACAGACGGGCCTGCGGACTCAATCTTCTTGCCGTCGTCGTTGGTCATTGCGCGAACGCGGCCGACAGAGGTACCCGCGATAACGGTATCGCCTGCATGCAGGGTGCCGTTCTGTACCAGAAGGGTTGCAACCGGGCCACGGCCCTTATCCAGCTTTGCCTCGATGACGGTACCGTGCGCCTTGCGGTTCGGGTTTGCCTTGAGGTCAGCCATTTCAGCGGTCAGCAGTACCATTTCGAGCAGGTTGTCAATGCCCTGACCGAACTTTGCGGAGATGTTGCAGACGATGGTCTGACCGCCCCATTCCTCCGGTACCAGTTCGTACTCGGTCAGCTGCTGCAGAACACGATCCGGGTTTGCACCCTGCTTGTCGATCTTGTTTACGGCAACGATGATCGGCACGTTTGCTGCCTTGGCGTGGTTGATCGCCTCGATGGTCTGCGGCATAACGCCGTCATCGGCTGCTACGACCAGAATGGCGATATCGGTTACCTGCGCACCGCGTGCACGCATGGAGGTAAACGCAGCGTGACCCGGGGTATCGAGGAAGGTGATCGGCTTGCCGCCAACCTCAACGCGGTATGCGCCGATGTGCTGGGTAATGCCGCCGGCCTCGCCCTCGATGACCTTGGTCTTGCGGATCGCGTCGAGCAGAGAGGTCTTGCCGTGGTCAACGTGACCCATAACAACAACGACCGGATCGCGCGGCTGCAGCTCTTCTTCCTTGTCCTCGTGCTCATCGAACAGCTGCTCCTCGATGGTAACGTGTACTTCCTTCTCAACCTTGCAGCCCATTTCCTCTGCAACGATGGCTGCGGTATCGTAGTCGATCACCTCAGAGATGGACGCCATAACGCCCAGCTTGATGAGACCCTTGATAACATCCGCTGCGGTGCGCTTCATACGGGAAGCCAGTTCACCGACGGAAATCTCCTCCGGAATCATTACCTTAACCGGAATCTTCTTAAGTGCTGCCATCTGCTGCTGACGCTGCAGGCGGCGCATCTTCTCCTGCTCCTCCTGACGGCGCTTGTTGCCGAACGGCTTGGAGCGCTGGTCAGACTTCTTGGTCAGCTTCTGCTTCTTGCTGCCCTTGGACTCCATTCGCTCGGCCTTTGCGTCAACCAGCTTATCTACATGATCATCATATTTTGCAAGGTTTACGTCGCCGGTGCCGCGGGTGTCAATGCGGTGAACCTGCTTTACCTTGCTCTGTGTCGGCTGCTGCTGCACGATAGGCTCCTCTCTCTTGGACTCGGTCTGCTGTTTGGTTTCCGCCTTGGACTGCTCCGGCTTCTTGCGGGATGCGCCCTGTGCGTTCAGCGTACCTTCCATGTCACTTACTTGATTATGCTGGGTGAGATACTCGAAAATGACCGACAGGTCGGTATCGTCAAGCACCTGCATGTGATTCTTCGGTGCAGAGCGATACTTCGTCAGGATTTCGGTGATCTCCTTGGTGGATACGCCGAAGTCCTTTGCGACCTCGTGTACCCGATATTTATTGTCTAATGCCATGGGCAATAACCTCCTTACACACTTCGTTCAAAACCACGGTTTTGAACGAGAGAGGACGTACCGAACAATGTTCGGATACGTCCAAAGCTGCGAAAAGTTCCTCCTGTGTCAAAACTTTTCTCCGCTCTGGTATCAAATGCACGGGCAAAGCTCGCACATTTGATGCAAAGCTATGCTTTGCTATTGGAATGCGCGCTGCGGCGCGGGAAATTACGTTTTATTGCGGAAGCTGCGCTTGCCGCTGTTGAAGCTCGGCTTGCCGGCACCGCTTTTACGGTACGGGCGGCGTTCGCCGTCTTTGCGGAACGGACGCTTCTCTCCGTCGTTCTTGCGGTACGGACGATATTCACCGTCCTTGCGGAACGGACGCTTCTCGCCGTCATTCTTGCGATACGGACGATATTCACCGTCCTTGCGGAACGGGCGCTTTTCGCCGTCATTCTTGCGATACGGACGGTCGCCGTCCTTGCGGAACGGGCGCTTCTCGCCGTCATTCTTGCGATACGGACGATATTCGCCGTCCTTGTGGAACGAGCGCTTCTCTCCGTCATTCTTGCGATACGGACGGTCGCCTTCCTTGCGGAACGGGCGATCGCCGGACGGCTTACGGTAGGTGCGCTTGGGCTTCTCCTCTGCCGATTTTTCGGTCTTGACCGGCGCTTCCTCGGTCTTTTCCGCCTTATCCTTATGCTTTTTGACGCCCCTGCGGGACTGGATCTTTGCGTTTTTTTCGCTAAGCTGCTGCGCCACTTCGGCGTATGCAGGATCCTGCTCCGCCAGCTTATTTACGGCTGCTGCCGCCATGCCGATGTCCGCTACCGCGCACATCGCGCAGCCTGCCTTGCCGATCGCGCTGCCGAGTTCCAGCTTGCCGTGCGGCAACGTTACGCACGGCACATTGGCCTTATCGGCGTAAAATGCGGCCTTTTTCGCTGCATTTGCGCCTGCGTCGCCCGCGATGAACACACAGCGGGTCTTGTGGTCGAAGCACGCTTCGCGCACCAGCTCGTCACCGTAGGCCAGCTTGCCGGCACGGCGTGCCAGACCGAGCATTCTCAGAACCGGATCAGTTGCCATTTGCACCCTCCTGTTCCATCTGCTGCTCAAGCTGGTCATAGACCGACTCGGGCACCTCTACACTGAGCGCACGCTCGATCGCTCGGCTCTTGCGGGCCTTTTTCAGACATTCCGGCTTGCCGCACAGGTATGCGCCGCGGCCGGGTGCCTTGCCCTTGAAATCCAGCGAAAGCTCGCCTTCCGGCGAACGCACCACGCGGATCAGCTCCCGTTTCGGGAACATTTCACGGCAGCCGAGGCACTGCCGCATGGGAATCTTCTTCTGTACCATATTCTGCCGCACCTCCGCTTGCTTATTCGCCCTGAGACTCAGGAGCGATATCGATCTTGCAGCCGGTCAGCTTGGCAGCCAGACGCGCGTTCTGGCCTTCCTTGCCGATAGCGAGGGACAGCTGATCGTCCGGAACGATGACACGGCAGGACTTGTTGTCTGCCTGCATGGTGGCATTGATAACATCAGCCGGAGCGAGTGCCGCAGAAACAAACTGCGCCATATCCTCGTTCCACTTGATGATGTCGATCTTCTCGCCGTTCAGCTCGCCGGTGATGTTGGCAACACGCGCACCGCGGGTACCAACGCATGCGCCGATCGGATCCACGTTCTCATCGTGGGAAACAACAGCGATCTTGGTGCGGTTGCCTGCCTCACGCGCGATGGACTTGACCTCGACGATACCGGAGTGGATCTCCGGCACCTCCAGCTCAAACAGACGCTTAACCAGACCCGGGTGGGTGCGGGAAACAACGACCTGCGGGCCGCGGGTGCCGCGGCGGACCTCAATGAGATAAACCTTCAGGCGCTGACCCTCGGTCAGGACCTCACCGCGCACCTGCTCGGAAGCCGCCAGAACAGCCTCGCTCTTCTCACCGCCGGAAACAACATCCAGATAAGCGGTGCCGGAGCGCGGATCAATGCGGGCAACCACGCCGTTGAGGATCTCGTGTTCCTTGCTCTCGAACTCGGAGATAACCATGCCGCGCTCTGCCTCGCGGATGCCCTGAATGATAACCTGCTTTGCAGTCTGGGCCGCAATGCGGCCGAAGGACTTGGTCGGGATGTCGATATCAATGATATCGCCTACCATCGGGTTATTCTTGTACTCGGCAGCCTCCTCGAGGGTGATCTCCTCGTACGGCTCGTACAGGTCCTCCGCCTTGACAACCGTCTTGCGGACAAACATGTGAATGGTCTTCTTGTCGCGGTCCGGCTCAACATAAACATTATCGGTCATGCCGTCGTTATCGCGCTTGTAGGCGGTGATCAGCGCCTGACCTACACGGTCGAGCATATAGTCTACCGGAATGCCTTTTTCCTTTTCCAGCTGTTCCAGCGCGTCAAAAAATTCTGCGTTAACCATTTTTTCCAACTCAGCTCCTTCTTATATCTCTACCGCCAGTCGAACTGCGGCAATGTCTTTGGGTTCGTATACAGTGGTCTCGCCGTTCACTTCCAGCGTTACAGCGCCGTTGTCATAGCCAGCGAGTGTGCCCTCGATCTGCTTCATACCGTTCATCGGCTTGTAGAAGCCGACTTCGACGGTCTGACCCATGAACGCCTGGAAATGCTCCGGGCGCTTGAGGCGGCGCGACATACCGGCCGAGGAAACACACAGCGTGTAGGACGGCATATCGTCAAATTCCTTTTCATCCAGCATGGGATCGAGTGCGCGCGAAACCTGCTCGCACTGGTCGATATTAACGCCTTCCGGACGATCCACGGTGACGGTCAGCATGTACTGTCCGCCCTCTTTTTCAAACTCCACATCCCACAGGGAAACACCAGCCTGTTCACACAAAGGCTTTACCAGTTCCTCTACGCGGGCTACGATCTGCTTTGCCTGCAAAGCCGTCCCTCCTTACTGAAAAATTTTCTCCGAGCAAAGCGTAAGGAGTGGCACTTGGCCACTCCTTACGGTTACTTATCATCTTACACTGATAGTATATCACGCATTGCCGTACATTGCAAGCGTTTTTGCAATAAAAATATCCGTTTTTACCGTGAAAATGCACAAATTTAGGCGTGTGAGCCGCAAATTTTGCGGATTAGCGGCTGCTGCCGTGTCTCAGCTCATGCAGGATGCACAGTCCCATGGCCAAGATGGGAAACAGGATGCGCAGACTGAGGAAACCCATTGGGTCACCGAAATCGATGTTTGCATCCAGTATCAGGCCGATAAACCAGCCTAATATGGTGAATAAGGTCGCTTTCAGGTACATAATCTCTATCTCCTTTTTTTATTCCAACTGCCAATTACTTAAATTCACGCCAGTTGAACGAATCATAAAAAGATTCCAACTCAACACTATAACTAATACCATTTACATTTGCTTCGTTTTCACTACGAGAAAAAGCACTCCACAAATTCATATTAGAATAACTCTTTTGATTATACATTGCTGTATAATTCTTTACTGCATTTCTATATGCCGGAATAAACTCATTATAAAGCGGCAATAGTTCTTCTTCCAAAAGCGAATAGTTGATATTTTCCTTTTGCAATGTCTGTAACATTTTCTCGTTCCGGCTAATAAGAGCTTCACTATCCGGATTTCTTGTTGCTGGATTTATTGTAAATAAATTCGCGTTGATTGATTCATTATAAAGATCAAGTTCTCCTCTGCATATGGTAATTGTACGCTCCAACTTATACGCTGCTGTAACAATTTCTGTGAAATCATCATAAATCGAAATCGTCTGCGTATTGCGGTCGTAGCCGATATCCGCGCCGAACGCATTCGACACCGCACGAATCGGCACATAGGTTGTGCCGTTGTAGATAAACGCCTCGACCGCTTTACCGTTGGCGTCTGTCATGTCGATTGCTTCGTTGTTAAATTCCACATTGACGCCGGACGTGACGGTGATCGTCTTGCGATAAGTGTTTGCCGCATAGGATGTGGTCAGGAACAGGGCAAACATCAGGATGATTGCGGGGATTCTCTTTTTCATATTGTGACCTCCCTTTATTTGTTTGTTATAGTATACCAAACAATTCCTTATATTTCAATGCTATATTATTCAATCAGCACAAAAGCCGTCCGGCATTTCTGCCGAACGGCTTTGCTATTCCGTTTATATCTCAACCGACTGCACACCCAGAATGTCCTCCTGCAGCCGCAGGAAATTCGCTTTATCGAAATGCCGCGGCATGGCGATATATAGCACAATTTTTACCGAATTGCCTTCCTTCCGCTTGAGATTGATCTCGCGCACGGTGATTTTCCTCTGTGCCAGCCAGTCGTACAGACGCACAAGTTCGCCTTTGCCGTCTGTCAGACCGACCGCAAGCTCGGTCACCTGCATTTTTTCTCGCCGCTCCACACCGATCAGCAGACCGCAGACAGCCGCACCAAACAGATTATTTGAATATTTTCCGGCATACGCAGTCCCCTCTCGAATAAAAACTATCGCTCAAACGACAGATACCGCGT
The DNA here is from genome assembly GCF_003480365.1 of Butyricicoccus sp. AM32-19. Classification (NCBI taxonomy): domain Bacteria; kingdom Bacillati; phylum Bacillota; class Clostridia; order Eubacteriales; family Butyricicoccaceae; genus Butyricicoccus; species Butyricicoccus sp. AM32-19. The sequence goes on along the minus strand of NZ_QUIX01000001.1, from coordinate 151,250 downwards.
CCCTTGGAAGGTCAGTCTGCCGGTATCACCCTCTGCAAGCATACCATATTCCGAGCCGGAAACATGGAACTCCATCCGGTCCCCGCTTTCCACCTGAAACGTGACATAATAGGTCGTGCTCGACGTTGTGTGGAAGCCGTGCGCTCCACTCATGTCGCCAGCATTGGCATGCTGGTAATGTAATACATCTGTCCGCTTTGCAACGATCACTGCCGGTACGGTCAATCTGGGCGAATTGTTGTTCTTATGCCATGTGCTTATCCCCTGTATGATGGAAAAAATGATGATGCCAAATACGACAATAAACATGATGGGGACGATGAAACTCAATATATCAAACATCTGCATTGCAAACATCTGTGGCCCTCCTTTTCCTGTTCGACAGAATTTAGCCTTTCGATTTATCTACATAGTAACATACAGGCTGCAAAAAAGCAAAAAGAAAAAGGTTATCCAATAAGCACGCTACTGGATAACCTTTTTAGGATCATTTTTCTGTTTTGGAACAGATCGAGTCGTCAGAAGTTAAAATTTAACTTACTTAACCAGCTCGATGATCGCCATTTCAGCTGCGTCGCCACGACGCGGGCCGGTCTTGATGATGCGGGTGTAGCCACCGTTGCGGTTAGCGTACTCCGGAGCGATCTCAGAGAACAGCTTAGCAACAACAGCTTCCTTGGTTACGAAAGCCATAGCCTGACGGCGGGATGCCAGGGTGTTCTTCTTGCCCAGGGTGATCATCTTCTCAGTCAGCGGGCCTACTTCCTTGGCACGAGCGAGCGTGGTCTCAACCTTGCCGTTCTCCAGCAGGTAGGTTACCAGCGCACGCAGCATAGCCATACGGTGATCCGTAGCACGGCCGAGCTTGCGATTGTTAGCCATGTGAGTTTACCTCCAAATTAAAGTAAAGCGGCGGCGCGGTAATCGTACCGCCGCAACAGTTCAAGTAATTCCTCTTTGAAATAATCAAGTATTTTCGTTCACAGCAAGGAAGAAGCGCGTGCCGCGTACAAAGGTACGCAATCGTGCTTCTGACGAAGCTGCGGGCGGAAAGACGCAGATTATTCTTCGGACTTGGCGAGGTGGAGACCCATTGCCTCCAGCTTGCCGATAACCTCTTCCAGGGACTTGCGGCCCAGGTTACGAACCTTCATCATGTCCTCCTCAGAGGTATTGATGAGGTCCTCAACCGTGTTGATGCCTGCGCGCTTGAGGCAGTTGAACGAACGCACGGAGAAGTCAAGCTCCTCAATGGTCATTTCAAGCACCTTATCGTGCTGCGCTTCAGCCTTTTCAACAACGGTGGACTTGGAGCCGATTTCCTCGGACAGGTCTACGAACAGATCGAGGTGGTCGCGCAGAACCTTCGCACCGAGCGAAACCGCATCGCGTGCGTTGATGGTTGCATCGGTCCATACCTCGAGTGTCAGCTTATCATAGTCGGTCAGGTCGCGTACACGGGTGTTTTCAACCGTGTAGTTTACCTTGTAAACCGGCGTGTAGATCGAATCCACCGGAATGACGCCGATGGAGGTCTGATGCTGCTTGTTCTTCTCAGCCGGAACATAGCCGCGGCCGGAAGTCATCGTAATCTCCATGGACAGACGCGCGTCGCTCATCAGGGTAGCGATGTGCAGATCCGGGTTGAGGATCTCAACCTCGCCGTCTGCATGAATATCGCCAGCCTTGACCTCGCCCTCGCCGGCGGCCTCGATGTAGACCGTCTTGGGACCATCACAATGCAGCTTGGCAATAATGCCCTTAACATTCAGCACGATTTCGGTAACGTCTTCCTTAACGCCCGGAATCGTAGAAAACTCGTGCTGCACACCAGCGATCTTGATGCTGGACGCTGCCGTGCCCGGCAGAGACGACAGCAGGATGCGGCGCAGAGAGTTGCCCAGCGTGGTGCCGTAGCCGCGCTCAAGAGGCTCTACAACGAACTTGCCGTAGGAACCGTCCTCCGCGAGCTGTTCACAGTCAATACGCGGTTTTTCGATTTCGATCATGTGGTACCCTCCTTCACGTTGGTTGGAAACTTAAGATAGAACAGGCGAAGCAGACGCCGCGCCTGTTCCAAAAGCGAGGGTCTATTATTTCGAGTACAGCTCGACGATGAGGTGCTCGGCAACATCATAGTCGATGTCGTCACGTGCAGGCATCGCAACGATCTTGCCCTCGAAGGAATCGTTAGCCTTCTCGATCCACTTCGGGCAAGCCTTCTTGCCGTTCTCTTCCAGCAGAGACTTGAACTTGGTGGTAGAACGGGACTTCTCGGAAACTGCAACTACGTCGCCCGGCTTAACCTGGTAAGACGGAATGTTAACGCGCTTGCCGTTTACGGTGAAGTGTGCATGGTTAACCAGCTGACGAGCCTCACGGCGGGTGTTAGCAAAGCCCATGCGGAAAACTACGTTGTCCAGACGGCGCTCGAGCTCCTGCAGCAGGATCTCACCAGTGATGCCCTGCTTGCGCTCAGCCTTCTCGTAGTAAGCATGGAACTGCTTCTCGAGTACGCCGTAGATGAATTTTACCTTCTGCTTTTCGTTCAGCTGCATGCCGTACTCGGACTGCTTGCGGCGGCTCTGCTTGGGCTGACGCTTCGTGGACTTGGAGTAACCAAGTACCGCAGGGGAAAGACCAAGCGTCTTGCAGCGCTTGAGAACGGGCTGGGTATTCTTAGCCATTTATTGGTTCCTCCTCTATTAAACTCGACGACGCTTGGGCGGACGGCAGCCGTTGTGCGGGATCGGGGTTACGTCCTTGATCATGGTAACCTCGAGGCCAGCGGCCTGCAGTGCACGGATTGCAGCCTCACGGCCGGAACCCGGGCCCTTAACGTATACTTCAACAGTCTTCAGACCGTGCTCCATTGCAGCAGCAGCAGCGGTTTCAGCCGCAGTCTGAGCAGCGAACGGAGTGGACTTACGCGAACCGCGGAAGCCCATTTCGCCGGAGGAAGCCCAGGAAATAGCGTTACCGTTCAGGTCGGTAATGGTAACGATCGTGTTGTTGAAAGAGGAACGGATATGTGCCGCGCCCTTTTCAATGTTCTTGCGCTCACGACGACGAGTACGGGTCGCAGCGCCCTTCTTCTGTACCTTAGCCATTTATACGTTCCCCTCCTTACTTCTTCTTGTTCGCAATGGTCTTCTTCGGGCCCTTGCGGGTACGAGCATTGGTCTTGGTGCGCTGACCGCGAACCGGCAGGCCGCGGCGATGGCGCAGGCCGCGGTAGCATCCAATCTCAACCAGGCGCTTGATATTCAGGCCGATCTCACGGCGCAGGTCACCCTCGACGTTGTAGTCGCGCTCGATGACTTCACGCAGCTTAGCAGCCTCTTCTTCAGTCAGGTCCTTAACGCGGGTATCCGGATTGATACCGGTCTTAGCAAGGATCTCGTTGGACGTTTTGCGGCCAATGCCGAAAACGTAGGTCAGGCCGATCTCCACGCGCTTCTCGCGGGGAAGGTCAACACCGGCAATACGTGCCATACTATTATAACCTCCATAGTTACACACTGAGGCGTGTTTGCAAACACAGTATAGGAGCCGCCTCCGCTCCTGCAGCGCCGCACTCGCCGTGCGTGCTTGTCGTGCTCGCGTAAACCATGATCCGCACCCCTGGGTGCGCATTTATTGATGACTGCTTGCAGTCATCATAAAATGGACGAGCTTTGCCCGTTCATTTTATACCTTGACTCAGCGATCTTGGATCGCGTCATTTCGGTATCGAAAATCAGTTTCTACTGGAACTGATTTTCGTATATAGGGACTTTTTGAAAGTCCCTATAAGCACCGTCAGGTGCTCTTAGCCCTGCTTCTGCTTGTGCTTCGGGTTCTGGCAGATAACCATAACCTTGCCCTTACGGCGAATGATCTTGCACTTCTCGCAGATCGGCTTTACAGACGGTCTTACCTTCATGTTATTTTACCTCCATCAAATTTTTGGTGGGATGGGACACCGGAAACCTGTCCGGCGACCACTGGCGCGCAGGTCACATGCGTACCTCCGCCCGCTTTTTATCTTACTTGGAACGCCAAGTGATACGACCGCGGGTCAGGTCGTAAGGCGACATCTGAACGGTGACCTTGTCGCCGGGAAGAATGCGGATAAAGTTCATGCGGAGCTTGCCCGAGATATGCGCCAGAATCTTATGGCCGTTGGGAAGCTCTACCTGAAACATTGCATTGGGCAGCGCCTCTACGACGGTACCCTCGAGCTCAATCACATCATCTTTTGCCATTGTGGTTTATCCTCCTCGGTCAATTTGCGTTCTCGTCCCCTGTCCAGAGGGCGAGCGCCTTGCGGATCTCGCTGTTTGTCAGCCGGCTTTCGCTTTGCAGCTTAAGCCGTGTGCGCTCGTCGCATGGGCCCTGCAGGCTCACATGCTTGCGGCGCTTGCGCTTCGGGTTTTCGGCCCGGCGCGCACGTCCGTTCGCCAGCAGAAGAAAATCCCCCTCCTCTGCGACGACCAGCATCAGCTGTCCTCTGTCCCTTCCGGTCAGCGACAGCACAATGTCGGCGGTACGAATCTCTGCCATTACAGCACTTCGCCGTCGATATTCGTAAGAATCTCCGGCTCTCCATCCGTAATAGCGATGGTGTTTTCGTAGTGAGCGGACAGCTTGCCGTCCCTGGTCTTAACCGTCCAGCCATCCGGCAGGACCTTGACCGTGTAAACACCCACATTGACCATCGGCTCTACCGCGATGACCATACCGCGCTGCAGGCGAATGCCGTGGCCCGGTTTGCCGTAGTTCGGAACCTCCGGGCTCTCATGCAGCGCAGCGCCTACGCCGTGACCGACGTAGTCGCGCACGACAGAAAAGCCGTTGGCCTCGACGTAAGCCTGAACGGCTGCGCCGATATCCGATACGCGGTAGCCCTCACGGGCAAATTTAATGCCTTCAAAGAAGCTCTGACGTGTTACAGCGATCAGCTTTTTCGCCTCTTCGCTTACTTCACCGCACGGAACCGTGCAGGCGCAGTCGCCGTGGAAACCGCCGATGTATGCACCAACATCAACCTTAACGATATCGCCTTCCTTGACAACTGCGTGCTTGGAAGGAATACCGTGGATGACCTGGTCATTCAGCGATACGCAGGCGCTGCCCGGGAAGCCGCCGTAGCCGAGGAAAGACGGCTTGGCGCCGGCATCCTCAATCATCTTGCGGACGATGCGGTCGATCTCCCAGGTGGTAACACCCGGCTTTACGGCGTCTGCCGCCGCCTTACGCGCAATAGCGGTAAGGCGGCCGGCAACACGCATTTTTTCAAGCTCTTTTTCCGTCTTGATATGAATCATATTACAGACCCAGCGCCTCTACTGCAAACTTTTCGGTAGCGGTGATGCCCTGAGCACCATCGATGCTCTTGAGCTTGCCCTGGGCTTCATAGTAGCCCTTGAGCGGCTCGGTCTGCTCATGGTAGGTTTCAAGACGATGACGAACGACCTCAGCCTGATCATCGCTGCGGATGACCAGCTTATCGCCGCAGATGTCGCAAACGTCCTTCACGCGCGGCGGATTTGCCTCAACGTGATAGGTTGCACCGCAGCGCAGGCAGACACGGCGGCCGGTCATGCGCTTTTCGATGACGTCGTCTGCAACCTCAAGGGACAGAGCGCAGTCGATGCGAGCAATCTCGTCGAGTGCTTCCGCCTGCGGAATCGTACGCGGAAAACCATCGAGGATGAAACCGCTCTTGCAGTCGCGCTTAGCGATACGCTCCTTCAGCATGCCGATAACCACTTCATCGGGTACCAGCTTGCCGGCATCCATATACTCCTTAGCGGACTGGCCGAGCGGAGTATTGTTCTTAATCGCTTCGCGCAGGATGTTACCGGTGGAAATGCTCGGTACACCCATCTGCTCGATCAGGTAAGAAGCAAGCGTGCCCTTACCGGCGCCCGGAGCGCCCAGCAGAATTAAATTCATTTGAACACAGCCTCCAGAATTATTCCAGGAATCCCTTATGATGACGCATCAGCATCTGTGCTTCCATCTGCTTCACCGTATCAAGCGCAACGCCTACTACGATGATAACCGAGGTGCCGCCCAGTGCTACGTTGCTCAGGCTGGAGTTTACTGCGCCTACGATCAGCGGGAGCAGTGCTACAACAGCGAGGAACAGCGCACCAACGAAGGTGACCTTGCCGAGTGCCTTGGTGATGAAGTCGCTGGTCGGCTTGCCTGGACGGAAGCCCGGGATGAAGCCGCCGTTCTTCTTCAGGTTGTTGGCGATCTCGATCGGGTTGAACTGGATGGATGCATAGAAGTATGCAAATGCGAGGATCAGCAGTGCGTACAGTACAATGTAGAACACGCTGGTCTGAGAGAACAGGTTAAGAATATGCGCACCAACCGAGCCGCTCTCCGGGTGCCAGAACATCGAAATGGTCTGCGGCAGGGACAGGATGGACGATGCGAAGATGATCGGCATAACGCCGGACGCATTGACCTTGATCGGCAGGTGGGTGGACTGACCGCCGTACATCTTGCGGCCAACTACGCGCTTTGCGTACTGAACCGGGATGCGGCGCTCTGCATTCGACATATAAACGATGAATACAACGATCGCAAGACCGACGATAATCATTGCAATGCCGGAAACGATGCCGCTCGTGCCGGTCTGGAACAGGTCAACCAGCGTACGCATGAGCGACGGACCGCGGGAAACGATACCTGCGAACAGGATGATCGAAATGCCGTTGCCAATACCCTTCTGGGTGATATGCTCGCCCATCCACATGATCAGCGCGGTGCCTGCGGTGAAAGTTACAATAATGGTTACGGCTGCAAGCGCGCCGGTGTTAGACAGCATAGTCTTGCCGCCGAAACCGTTGCGGAGCAGTGCGTAGTAGGACAGGCCCTGGAGCAGACCGAGCAGAACGCCGAGGTAACGGGTCCAGCTTGCAATCTTCTCACGGCCTTCCTCGCCGCCGTCCTTTACCATGCGCTCAAGAGCGGGGATGGCAACAGTCAGCAGCTGAAGGATAATGGATGCATTGATATACGGGGTGATGGACATTGCGAAGATGGTCGCACGAGACAGACCACCGCCGGTGAACATATCCAGATAACCAAGCATTGAACCGTTTACCGATGCCTGCTCAAAGTACTGAGACAGGAGCGCGGTATCAATAAACGGAACCGGAATGCACGAACCAAAGCGGAAGATCAGGATGATGAACAGAGTGTACAGCATCTTCTTGCGCAGTTCGGGCATAGACCAGGCGTTTTTAAGGGTTTGAAACACCTTAAACCACCTCGGCCTTTCCGCCTGCGGCTTCGATCTTCTCCTTTGCGGAAGCCGAGAAAGCAGCTGCCTTAACGGTCAGCTTCTTGGTCAGCGTGCCGGTGCCGAGGATCTTGATGCCGTCGAGAGCATTCTTAACGATGCCGGCATTGCAGAGGATCTCTGCAGTTACCTCAGCGCCGTCTTCAAACTTCTCCAGTGCGGAAACATTGACCGGTGCGTAAGTGGTGCCGAAAATGTTGTGGAAACCACGCTTCGGCAGACGACGTGCCAGAGGCATCTGGCCGCCTTCAAAGCCCGGACGGACACCGCCGCCGGAACGGGCCCACTGGCCCTTGTGACCGCGACCTGCGGTCTTGCCATTGCCGGAACCAGCGCCGCGGCCCTTACGGTATGCCGGCTTGGTAGCGCCTGCGGCAGGCGTCAATTCATGCAGCTTCATGGGTTACGCCTCCTCTACGATTTCGAGCAGGTAACCGATCTGCTTTACCTTGCCGCGCGTCTGCGCGTTGTCCGGCTGAACGGTTACGTCATTGATCTTCTTAAGCCCCAAAGAATGAGCCGTTGCGATGTGCTTCTCCAAGCGACCAGCCAGGCTCTTTTTCAGGGTAATCTTCATGTTAGCCATTGTCAGTTACCCCTTTCTTACAGTTCTTCTACGGCTTTGCCGCGTACAGCAGCTACCTGAGCTGCGTCGCGCAGGCTCTTCAGGCCTTCCATCGTTGCGGTAACAACGTTCTGCGGGTTGTTGGAACGCAGGCACTTGGTACGGATGTCCTTGATGCCGGCAGCCTCAACTACTGCACGAACAGCGCCGCCGGCGATAACGCCGGTACCGGGAGCAGCAGGCTTGAGCAGAACGCGGCCTGCACCGAACTCGCCGATAACCTCGTGCGGGATGGTGGTGCCCTTCAGAGAAATCTTAACGAGGTTCTTCTTGGCGTCCTCGATGCCCTTGCGGATAGCGTCCGGAACCTCGGAAGCCTTACCGAGGCCGAAACCGACAGTACCCTTGCCGTCGCCTACAACGACCAGAGCTGCGAACTTGAAGATTCGGCCGCCCTTAACGGTCTTGGCAACGCGGTTGAGCGCTACAACGTTCTCGGAGAACTCGTCCTCACGCTTATCGTTTCTGTTAAACTGAGCCATGTTTTACCTCCTCCCGATTAAAACTGCAGGCCGCCCTCACGGGCGCCATCTGCGAGCTCCTTCACGCGGCCGTGGAACACATAGCCGCCGCGGTCAAACACGACAGTCTCAATGCCCTTAGCCTTGCAGCGCTCGGCAACGATCTGACCAATCTTCTTGGCTGCTTCCTTGTTGCCGCCGTACTCGGTAAAGCTCTTCTCTGCAGTCGAGGCGGATACGAGGGTTACACCGGCTACATCGTCAATAACCTGTGCATAGATGTTCTTTGCAGAACGGAATACGTCCAGACGGGGACGCTCAGCGGTGCCGCTGATCTTAGCGCGTACGCGCTTGTGGCGCTGAAGGCGCGCCTTGTTGGAATCCTTCTTCGAAACCATTTATTTTCGCCTCTCCTTTCCTTACTTCTTCTTAGCGCCGGTCTTGCCTTCCTTGCGGCGGACATACTCATCAGCGTAGCGAATGCCCTTGCCCTTATAGGGTTCCGGCGGACGCTTCTCGCGGACTTCCGCTGCAAACTGGCCAACCTTCTGCTTGTCAGGACCGGAGATGATGATCGTGTTCGGGTTCGGAACGTCGATCGTGATGCCCTCTACCTCGCTCATGGTAACCTGATGCGAGTAGCCGAGGTTCATAACCAGATCCTTGCCCTGCTTAGCGACACGGTAACCAACGCCCTGAACGCTCAGCTCCTTCTTGAAGCCTTCGGTAACACCAACAACCATGTTGTGAACCAAGCTGCGGGTGAGGCCGTGCAGTGCGCGGTTGTGCTTGTCGTCGTTCGGACGGGTTACGAGGATTTCGTTGCCCTCTACCGCGATGGTCATGTTCGGATGAAATTCGCGGGTAAGGGTTGCCTTAGCGCCCTTCACGGTAACAACGCTGCCGTCAATCTTGACTTCAACGCCGGCCGGGATGGCAATCGGCATTCTACCAATACGAGACATTGTTTATACCTCCCTTACCATACAAATGCGAGAACTTCACCGCCGACATTCAGCTCGCGAGCCTTCTTGTCGGTCATGACGCCTCTGGAAGTGGAAACGATGGCAATACCAAGGCCGCGGAGTACCTTCGGCAGCTCCTGTGCGCCAGCGTATACACGCAGGCCCGGCTTGGACACACGCTTGATGCCGGTGATAGCCTTCTGGCGGTTATCAACGTACTTCAGTGCGATGCGGATAATGCCCTGGGTGTTGCCCTCTACAACCTCGAAAGACTTGATGTAGCCTTCGTCGAGCAGGATCTGGGCAATAGCCTTCTTCATCTTGGATGCGGGTACATCCACACTGGCATGACGAGCATTGCCAGCGTTGCGGATACGAGTCAGCATATCCGCGATAGGATCAGTGATCTGCATAAAATGCTCTCCTTTAATATAAGAAGTTTGGGGGTAGTGCAGCAATCGAGCGCCGGTGGGTTAATCCGGTTCTGATTTGTCTGTTTGCCCTCCACTTTTCTTTACACTGTTCGTGGCCCTTCCACGGACAGCGGCGGGGATAAAAAATCGCCGGTCCAGTACTCAACCAGACCAGCGTTAATTATAGCACGAGAAACCAATGGCTGCAATCGGAAAAGTGCTGATTTTTACGCAGTTTTAGCCTGTTTTGCAGTCAAATTGCTTGATTACCCGGTATAACGGCAGGTCGGCCGTTTTTGGACCGCACCAGGGACCACGCCGGGAAAATCCGGTTGATGGCCAATGGGCGTGCGCAGGAGAAACTCCTTTGCGCGGCAATTCGGTTACGCATTTGCGCAACTGTAATTAGTATACACTACACCGGGTGTATCGCGCAAGTGTTTTTTTCAAAATTTCTTAATTTTTTGAGATTTTCTTTTTTGAGAGGATTTCGCCTGCGAGGCGAACGGAACTGCGCTGACGCCGCGCGGGCGCACAAGAGGGTAGACAACCTGCGGTTTTCCACCCTCTTGTAAATCTCCCCTTTTCCCTTAGAGGGTCTGGCGCAGATTGCCGACATGTGACCGCTGCGAAAATGGGAAACGGCAGTCGGGTTACCACAGCGTGTCTTTCTCCGCCTTTTCGCAGTTCACAGATAGCGTACTGCTACACATACGGTTAAATCTACGCTGAGTGCGGCATAACAGTGCCGCACAATTCGTGAGCGCGTTGTTACAGGCAGGGCCTGCGAAGATAAATTGTCCCAGATAGCCAAATTCGTAGGTGCCGTGCGTTACAACGCACCAAAGGGTTGCGCGACACGGGCATGTCGCGCCTGCGTAGATTTAACCGTATGTGTAGCAGTACATTATCTGACACTGCGAATAGGGCAAGAAATGGGAGCACACTGTGCTCCCCTACGATAGAAAGAATCCTCTGCCGTTCCCCTTATTTCGAAGCAGTCGCCGCTCTCCGATTTTTGCCGGGCTAAGAAACAAAGGGAAACGGGAGTTAAGAGGGTAGAAACCGTAGGTGTCTACCCTCTTGCCCCGCCGCGGGGCGCGGCAGTCTCCCACGCTCCGCAGAGCGCATTTCATTCTTTAGGAAACCGCAAAGTAATGCAAGTCCCCTCGCCGAGTACACTCTTCAGTTCAACCTCCGCATGATGCAGTGCCGCACCATGCTTGACAATCGAAAGCCCCAGTCCGGTGCCGCCGGTCATCTTGCTGTGGCTTTTATCCACGCGGTAGAACCGCTCAAACACGCGCTGCTGGTCCGCCGGTGCGATACCGATGCCGGTATCCGCCACCTGCACGAACGGCCGGCCGTTCTCTGTGCCGGTCACAAGCGTCACGCTGCCCTGCGGCTTATTATAATTGATGGCGTTATCCGTCAGATTAAAGATCATCTGCTCAAGCGTGCGGCGCTGACCGGAAACCGCAGCCGGTTCTCCCTCGATGTGCAGCGCAATGCCCTTGCCTGCTGCCTTGCTCTGCAGGCGGTCGCGCACAGTATCACAGAGTGCGGACAGCTCCACCGGCTCAAAGGCCACCGTTTCTCCGCCTTCATCCAGTCGGGACAGATGAATGATATCCTCGATGAGCGCCAGCAGCCGCTGCGCTTCCGTGCGGATCTTGCCCGCAAACGGCGCCACGTCCTCCGGCTTGGCAATGCCGCCCGCGATGATCTCCGCGTAGCCCATGATGCTGGTCAGCGGCGTTTTCAGCTCGTGCGACACGTTGGCGGTAAATTCCTGCCGCTGCTGCTCGGCACGCTCGCGCTCGGTAATATCCACGATCAGCAGCACGGCCGCGTGCCATGCGCTGTTCTCCTCCACCGAGCTTGCCGTAAGTTCATAAATGCGGCCATTCCGCTCAAGTTTTCCGTGCGCGCCTTTGCCGTCGAGCGCCTGCTCGACCACCTGAATGTAATTCGCATCGCGGCACAGCGTCAGATAGCTTCTTTCCGCACTGTCATGCGGAAACAGCGCCCGCGCAGCGTGATTGGCGAACAGAATCATGCCCTTGCCGGAAAACAGCACCAGACCTTCGTCCATGCGGGCCGTAATGTCGTCAAACTCAGCCTGACGACGCTGCAGCTCGTCCATCTGCGCCTGAATTTTGTGGTTCTGCTTGTCCATGCGGTGCAGCAGCGGCGACAGCTCGTCATAGGCTTCGCCCTTCATCGGATCATGCAGGTCGAGCGCTTCGATCGGCTTGAGGAACAGACCGGTCAGCCAGCCTGCCAGCACAGCTGCAACCAACAGCGTCAGCAGGATGATCAGCACAATCCACGGTGACGCATTCGACAGTGCGCCGAACACGCTGTCCGCAGTTGCGGAAATACGCAGAACATCGCCGTTTTTCAGACGGACCGCGTAATAAAACGTCTGCTCAGCGAAGGTTTCGGACAGACGGTTGTCCTCACCCGCGCCTTTCTTCTCTGCCGCCGCAATCTCCGGACGGACGGCGTGGTTCTCCATCTCGGAGGCATTCGTGCGGTTGTCGTACAGCACCGTGCCGTCCTGCGCGACCAGCGTCAAACGGTCGGCGTACACCGAGCCGCACTCCTCCAGTTCCTCCCGAATGTCATCCACCGCAGACAGGTAGCTGCTCTCCGTTATCAGCCGCTGCCGCATATCATTGGTCAGACCGGCGTGAACCGCCAGCAGCAGCAGCCCGGTCGTCAGCAGCAGCGTGACAAGCGACGTGAGAAAAATGCTGCCGAATACGCGCTTTCTCATGTGTGCTCTCCCATACGGTAGCCGACACCGCGGACAGTCTCGATCAGCGCACCGTCCGCGCCCAGCTTTTGCCGCAGCGTGCGGATATGCACATCGACCGTGCGGGTTTCGCTTTCATTATTATAGCCCCAGATATTCTCGAGCAGCACATCGCGCGTGAGCACGGCACCGCGTTTTTTCATCAGCAGGCACAGCAGCTGGTACTCCTTGAGCGTCAACTGCACCTCCTGCCCGTTAACGAATACGGTGTGAGCACGCTCATCCACACAGATGCCGCCGGCTACCAGCGGACGCGGCTCATCCTTGTCCTGCATATCCTCGGTGCGGCGCAGGACCGCACGAATGCGCGCGATCAGCTCCATCATGCCGAACGGCTTGGGAATGTAATCATCCGCACCGGTGTCCAGACCGACTACCTTGTCGTACTCCGTGTTTTTCGCAGTCAGCAGAATGACCGGAACCCTCGCCGTATACGGCGCTGCGCGCAGACGACGCAGAATAGTGATGCCGTCCTCACCGGGCAGCATGATATCCAGCAGAATCAGCTGCGGCTTGCATTTTTTCAGAGCAGCGGTCAGCGCCGCACTGTCCTCGAAGCCGTCAGCCTCAAAACCGGTGTTGCGCAGTGTATACACCACCAGTTCGCGGATACCCGCATCATCTTCCACACAGTATATCATATATTACACTCCGATTTCTGTCAGCGTGCCGCCGCTTCCGCGCCGTGCATTGCACTTTTATGCGAGCCGGTGATGGAAAACTCCACCCATTCGGCAATATTGGTCGCGTGGTCGCCGATACGCTCCAGATACTTGGCGATCATCAGCACATCGAGTACGCGCTCGCCGTCCTCCGGGTTCTGCGCGATCTCCGCGATGAGGTCGCTCTTGCACTCGTCAAACAGGCGGTCTACCACGTCATCATATTCAATAACGCTCCATGCAAGGGTCAGGTCACGGCGGACAAACGCGTCCAGGCTGTCGGTCACCATTTTAATGGTTGCCTGCGCCATCTGGTCGATATGCGTGTTGTGACCGCACGCACCGGACAGATACGTTACAATCTCCGCAATATCGCTTGCCTGATCACCTATACGCTCGATATCCGTGATCATTTTCAGCACGGAGGAGATCAGACGCAGATCGCTTGCCACCGGCTGCTGCTGCAGCAGCAGCTTGAGGCACATGGACTCGATTTCGCGTTCCTTGCGGTCGATCTCCTGATCGATGCGGATGGCGGCCGCCGCCAGCTTGATATCGCCCTCAAGCAGAGCCTTTACCGCACTGGCGATTGCGTTTTCGCACAGTGCTCCCATCGAGATCAGCTCATTGTTCATCTCCGCAAGCTGATTGTCAAAACGGTTTCTCATTAGCCGAACCTCCCCGTAATGTAGTCTTCCGTGCGCTTGTCCGACGGCATGGAGAACAGCTTTTCGGTGTCATCCACTTCGATCATGTCGCCAAGCAGGAAGAATGCGGTCGTATCCGAAACACGGGTGGCCTGCTGCATATTATGCGTTACCATAACGATAGTATAATCCTTTTTGAGCTCGAGCACAAGGTCCTCGATCTTCGCGGTGGAGATCGGATCAAGCGCAGAGGTCGGCTCGTCCATCAGCAGCACCTCCGGGTCTGCGGCAAGCGCACGCGCGATGCAGATACGCTGCTGCTGACCGCCGGACATGGACAGCGCGGATTTTTTGAGGTTATCCTTGGTCTCCTCCCAGATAGCGGCACGCTTGAGCGAAGTCTCGACGATCTCGTCAAGCTGCAAACGGCTCTTGATGCCGTGCGTGCGCGGACCATAGGCGATGTTGTCATAAATCGACATCGGGAACGGATTCGGCTTTTGGAATACCATGCCGACACGGCGGCGCAGCAGATTGACGTCACAGTTCTTGTAGATATCCTGACCGTCAAGCATGATATCGCCCGTGATACGGCAGTTTTCCACCAGATCGTTCATGCGGTTGAGCGAACGCAGCAGCGTAGACTTGCCGCAGCCGGACGGTCCGATGAATGCGGTGATCTCATTCTCCTTGATATCCAGATTGATATCGTGCAGGGCGTGAAAATCGCCGTAATGCAGATTCATATTGTGAATTTCGATCTTATTTTCCATGTTCATTCTCCATTTACTTCTTGGTCAGCTTTTTCGCTGCCAGAGCGGAAAGCGTATTCATCAGCAGGACCACCAGCAGCAGAACAACTGCGGTAGCATTTGCCTCGTTCATGTGCAGCGCCTCACCCGAGAGCACATACATGTGGATGGCCAGCGTACGGCCGGACTGGAACAGGCCGGGAATCTGTGCCATGGTGCCTGCGGTAAAGATGAGCGCCGCAGTCTCACCGACGATGCGTCCGATACCGAGGATAACACCGGACAGGATGCCGGGACCCGCAGCAGGCAGCACGATGCGGAATACCGTGCGCAGACGTCCGGCACCCAGACCGAACGAGCCTTCGCGGTAGGAATCCGGAACCGCAATCAGTGCTTCCTCAGCGGTACGCATGATGAGCGGCAGGATCATGATCGCCAGCGTCATCGCACCGGCCAGCAGCGAGTATCCCCAGTGCAGCCTGGTGACGAAGAACAGCATGCCGAACAGGCCGTACACAATGGACGGAATGCCGGAAAGCGTCTCGGTCGTGATGCGGATGACGTTTACCAGCTTATTGCCGCGCTTGGCGTACTCATTCAGGTACACGGCGGTGAACAGGCCGAGCGGCACGGCCAGCAGCAGTGCCAGCGCGGTCGTTTCAACCGTAGTGAGGATGGCAGGCATCATCGAGACGTTCTCAGAGGTATAATTCCACTGAAACAGCGACGGCTTGAGATGCGGAATGCCCGTCACCAGAATATAGCCGAGCAGGAACAGCAGTACCGCAAAAGTCAGCATAGCCGCGCCGTACACCAAACCCTTGAGCACAGCCGCAGATGCGGCGCCGTGCACCTTTTCGGTCTTTGCCTGTACGCGCACTGCCGGTTTTGCAGCAGAGACAGCTTCTCTTGTCATGCTTCCTTCCTCCTCTTGAGAACCGAGAATGCCAGATTGATGAGCAGAATGAATACGAACAGCACAACGCCGGTCGCAATAAGCGCCTCACGGTGCAGGCTGGTGGCGTAGCCCATCTCAAGCACGATGTTTGCCGTCATGGTGCGGATGCCCTTGAGCATACTGCCGGTCAGCCGCGGCTGGTTGCCCGCTACCATGATAACCGCCATAGTCTCGCCGATGGCGCGGCCGATGCCGAGCACGATGCCAGCCAGCACGCCGGACTTGGCAGCCGGTACCATAACCGTGAATATGGCACGCTCATGCCGTGCGCCCATGGCAACGGCGCCCTCGTAGTAACTCATCGGAACCGCACGCAGCGCCGCTTCGGACACACCGATGATGGTCGGCAGAATCATAATGCCGAGCAGGATGGACGCCGCCAGAATGGACGAGCCGGAGATATCCGCGCCGAACACGCCTGCCACCGCACGGACTGCCGGTACGATAATGACCATGCCGAAGAAGCCGTATACGATGGACGGAATACCGGCCAGCAGCTCGGTGCACGGCTTGAGCAGACCGTACAGCTTTTTCGGACAGTAGAATGCCATGAATACCGCGGTCAGCAGACCGATCGGCACGCCGATAACGATCGCACCGGCGGTGATGTACAGGCTGCCGAGGATCATCGGCAGGATGCCGTAAATGTCGTTGCCCGGCTTCCACTTCGCGCCTGTGAGGAAGTCCAGCAGGCCAATCTCCTTCATGGCAGGCACACCGTTCGCAAACAGGAAAATACAGATGAGCACCACCGCAAAGATGGAGGTCAGCGCACAGAGGAAAAATACCATGTGCATCAGGTTTTCCCGAAGGTTTTTCATAAATCTTTCTCCTATACAGGCACAGGGCGAATCGCTTCGCCCTGTTTTATCAGTCTGTGAATTCGCTTACGCGAGATCGCCCCAGTCAGTGATGTCACCGACATAGATACCCTTGATCTGATCCATAGACAGGTCGTCAATGGTGTTCGCCGGGTTTACGACTACTGCGATGCCGTCCAGCGCGATGGCGGTGCCGGTCAGCTGTGCAGTCTCGTCATCCTTCAGCTCGCGAGATGCCATGCCGATGGCAAAGGTGCCGTCCATTGCGCCGGTCATGCCGGAGGTGGAGTCAGAGGTCTGCAGGTCGATGCTTGCGTTCGGGTTTACAGCCTTGTACGCCTCGATCAGCTTCTCCATAACCGGGGATACCGAGGAGGAACCGCCAACTGCGATCTGGCCGGAGGAACCGTCGGAAGTAAAGGCTGCTGCATTGTCGTCAACAGCGATGTACTTGTTATCGGTTACAACAGCCTGACCTTCCTTGGAGAGGATGAAGTTGATAAAATCCTTGGCTACGCCGGTCGGCTCGCCCTTGGTTGCAATATTGAACGGACGGGACAGCTTGTAGGTGCCTGCCTTTACGTTATCTACGGCAGCTTCTGCGCCGTCTACCTTGACAGCCTTTACGGTGTCGTTCAGCGCACCGAGGGAAATGTAGCCGATAGCCTTCTCGTTGCCTGCTACGCTGGTCAGCACAACATCGGTCTTGTTGGCGATCTCGGCATCCGCGGTGGTATTGTCGATCTTCTCGCCTGCGTCGTTCTTCTCCTCTACACCAGTCAGTTCGATGAACGCGCCGCGCGTACCGGAACCATCCTCACGTGAGATAACGGTGATTGCACCGGATACGCCGCTGTCATTACCGCTTGCTTGGGAATCCGAAGAATCGGAAGAGGAGCTGCCTCCGCAGCCGCTCAGTGCACCGGTCAGCATCAGTGCTGCCAGAAGCATGGAAATGCTCTTTTTCATAATTAGTTCTCCTTTTACATTCGTCTTCGTTTTTTGTTACAAGATTATCTTACGGAAGTTTTGTAAAATGCAAAAGCGAGAGTTCGTTAAGTTTAAGTAAAGTGTGTGTTTTCGAGTAAAATCTATGTTAAACCGAGGTTTTCGCCTGCGATTCAGCGGGATTTGTGCTCTGCGGAGTGCAGGAACGTGCGGCATCCGCCGCAGGGGCAAAAAGGAAGGACAACCTGCGGTTTTCCTTCCTCTTTGGACTCCTACCTTTCCCTTGCTTCCTAATCTGACGCAGATTACCTACATGTGACCGCTGCGAAACAGGGGAACGGCAGAGGATTTTTTCTTCCGTGTTTTTCGTGACCTGTTCGCAGGGTCGGATAGTGTTCTGCTACACAGGTCGGCTACTTCCAGCAGGCGCGGCACAAGGTGAATTGCCCGTAGGGCAAGAGAGGGCCCCCTGGGGGATGACAGTGCCGCGCAACTCTTTAACACGTTATACCGCACGGCACCTGCGAATTAAGCGTTTGGTACAATTTATCCTCGCAGACCCTGTCTATTATAACGCGCTCACGAATTGCGCGGCACGGTCATGCCGCGCCTGCGCAGAGTAGCCCGTATGTGTAGCAGTACGCTGTCTGTGAACTGCGAAAAGGCGGAGAAAGACACGCAAGAGTAACCCGACTGCCGTGTCCTTTTCCTGCTTACGCAGTCTACCGTCTGCACCCAATCTATCCTAACAAGGGAAAGGTAGGAGTTCAAAGAGGAAGGGAAACCGTAGGTGTCCCTTCCTTTTTGCCCCCGCGGCAGGCGCCGCAACGTTCCCGCCGTCCGCAGACGGCGAATCCCCCCGCTTGATCGCAAGCGAAAACTCCCCGCCCGTTAAGGGCGAACCGCCTGCGCGGTTCGTATGCCTCGCCGAGTCGGTGCCTAGAAAAAAAGAGAACCCTCTCACGAAGGTTCTCTAAAAAATCAGTTTTTTCGCTTTCGGAAGTACCCGAGGTACATAACCGCTGCCGCCATGCTCCAGAAATACGCCATCATATACGGCACCTCGAAGATATTCTCGAAGTAGCAGTGCACCAGCACGCCGCACATGCCTGCGAACATGGAAACCGCCAGCACGCGCGTGCGGTCGCCCTTGGTGTAGCCGGTACGGCCGATCGAGCGCAGGCTCCACAGCACCAGACCGAACAGCAGCAGGATGAAGAACGCCAGACCGAGATAACCCATCTCGACCAGCGTTTTCAGATAATAGTTATCCATGTAGAAGTAGGAGAAATCCTTGGTCTCCTCGATGACCTTGTTCTGCATGGCAACCGCGCCGCCGAAGCGGCCGAGGCCGAAGCCGAGCACCGGATTGCTCTCCTGCAGCAGCTTGAGACCCTTGGACCAGCGAATGACACGACCTGCGCGGCGGCTTGCTGCAAGGTAATCCGCGGTAAACAGATACGTGATGCGGTTCGCAATAGACGGGATTGCCAGCAGTGCACCGACACCGGCCACGCCCATCAGCGCGATCAGGCGGCGGTCCAGAAAGATAGCGAAAATCACAACGGCTACTGCCAGACCGCCCCAGGCACCCTTGGAGAAGGTGAAAACGCAGCTCAGACACATCATGCCGGTCGCGCAGACGGCCAGCACCTTGACCCACATTTTACTGCTGTAATATGCAAGTCCTGCCACCATCGGGGCAAACAGCACCAGCAGGCTGCCCATGATATTCGGGCTGCCGGTGAGCGAGTACACGCGCGTACGCACGCTGGCCTCGGTCTGAGAGACCCAGCTCGACGGAATCGGCGCGGCTACGATATACTGGTAAATACCGTGCGCCGCAATGCAGAGCGCCATCACGACGAGCGCACCGTAGAATACCGCGAAATCGCGGTCGTTTTCAATCAGGCGGGTGACGAGGAAGAACCAGAACAGGTACTCCACAACCGCACGGTAGCCTGCTACCGCGATATGCGTATTCGGAGAAACCGCACACATCAGGAAAAAGCCGACCGCGATGAACAGCAGCAGATAGGCATCCACCGGCGTGGCACGCGAGCCGAGCGGCGCACGCTTCATCGCCATGTGCCACAGGATGTACGCAAATGCAGCAAGCATCAGGCACTCATCCCACACGGATGCCACAAACGACGGCAGATAGCCGGCATCCGACACCCAGCGGACAGCGGAATCGAGCGGCAGATACATCGCCAGACAAATCAGCAGCAGACCGCGCATGCCGACGAACCTGCAGGCTCTGCCGATCAGGCCGCCGCCTGCGACACGCTCAATCGGCCGCCAGACAGCAAGGCAGATGCGGTAGATCAGGCTGTTTGCCGCAATTCCGCCCAGTTTTTCGACAAACCGGCGCAGCGCTGCCAGAATCCGCGCATAGATGCTGTTCGCCGAGGTACATATCGGTGCCGCGCAGAATTTATTCCACAGACGGCAGAACACCGAGCTTGGGTACGCCTGCCGGATACGGTTAAAGAATCCCGCGATAGCGCCCTCGTGGTACCATGCGCGCAGACACATCAGCAGCCGCACGAACAGACTGTTTTCAAATAACGCTTTCATAGGCTTTAATTATCCGCAATATCGACCGAATCAATGTTGCCGGTCGTCTCAAAATCGTTGGTCTTTACAATGAATGTACGGCCTGCGCGCACCTCCTGCGTACCGATGGCCGGTGCAGGCGTGCCCTTGGAAACCTTGGTCGTGATGGTGAATACCAGATCCTTCTTCTCCGGATCGGTTGCCGTTACAATGCGGCCGTCAGCGGTGGTAACCTGCTGATTGTAATCATCGATCTTCATGTCGGTGATCTGCGCATTGACATAGCTGTTGCCGTTTACCAGTGACTTGCCTACCTGGCTGTTGCGCTGCACCTCGTTTACCAGGAACGGCGTTGCACCGCGTACGCGGACGGTCATCGTCAGGGAGACCTGCGGAGACGCAACCTCCTTGATCTGCTTGGCAAACAGCTTGTAACCGACACCGGCTACGACAGCGATCGCAGCGACCAGCACCAGCAGATCGACAACATTGATGATGCCGAACAGCTTGCCCTTTTCGTTAATGATCTTCATAAATTTCCTCCGTTGGCAAATGAATTTCGTGTTTCACTGTGTCATTATACCATAGAGCGACTGAAAAGTTAAGTGTTATCTTTGTGAAGCAGCAAGTCTGCCAGAAGTGACCGAAATTCCACCCGGTCGCTGCCTGTTCTGCTCTCACCTGCCGCCTCCTCGCAGGTGATGGAAAACGCCGTACACCACCATGCCGCACGAGGACTCTGCGGCGCAAACGCCGACCAGAACAGCACAAGAACCGCTGTCAGAACTGCCGCAAGTGCCTTTCTATCCTGTTTCTGCATAACAAAACCGCCTTTCTGCATCCGGTGTACCCAGTATGCCCGAAAGGCGGCTTTCTATACCCGTTTAATTGCAGGTTTCCGTCAGGAATGTATCCGCGAAACGGCGACGCAGCATTTTCGCTGCCGTTTTGGCGCGGCTCTCATCCGAGAACAGGCCGTACACGGTCGGGCCGGAGCCGCTCATCAGCGTACCGTCCGCACCGTTTTCTGCGAGAAACGACTTGATTTCGCCGATCTGTCGGCGTTTTGCCGCCGTAACGGTCTCCATCACGTTGGACAGGTACGCGCACACGCCCTCGTAATCTTCCTGATTGAGCGCGGCCATCATACCCTTGTTGTCCGGATGCTCGAGAATATCCACGCTGTCGATCTCCTGATAGACCTCCTTAGTCGGCACCGCAAACGGCGGCTTACACAGTACGACCCAGCAGTGCGGCATATCGGGCAGCAGGCTCAGCTCCTCGCCGATGCCCTGCGCCAGCATGGTGCCGCCGCGCAGGCAGAACGGCACATCGGCACCCAGTTTAAGTCCCATCTCGCACAGCTCGTCGTCGGTCAGACCGGCTGTATGCAATGCGTTGAGCGCACGCAGCACAGCCGCCGCGTCCGTCGAGCCACCCGCCAGACCTGCCGCAACCGGAATGCGCTTTTCGATATGAATCTCGCAGGTTTCGAGTAGTGCGCCGGTCTCCTTGTAGAACAGCTCCGCCGCACGGTACGCCAGATTGCGCTCGTCGGTCGGCAGAAACGGCAGGCTGCAGCTCAGCACGATGCCGCGCGGCTTTTTCTCGCCGTGAATGGTGGTAACACGCACGGTATCGTGCAGCGCGATCGACTGCATGACCATTTCCACCGTGTGGTAGCCGTCCTCCCGCCGTCCGGTGACGTCGAGCGTCAAGTTGATCTTTGCACGGGCACGAACGGTCGTATCCGCGTGTGTAATTTCCTGCTTTCTTCCAAAAAACATGTTATTTCAGCCTCTACATTTATTTCAGTGCGATCTGCACCGGTTTGCGCTCTCGGAACACGGTAACGTGGGTAAAGCCTGCGTCGAGTGCATTCTTCACGCAGTTGTCTACGCCGCGTGCCACGGTGTCCAGCGTATGCGAATCCGAACCGATCGAGATGCGCTCGCCGCCCATGCGCTTGTATTCGTACAGAATATTCTGCGGTGGACCGACTTTTTTCTGCCAGCCCGCAATGCCGGCAGCATTCAGCTCAAGCGCGTAGCCGTGGTCGATGCACAAGCGCAGCACCTGCTGTACGCGGTCCATATAATTGTCAAACGACGGGATATAGTCGCCGTGCTTCATCACGCGCAGCGGATAGTCAATATGCGCCAGCACATCAAAGCCGCCGTGCTCCTCGAGCAGCAGCAGCTGATCGAAATACTCGTGCAGGAACTTGTCGCAGTCCATATTCGGAAAGTCGTGAAAGTAGATATCCAGATCGTTCGGCATAGCATGCAGCGAGCCGATGACCATATCGAACGGATGCGTGCGGACAAAATCGTCCGCGTCCGGTGTAGCGTGCAGCTGTCCGATCTCCATGCCCGCCAGAACCTCAATACCGCCGTTCCCTGCCGGACGGCGCTTTTCCCATACCTCGCGCGCACATGCTTCCGGGTCACGGTTGTCGCGCGTGCCGCCCGAACGCAGAAAATCCAGATGATCGGTAATGCCGATGATATCCAGTCCGGCCTGCTCGCAGGCGTGAATTTTATCGTCGATGGACTGCGGATACTGGGCATCGGCTGAATATCCGGTGTGCATATGCAGGTCTACCCGCATGGACGTTCCTCCTTATAGATAATTGAACACGGTCTGCACAAAGCAGGCGACGATCAGCAGAAACATGCCTGCATTCTGCAAAACGGCTTTGAGCGACGGCGCGCAGGGTCCGTGCAGCCAGACCTGCTGTTTTCTGCCGCGAACGAGCAGAATTATGCCGATCACCAGCATTGCCATCCAGAACAGACCGAGCGCCGACTGCGCGGCTATGGTATCCGGCAGCAGCATGGGCACCACCGAGCCGATGATGTTGAACAGCATGTGCAGCAGCACCGAGGTACGCAGCAGTCCGGTGCGGTAGTACGCATAGGACAGCAGCAGACCGAGCGCAAAGGCGTAGAAAAACTGCTCCAGATTGGCGTGATACAGGCCGAACAGCAGCGCAGAAATGAATGCGCCCGGCTTCTGCCCGTACCGCGCGAGACGGCCGGCCAGCAGGCCGCGGAACACCAGCTCCTCACACAGCGGACCGATAATGCAGGCACCGAGAACGATGGCCGTCATGGACATCTGCGAAAAGCTCTCGTCCACCATGCCGACCGGATCGCGTCCGGTCAAGGTGTAGACCATGTCGTTGATATTCGTGCCGATGAGCGAACCGAGCCACATCAGCGCACAGCCGATGACAAACCACCGGCCCATGCGCTTTGCGCCTGCCCGCTCCCTGCAGAACGGCATCGGCGGTGTTTTACGCCACAAACAGAACACAATCGGCAGCGATACCGCATAATGTCCGACGAGCAGCAGCAGATAATACAGCGTTTCCGGTATGCGGAACGGCAGGATCCAGCCATCCAGCCAGTACAGGCCGAACTGCCAGAGGATCGACCACAGCATGATCGCCAGCACGGAAAATCCCAGCTTCGAGCAGTAGCGGCGCTCCTGCGGGATATCAATTTGCTCCATAAAAGTTTCCTCTCCGGGCAAAAACAGAGGCGGAGCCTATGCTCCGCCCCCATATTTGTCTAATTGACGAAAGGCTTACTGAGCCTTGGCCTCGTTTACCAGACGCTCGGTATCCTTGGCGATCATAAGCTCCTCGTTGGTCGGAATAACCAGAACGCGAACGCGTGCCCAGTCGATGGAGATATCCATCTGCTTGCCGCGGTACTTGTTCTTCTCCGGGTCGATCTTGATGCCGAGGTACTCGAGGTGCTCGCAGACATCCCAGCGAACCGAACGGTCGTTCTCACCTACGCCTGCGGTGAAGATGATAGCGTCTACGCCGCCCATCTCAGCAACGTAGGAACCGATGATCTTCTTAACGGACAGGTTGAACATATCCTTAGCCAGAGCAGCACGCGCGTTGCCGTCAGCAACTGCAGCGTCCAGATCACGGAAGTCGGAGGATACGCCGGAGATACCCAGCATACCGGACTTCTTGTTCAGGATATTGATGACCTCGTGTGCGTCCATGTGCTCGTGCTCAGCCAGGAACTCGATGATAGCCGGGTCGATGTTGCCGGCACGGGTGCCCATCGGCAGACCGTCCAGCGGAGTAAAGCCCATGGAGGTATCGAAGCTCTTGCCGCCGTTGATTGCGCAGATAGAAGAACCATTGCCGAGGTGGCAGGTAATCAGGCGCAGCTCCTCGAGCGGACGGCCGAGCATCTCAGCAGCCTGCTGAGAAACGTACTTATGGCTGGTGCCGTGGAAGCCGTAACGACGGATCTTGTACTTCTCGTAATACTCATACGGTACTGCGTACATATAGTGGGACTGCGGCATGGTCTGATGGAATGCGGTATCGAATACTGCGACCATCGGAACATCCGGGCCCATAACCTCGCGGCAAGCCTCGATGCCGGTCAGGTTAGGCGGATTGTGAAGCGGTGCCAGCGGTACGCAGTCCTCGATAGCCTTGAGGACCTTCTCGGTGATGATAACGCTGTCCGAGAAGAACTCGCCGCCGTGTACAACGCGGTGACCTACTGCGTCGATCTCGCTCATAGAGGAGATGACACCCTTTTCCGGATCGAGCAGAATGTTGATAACAGACTGGATCGCTTCCTTGTGGGTGGGCATTGCGATGTCAAACTTGAACTTCTCATCGGACTTGTTGCCGGTGTGGGTCAGCACACCGTCGATGCCGATGCGCTCGCACAGGCCCTTCGCCATTACCTCACCCGACTCGGTGTCGAGCAGCTGGTACTTCAGCGAAGAACTGCCAGCGTTGATTACCAATACTTTCATTTGCGAAAACTCCCTTATGCCGTATTTGGCGGCTTGCATAAAGCCGCGGAAGCCTATATAATAATGCTATATTTTTATTCTACACGATTCTTTGCAAATGTACAACCCCTTTTTCGAGGTTTTTACCTTGCAGACCGCTGTCATCTCGCTGAAAGGAGCACCGTCATGACCGTATGCGGCATCACCGCCGAGTATAATCCGTTTCACACAGGGCATCTGCACCATATTGCCGAAACCCGGCGCAGCCTCGGCGAAAACGCCGTGATCGTGTGCGTGATGAGCGGCAATTTCGTCCAGCGCGGCGATTTTGCCGTGCTGGATAAGTACGCGCGTGCCGAAATGGCCGTGCGCTGCGGCGCTGACCTCGTGGTTGAGTTGCCTCTTGCGGCAGCGCTGTCCTCTGCGGAGGGCTTCGCCAAGGGTGCGGTGCAGACGCTGCACGCACTCGGGTGCGGCACGGTGTCGTTCGGCGCGGAGACTGCGGATGCGGATTTGCTTTTACAGGCGGCAGAACTCCTGAACAGCCTGCCGATGGAGGGTGAATCCGGCTCTCCGCACCTGTCCTACGCCGCCAGACGGCAGGAGGAATTAGCGAAAGTTCACAAGCAGGCGGCAGCTCTTTTAGACAACCCAAACAACACGCTTGCCGTGGAATACTGCCGCTTCCTGCTCCCGCTCGGGATGCATCCGCTTGCGGTGCTCCGGCAGGGCGCGGCCCACGATGCATACGCGCCGCACAGCGGCTTTGCCTCGGCGAGTCTGCTGCGAGCGCATTTGCGAGACGGTGATTTCGCGTTCTGCGCACCGTTCCTGCCGCCTGCGGCTCGCGCCGTGTGGAAGAAGGCCGCAGATTGCGGTGAAGCGCCGGTCGCTTTGCCGGAAGACACACTGCTCGCGCTGCTGCGGACGGCACTCTATCAAGGCAGACTGCAGAGCGGCTCGGCAGACGGCTTTGATGAGCGGCTGTGCAAGGCGGTCTATACGTCACATTCGTTCTCGGATGCTGTAGAAAAGGCTCGAACGCGGCGGTTTCCGGCGGCTCGTGTGCGCCGTGCGCTCCTGCGGTCTGTGCTCGGTGTGGAGACGGACGCACCCGTCTCCCCTGCTTATCTGCGCGTACTGGCGCTCGGCCCGCGCGGGCGCTCTGTGCTGAAAACCGCCTCCCTGCCCGTTATCGTCAAACCGGCAACGGAAAAACGGCTGCCCGCAAATCTGCAAGCGGCACTCTGCCGCGATGCCTTCGCGGACGACCTGTTTGCGCTTGCACTTTCCGATCCCGAACGGAGAATCGGCGGCGGGCATTTCCGCAAAACGCCGTTCTGTCTACGCTGAATTGACAATCCTCTCATTTTGCTTTACAATAAACTTTAGCGTTGTAAAGTGAAACGAGGGGATTTTATGATTGGTCTTGGAACCATTGTAAATGTTGGCACGGTGCTTATAGGCACTACTATCGGTATACTGTTAAAAAACGGTCTGCCGAAACGCTTTGAAAAAACGGTCATGCAGGGACTGGGACTAACCACCTGCTTTATCGGTATAGGCGGAACACTCAGCGAAGTATTGACCATACAGAATGGCGAAATCGGCACCCAGCATACCATGCTGCTTATACTCTGTCTGGCACTCGGCGCTGTCATCGGTGAAGCGCTGAATATCGAGCAGCGACTGGAGGATTTCGGTGCATTCTGTCAATCACACTTTGCTGCCAAAGGGGACAGCCGATTTGTTGAAGGCTTCGTTACCGCATCTCTTCTGTTTTGTGTCGGTGCAATGGCAATTGTCGGTGCATTAAACGATGGTCTGAATGGTGACCCAACCATGCTGATTGCCAAGGCTATTCTGGATGGTGTTGCCTCGATTCTCTTCGCCGCATCTCTCGGCAAGGGCGTATACCTGTCTATTGTGCCGATTTTCTTCTATCAAGGCGGCATTACATTGATGGCACGATTCATCCGTCCCTGGCTGACCGATGTCTTGATTGGTCAAATGTCGTGTGTCGGCTCCGTGCTGATTTTTGCCATTAGCTTGAATCTTATCTTCAACAGCAAGCTGCGTGTCGGCAACCTGCTGCCTGCAATCTTCCTGCCGGTGCTGTTTTTCTTTCTGGCGCGGTTTTTCCCGACTCTCGGCACCTTATAAAATCGACACCGTTTGACTTTCTTTTCGCCCTCCCGTATAATGGATACAACATTTAACGAAACGGAGCCGTAAACTATGCTCGCTTACACTTATCGAAAACAGGGTGAGTTTGCCCTGCAGAACAAGCCGGAACCCGTTCTCACGCATGTAGGAGACGCGGTAGTGCGCGTTACCATGTCGAGCATCTGCACGAGCGATCTGCACATCAAGCACGGCTCGGTGCCGCGTGCCGTACCCGGTATTACGGTCGGCCATGAGATGGTCGGCGTAGTCGAGCAGGTCGGTTCGGCAGTCAAAACCGTCAAACCCGGCGACCGTGTAGCCGTCAACGTGGAGACGTTCTGCGGACACTGCTTTTTCTGTCAGCACGGCTTTGTCAACAACTGCACCGATCCCAACGGCGGCTGGGCACTCGGCTGCCGGATTGACGGTGGTCAGGCGGAGTACGTCCGCGTGCCGTATGCCGATCAGGGTCTGACCGTCATTCCCGATCGCGTTTCCGACCGGCAGGCGCTGTTTGCCGGCGATGTACTCGCCACCGGCTACTGGGCAGCCAGGATTTCCGAGATCCGGCAGGGCGACACCGTGCTTATCCTCGGTGCCGGGCCGACCGGTATCTGCACCATGCTGTGCGCCATGCTGCATCACCCACACAGGATCATCATCTGCGACCCCGATCCGGCGCGGCTGCGCTTTGTGCGCGAGCGCTATCCCGATGTGCTCACCATCACGCCCAACCACGCGCAGGAGTTCGTGCAGCTGAACAGCCCGCACGGCGGCGCGGATGTGGTCTGCGAGGTGGCAGGCTCGAACGAAAGTTTCCGTCTTGCATGGGAGTGCGCCCGTCCGAACGCCGTTGTCACCGTTGTTGCACTGTATGACAAGCCGCAGGTGCTTCCCCTGCCCGATATGTACGGCAAAAACCTGATCTTTAAGACCGGCGGCGTGGATGGCTGCGACACCGCAGAAATCCTGCGGCTGATTGAAAACGGTCAGCTGGATACCACACCGCTCATCACGCATATTTTCCCGCTGAATGAGATTGAAGCGGCGTACGATCTGTTTGAGAAGCGCCGCGACGGTGTAATGAAGGTGGCAATTACGCCTCCGGATAAGTAAAAACAAGCGGCAGAGGCACAGCCTCTGCCGCTTTTGCATTTTATTCGCAGTCGATTCTCTCGATGTTGAAGATAACCAGCCGCGCTTCGTCCGAACAGCAGGTTATCATCTCGTTTTCGCGCTTCATCCAGCCTTTCATAATCGAGCCGCCCTGCAATCCAGTATAGATATAGCACGAAATCGCATCCCAGACCTCGGAGCAGAACGGCAGTTTCGGACCGCCTGCAACGGCATCAGCATCACCGGTGGTTTTGGTCAGCGTGTTGATACCCATGTGCCAGAAATCGTCCCGCACATCATCGCGGTAGAATTCAAATTCATCTCCCACGTTGTAACAGGGGCACACGCCGAAGGACGGGTCGGCGCAATACTGCTGCTGCAGCTCCGGATACAGTTTTTTGTCCAGAACAGTTACTTGTTCATCACCATTCACCTGCTGTATTCAAGAGAAAAGCCACCATATCAGTCGATACAGTGGCTTTTATAGCATTATTTTTTAATCAACCAGCTTATCCAGCTCGGCAACATGATGCGTGCCGGTTGCAGTCTGGTGTTCCGCCTGCTTGGCATACATGCCGACTACCGCAGCGGATTTCTTGATGGACTGCATCGTGCCCGCACCGGCTACACAGCCGCCCGGGCATGCCATGCCTTCGAGCAGATAACCGTTGTACTTGCCGGCCTTGGCGGCCATCAGCAGCTTGCGGCAGTCGCGCAGACCCTCGGCGTTTGCCACCTTGATCTCGCGGTCCGGGTGCTTCTCGTTGATGACGTTGACAACGGCCTTGGCTACGCCGCCGGATACCGCAAAGTTACGGCCGTCCGTGGATGCATCGTTGATGCCGTGCGGGTCCTCCTTGAGATTTTCCACGTCGATATGGCGTGCGGCGAAAATACCGGTCATCTCCTCGAACGTCAGCACGAAATCGACCTCGCTTCGTACGTCCGAACGCATTGCTTCGAGCTTCTTTGCCGCGCACGGTCCGATAAACGCAACCTTTGCGCCCGGCTGATGGTGCTTGACCAGTCGAGCGGTCAGCGTCATCGGGGTGAGGGCCATCGAGATGCAGTTTGCCTGATCCGGGAACAGCTTTTTCGCCATTGCGGACCATGCCGGACAGCAGGAAGTCGCCATGAACGGCAGCTTCTCCGGTACTTCCTCCACAAAGTCCTCGGCCTCCTGTGCCGCACACAGGTCAGCGCCGATGGCAACCTCGATAATATCGGCAAAGCCAAGGCGCTTCATCGCGGCACGCAGCTTGCCCGGTGTCATCTTCGGGCCGAACTGGCCGACAAACGCCGGTGCGACAGCGGCGTAGACACGCTCGCCCGCCTGAATGGCGCGGATCATCTGGAAGATCTGCGACTTGTCTGCGATCGCGCCGAACGGGCAGTTTACAAGGCACTGGCCGCAGGAAACGCACTTCTCGTAATCAATATCGGCTCTGCCATTGCAGTCGCTGTGGATGGCATCCATGCCGCAGGCTGCCGCGCACGGGCGCTCCTGACGGATGATGGCGTGATACTGACAGACATCCATGCAGCGGCCGCACTTGATGCACTTCTCCTGATCGATAACAGAACGGCCGTTGAAGCGGTCGAGCGATACTGCGCCCTTGGGACATACCTCAACGCACGGATGCGCCATGCAGCCCTGACAGCCGTCCGTGACCATGACCTCGTTCTCCTTGCAGGCGTGGCACGCGAACTTGATCACGTTGATGAGCGGCGGCGTGTAGTAGGTTTCCTCTCGGGTGGCAGCCTCGATGTTGTCGGACAGCGGCGCGTGCTCGGCCGCACTGCGGCACGGCAGACCCATCGCCAGACGCAGGCGTTCGCCAACGATAGCGCGCTCGAGGAAAATATCATTGCGAATGTTGCCAACCTCACCCGGCATGATATCGTACGGCAGTGCTTCGATACGGCGGTCGGTCGGCCACTCGGTATGGTACGCCATACGGGCAACCTCGGTGAAAATGCGGTGGCGGATCTCCTGAATACGGGTTTCTACACCTCTCATAGCCATAGTTTGTTTTATCCTCCTGAATTCCTTTGCGACCCGTTGAGCGGGTCGTCCCTTTGTCCTATCTTATGAGCGCTCCCGGCAGAGCGCATGTGCTCTTTTAACAGGATACCATAAACAGGGCTTTCTGCAAAGGGTATTTGTAGATTTTTTAACAATTACTTTGTTACAATTTTACCTGTGTTTTTTGGGCATTCTGTTGAAAAACAACGCGCAGACGGACAGGTGTCTTTCTATCCCTTGCAAAATCGAAGGTTTTACGCTTGACGAAAAGCGAGAGGTACGCTCTGCGGCGCGCGGGAACGGTGCCCGCCAACGCATTTATGTTATAATAAATTTATCCTCTCTGTCAGGATACGCAATCCTCAATCGTATTATAGGTGAAACAACGTTGCTTTCCAAAGGAGCTGAGACCAATGAAACAATTTAACAGGGCGGACGCCGAACGTCTGGTGCAGACGTACTCCGACCTAATCCTGCGGCTGGCTTACACCTATTTGAAGTCCACGCACGATGCCGAGGACATCTGCCAGAATATCTTCCTCAAGCTGCTGACCGGCGGTCAAACCTTTGACAGTCCGGCGCACGAAAAAGCGTGGATCATCCGCGCGACCGCCAACGCCTGCAAAGACAGTCTGCGTGCCGCGCACCGGCGCAATGTCGGTCTGGAGGCCGCTGCCACGACACCCGCGCCTACCGCACCGGATTCCGATGTGCTCGATGCGGTGATGGCGCTGCCGCGCAAATACCGTGAAGCGGTCTATCTGCACTACTACGAGGGCTATTCCGTACGCGAAATCGCGTCTCTGCTCGGTCAGAGCGAGTCTGCCGTTTCCGCACACCTGAGCCGCGGGCGCAAAAGCCTGCGCACCACCTTGGGAGGGGATCTTTATGAACAGAGAGTATAATGATAACAAAATGTATAATTCCGCACTAGACGAGCTTCGCTTCTCCGAAGAAGCGAAAAGCCGCATGGTTGATCGCCTGATGACTGCCGCCGAGCAGCCGGAGCAGCCGGTTACCATTCATCGTGTACGCCGTTTTCCGCGCATCGCGATGGTCGGCGTGGCTGCCGCTCTGGTGCTGAGCATCGGTGCGGGTGCGACCGGCGTATTCAAGTCCGCCGGTGAAGCGTTTGCAGGCGTATTTGGACCGACGGCGGATACCGAGATTATTGATCAGATCGGTCATCCCATTGGCGCAAGCGACACAGCAGGCGGCGTGACCGTCACCGCGGATGCGATTCTGTTCGATGGCTACAACTACCTTATCTCCTACACGCTCGAAAAGGAGGACGGTTCGGCGTTCGACTGCACGAAAAACCCGGATACCGGTCTGCTGAATGTGTACTGGAATCGTGCAGACAGCAATATCGGCCTGAATGCGCAAGGCGCAATCGGCAGTAGCTATTTCTATGACGAAAATCCGAATGATAATGCCATTCAGTATGTTGAAACCATGTCGTACACTGACGCAGTTACGACCGGTGGTACAGCAAAGATTATGCTCGGCGACCTGACAGCAGTAACTGATAACGGCGCTGAAACCAAAACCATCGCCGACGGTACCTGGCATCTCAAGTTCAAGCTGGAGGCCGATAACAGCGCGGTTGAACTGCCTGCCGGTCAGTCTATTCAAGTAGGTGGCAAAACCGCAACGATCAATAAAGTCCTGCTCTCGCCTATCGGCTATAACTTTGTCTACACGGTTGATGGCAAAGCACCGTTTGAGAATGCCGAAAGCGGTCAGGAACCCGCCAGCCACCGCGATACATGGGACGCATTTTCTGCAAAACTGCTTATCAATAAGAAGGACGGCACTGTAATCGACGTGCCAGGCAACGGCAGCAGCATGGACGTGCATGACGGCAAGACCGTCTGCACCCGCCAGGGCACGTTCGATACCATTCTCCCGCTTGATGAAGTGGCGTCCGTCACCATCGGTGATACTACGATTCCGGTAAAATAATCGGCGGAGTGCTTGCATTATCGCAAGATCGGTGCTATAACTATTAACAACAATGTGACACAGCCATGAGCTGCGAAAACCCCGGAGAGTGGTAGTCTCTGGGGTTTTCTCATGCCTAAACAAAAATGGAGAACGGAATGCTGCATGAGCATTTTCCATTCTCCATTCTTCATTTTCAATTAAATCGTCGTCAGCAGCTTTGCGAACTCCGCACGAGTGAACGTACCCTGCGACTTGATCGTGCCGTCGCTGAAGCCCTGCACCAGACCCTTCTGCATACACAGCGCAACCGCATTTCGACGGTCTGCCGCGATCGTGTCCGCATCCTTGACAGACACCAGCGTCTGTGCCGTTTCCGCATCACTCATGGCTGCTGTGCCGTCCGCCTGCAGCAGATTTGCAAAAAGCTGCATCGCGTCCTCGCGGGTCATGGCAGCCGTCGGCCGGAAGTCATTCAGGCCCTCGAGCAGACCGTTTGCGTACACCGCGCTGACCGCCTCCGAGTACCACTCGCCTGCGCGAACGCCTGCGGGCAACGTGCCGCTGCCGGACAGACCGCGCTGACGCGCGATGGTCGTGCAGACCTCAGCCGCCGTGATCTTATCGTTCGGACGGAATTTACCGTTCGCGCCGGTCATCAGCTTGCGCTCGGTCACTGTATTGATATACTGCAGTGCCCAGCAGGTACTGCTCACATCGCTGTAGCCGGTCGCAGCAGCCGAAACTTCGGGCGAATACGACGTCATCAACGCCTTATAGCACGCGCTGTTCCGGTTCAGCACATCGGAAAGCTGCTCAAACGTCAGCAGATATTCCTCTGTATAAGCTCGGCGGGAAGCGCTCTCATATTCGTTGTAAAAATAGGTTACGCCTTTCGTGCTGATGCGCGGATAGCTGTACAGATAAATCGCATGATCGTCCGGCAGCAGCTTCTTGACCGTCTCGATGTAGTCATCGGTCAGCAGGTCGTTCAGTGTGTACTGCGTGCCGGTGTGCAGATCAAATGCCAGACAGTTATTCCACACCGATGAACCGGCGCCTTTGCCGCTCTCGCAGTTGGCCCAGACAACGAGCACCGAGCCTTCCACGGACGCACCGTAGCTGCCCTCGAGCGCA
Source organism: Butyricicoccus sp. AM32-19 (assembly GCF_003480365.1). Classification (NCBI taxonomy): domain Bacteria; kingdom Bacillati; phylum Bacillota; class Clostridia; order Eubacteriales; family Butyricicoccaceae; genus Butyricicoccus; species Butyricicoccus sp. AM32-19. The sequence goes on along the minus strand of NZ_QUIX01000001.1, from coordinate 118,144 downwards.
TCATACTCGGCGGTAACGGACGGTCCCTTGAGGAAGAACGAGCGGATTTCGCTGTTGATGGTGCTCTGCACCTTTTTGTCGCTCAGGCCGCTGATCTCCGGAAAATCGACATCCCATCCATGCTCCGTGCCGTCCTGCTGATAGCCCATGAACTTTTCGTAATGCACGGTCTTTGCAGTGATGCCGCCGCCAAGGTCGAACGACTTCGGCTGCTCGAACAGCGTTTTGCCGCTGCGCAGGTCAATATATTTGCGGGTGTCGTCCTGCGTGACGCAGACCACGTTCTCGGTCAGAATGGTCGGGTTCTCCGCCTCTTTAACGGATGCTGCAAAGCCGCCGTTTTTGCGGAAGAAAATCAATGTGCCGTCTGCGGTGTTGTGCCACGACAGACCGTAGCGCAGCTCGGAGAAGCCGCTGATGTAGCTCAGTGTGCGGTAAGACAAGCTGCCGCCCGCATCCACCGCGGAAACCGAACCGTCCTCACTGCGGGCCGCGTACAGCCCCTCGCCCATGTAGGACAGATAGTAATACGTCGGCGCCGTCAGCAGCTTGCCGGTGGTATCCATAATGCCCCAGCGGTTGATCTGACGAACCATTGCTTCGCCATCGTGAAACTCCGAAATGGTGTTGTACAGAAACTCGGTCAGCAGTTTGCCCTCCGAAAGCGAATACAGCGCCTGATTGGTGCCGTTGGTGACGACCACCGTGCTCTCGCCGTAAATCGCCATGTAGGAAGGCGTTACGTCATTCGGCAGAGTGTACAGCACCGTGCCCTTGGTGTCGATTGCCTGATAATCGCCGTCCTGCGTCTGCACAAGCGTTCTGCCGTTTGAGAACGCGCCAGCCTTACGGTAGCTGCCCGAAAAGGCAGTCGAACCATCCTGCTTGACATAGGAATACAGACCGGTATCCGCATTTCTGCACAGCAGCAGTCCGTCCTCAAAGAAGCCGACCGCGCCCGGATATGAGCCAATGCGCTTGCCGTCAGTCGCATAATACACGCTGTGGTCAGTGTAACGATACGCAACTATCGTATCCGAAAAATCAACCGAAACCGGCGAATCCGTGTATGCAATGACGAGCTTTCCTGTGCGGTCGATCACCGCCGTCTGCCACTGCTCGTTTTCTACGGCAGCGAGTCCGCAGTCCGCGAAATCGCCTGCCTGTGCGTAAGCAAACGGAAGCACGGTCATGCCGTCCTCATCCAGATAGCCTGCGCGTGTCACGCCGTCAATGTCGGTGTACTCTGCCGGAAAAATGGTGCCGGCCGCAGCCGCACTCACCAGCATCACACACGCAACCGCCAGCGCGGAAAGTGTTTTTTTGAACATATGCTTCACCTGTATATTGTGTAAAGTTCTCTATCCTTGTTATTCTTATACAATATACATTATAAGCACTCACGCACTCTCATACAAGGTCAGGCGGCAAAGTGTAACAATGGTGAAACAACCCGCCGGAATGTTACGATTATGTTACATTCCCAGAATGCACATCAGCTGCCGATAATCGGTGTTGCGCTCTTGGCGATGGATACCTTTTCCACATACGGCACATGTGCGTAAACGTTGGCTGTGGTGGAGATGTCGGAATGCCCCAGCCAGTCCTGAATCTGCTTGAGCGAAAAGCCCTGCTGCAGCAGAATCGTTGCAACCGAATGCCGTAAATCATGAAACCGGATACGCGGCAGGCACGCACGGCGGCACACCCGCTCGAACTCACGCGAAATGTAATCCGGCCGGAGCGGCGAACCGTCCTCACGGCAGCAGACGTAATCGCTCTGGCAGTAGGCTTTGCCGTACTTTTTGCGGTTGGCGTTCTGTCTGCGGCGCAGATCGGTCAGATACCGTCGGAGCGAGTCGGACAGCGGCAGCGTCCGATAGCTGGATTTGGTCTTTACGCTGTCCGCGTAGATCACACGTCCGGAGGACAGCACCGCCGTATGATTGATGATCATGCTCCGTGCCCGAAAATCCACGGCACGCCAGCGCAGACCGGCGCACTCGCTGCGGCGCAGACCATAGGTTGCCGCCAGCACGAACGCCGCCTCTGCCGGCGACTGCAGCGCCGCTGCCAGAAAAATGTTGATCTGCGTCCGGTCGTACACCTGTCCTCGAAAGCGCGTCCGCTTGGGCAGCATGACATTATCCGACGGATTCGTCGGGATAATCTGCAGTGCTACCGCGTATTTCAGGCACTTGTGCATAATGGAATGGAACTTAACGATTGAAGTCGGTGAAAGCCCCTGATCGAATTTCAAGTTGACAAAATCCTGAAAATCCATCGGCCGTGCCGTAGCAAGCGTTGTCCCTCGTGCGGTGAAAAACGGCTTGATGTGCTTTTCAAATGCGTAGCGGTAGCCGTCCATCGTGTTTTCGCGCACCTGCGTTTTCATCTGGGTCAGCCAGCGGTCCATGAAGTCTGCAAACGGCGTTTTCGCTTCGGTCGAGTAGCGCAGCCGCATCAGGTCCTCCGGACGCATGATAAAGTGAATGTAGCCGTCCTCCTCGTAAATGCGTATGTTCTCCATTGAGAAGCCTCCTGTAAAAATAGTCATCCTGCAGTATTCGGCAGCACCGCACAATGAAAGCTGCGGTGCTGTCTTGTCCTGCATTTCCATATTTTACGAAAATTCGACCAAATTCGACAATATTCAATTTGCACAGAAAAGCAACAAAAAACCGCTCCGAATCTGCATTCAGAGCGGTTTTATCGGTTTTATGGCAATTAGATCGTGCGGACAGAGATCATACCTTCGATCGCGCGCAGCTCGTCGAGGTTAGCCTCGGTCGGAGCCTCTGCGGTGTCGATGATGGTGTATGCATAGTCACCCTTGGAACGGTTGCCCATATTCTCGATGTTGCAGCGAACAGCGGAGGTGATGGACGCGATCATATTCGGGATGTTCTTGTGGATCATGCAGATGCGGTAGCCGCCTTCGTACGGAACCTTGAGGTTCGGGAAGTTGACCGAATTGCGGATGGTGCCCTTCTCGAGGTACTCGGTGATCTCGTAAACGGCCATCTTTGCACAGTTGTCCTCGCTCTCCGGCGTGGATGCACCCAGATGCGGGAGCGTGATGGCATTCTCCTGCTCAAGAATCTCGTCGGAAGCAAAATCGGAAACGTATGCTGCAACCTTGCCGCTCTCGAGTGCCTTCGCCATTGCCTTGGTGTCAACCAGCTCGCCGCGCGCAAGGTTGATGACGCGAACGCCGTCCTTCATCTTCTCGATCGCCTCTGCGCTGATGGTGTTCTTGGTATCCGGGGTCAGCGGAACGTGGATGGTGATATAATCACAGTTTGCGAAAATCTCGTCCAGCTCGGTAACGTGCTTGACCGAGCGGTCGAGCTTGAGTGCGCCGTCAACCGACAGGTACGGGTCATAGCCCCAGACCTCCATATCCAGGCCAACAGCTGCGTTTGCAACCTTAACGCCGATCGCACCCAGACCGATGATGCCCAGCTTCTTGCCGGCGATTTCCGGGCCTGCGTAGGTGGCCTTGCCCTTCTCGGCAGCAGGACCGATGTCCGGCGTGCCCTTGAGGCCCTTAACCCAGTTTGCACCCTGTACCACCTTGCGGGAGGCCAGCAGCAGTGCACAGATAACCAGCTCCTTAACAGCGTTAGCGTTTGCACCCGGCGTATTGAAGACTACGATGCCTTCCTCGGAGCAGCGGTCGATCGGAATGTTGTTGACACCGGCGCCTGCACGCGCGATGCAGCGCAGGTTCTTCGGGAACTCGACGTCATGCAGCTTGGCAGAACGAACCAGAACGGCGTCATAATCGGTGAAATCCTCGGAGCAGGTGTACTTTGCCGGATCGAGATCGTCCAGACCTACCTTCGAGATCTTGTTGTAGAGTTTTACGTTATACATGGGATTATCCTCCAATGGAAAATGGAGAATTGAAAATGGAAAATGCCGCTATCCTTGCGCGATACCGCAATTTCCCATTCTCCATTATCAATTCTCAATTATTGTTACTTGTTTTCTTCAGCGAATTTCTTCATGAAGTCGATGAGCTTCTCAACGCCCTCGATCGGCATTGCGTTATAGATGGAAGCACGCATACCGCCTACCGAACGGTGACCCTTCAGATTGGACATGCCGGCTGCCATGGACTCCTTGGCAAACTTTGCGTCCAGTTCGTCGTTGCCGGTGCGGAAGGTTACGTTCATGCGGCTGCGGGAATCTTTTGCGGCTACAGTCTTGTAAAAATCCTGGGAATCGAGGTAATCGTACAGCATGGAGGAACGCTTCTCAGCACGCTCCTGCATAGCCTTTACGCCGCCCATGTCTTCAACCCACTTGGCAACCAGACCGAGTACATAGATGCCGTACGTGGGAGGCGTGTTGTACATGGAATCCTTGTCAGCCATGGTCTTCCAGTCGAGCATAACCGGATATTTCTCGAGCGGATAGTTGCCGAGCAGATCCTCGCGGACGATAACAACGGTAACACCGGCCGGGCCCATGTTCTTCTGTGCGCCGGCGTAGATGACGCCGTACTTGGAAACATCAACCGGCTTAGACAGGATGTTGGAGGACATATCCGCTACCAGCTCAACGCCTGCCGGGGTCTCGGGATCGTACTGATACTCGGTGCCGTAGATGGTGTTGTTGGCGCAGATGTAGAAGTAGTCGGCATCCGGACGGATATCCAGCTCATCCTGCGTCGGAACGTGGTCGAAGTTGGTCTCCTTGGAGGAAAATGCAGCGTGCATGTCGCCGAACTTCTGTGCTTCCTTGTAGGCCTTGGAAGCGAAGCTGCCGGTCAGCGCGTAGTCAGCCTTGCCGGTCTTCAGCAGGTTCATCGGGATCGCTGCAAACTGGGTGGTAGCGCCGCCCTGCAGGAACAGAACCTTGTAGTTATCCGGAATGGAGAGTACGCGACGCAGCGTAGCCTCGGTCTCCTTGATGATGCCGTCATATACCTTTGAACGGTGACTCATCTCCATGACTGACATACCGGAGCCCTGATAGTTCAGCATGTCGGCTGCACAGCGCTCAAGCACCGGAACCGGAAGCATGGAGGGACCTGCGGAAAAATTGTAGATACGATTGTCTGCCATAGTGAATAGCCTGCCTTTCAAATATAAGCGTAAAGACGTTCCCAGTTTACATATCACGGTCTGTCGCGGTGATATTACTTTTATGAATGGAACGTATTATTTATTATAATACAAAGCCCTTCCGTTGGCTACCGAAAAATGTCCCAAAAAATCCGCAATGAATAAACGAATGTCTGCACATTGTGGACAGTTCATGAAAATTAGTAATGCGTAATCAAAAATCAGTAATTTTTTGTGATAGGTAAATGCATACCTGTGAATCACGGCAATTCCTAATTCCTAATTCCTAATTATGTGTTATACTGTATTATAGCACAATAATGTAAGGAGCCAACTCAACTATGCACCACCGCCGACCGGCTGCGCCGCACAGCCACCGTCCCAACCACAGACAGATCAACCGCCTGATGCCGTTCACGACGGCGCCGCTGTTCCATGCTCTGCAGCTGCTCGAGACCGGCGACTCCGCGCGGTTTCACATGCCCGGGCACAAAGGTGAGCCGATTTTCAACACATACGCGGATATTTTTGCCATCGACTTTACCGAAACCTACGGCACCGGCAACCTGTACACCGGCGAAGGTCCTATCCGCGATGCGGAGGTTGCCGCCGCGCGGTATTTCGGCGCGGAGGACTGCTTTTTCCTGACCGGTGGCTCGACGCAGGGCATTCTGGCCATGCTCGGCACAGCGGTCGGACGCGGCGGCGCTGTCCTGCTCGACCGTGAGGTACACAAGTCCGTCTGCTACGGCTGTGCACTGCTCGGCATTACGCCGTATTTCTTTTCTGCACCGCTGATCGAGCCATTCGCGGTTTCCGGTGCGCTTCCGGTCAAGGATGCGGAAGCACAGCTGATCGCGCATCCGGAGATCAAGGCAATCCTTCTGACCTCTCCGACCTATTACGGCATCCGGCGGGCGATTCCCGAGTTTGCCGATCTGTGCCGCGCGCACGGCAAGCTGCTGCTCGTAGACGGAGCACACGGTGCACACTTTCCTGCCGTCGGCCTGCCGACGCCGGTCGCGGAAGGTGCGGATATGGCCGTGCTCTCCATGCACAAAACGCTGCCGTGCATGGGACAGGGCGCCGTTCTGCTCTCCGCGGCAGGCGTGGACCGCCGCGCACTGCGCGAAAACACCATGCTGTTCGGCACATCCAGTCCGTCCTATCCCATTATGGCATCCATTGACCTTGCGCGTGCCTACACCGAGGGGCCCGGTCACGCGGAGTACCGCCGCTCGGCGGAAACCTGCGCCGAACTGCGTACCTATGTGCAGCACCGAACCATGTTCACCGCACTGACCGAGGATCATTTTCCGGCGCTTGACCCATGCCGTCTGACGGTGTGCACCGCCGGAACCGACATCACCGGTCACCAGCTGGCCGATACGCTGTGGAGCGAATGCGGCGTGGCGTGCGAGATGGCGGACGACCGCAATGTTGTGTTCATCCTCACCGGCTCCGACCCGAACGGTGCGATCAGCCGTCTGAAACGCGGTCTGCGGCGCATTTCCAGACGGCGTGAGCTGATTCCCCTGCCGTCCCTGTCCGCACCGTTTCCGCCCGCCGAGCGCGTGATGAGCGTGCGCGACGCATGGTTCTCACAGACCGGTAGAGTCCAGCCTGCCGCTGCCGAGGGTCTGGTCTGCGCCCGTCCGGTCACGCCGTATCCGCCCGGTGTGCCGCTGCTCTGGCCCGGCGAGAAAATTACAGGAGCGCACATTGCACTTATCCGTGAAAGATGGTACAATACAATAGATGAAATAACCGTTGTTGTCCATCAATAACGCGTCTCATCCAAGCAAACGATATGTTTCCGCGCAGCAATGCGAATAGGGGGTTACTATTATGAAAATGGTACTGGCTATCATCAATTACGATGATTCGCAGGATGTTATCTCCAGCCTGATGAAAGCAGGCTTCTCCATCACCAAGCTGGCGACCACCGGCGGTTTCCTCAAAGCAGGCAACGTCACGATCCTGATCGGTCTGGACGAGAGCAAGCTGGATGAGTGCTTTGACATCATCCGCGAGCACTCCTCCTCCCGCAAGCAGATCATGCCGGCAACCGCTGAGCTCGGCATGGGCTTTTTCCCGTCCACGCCGGTGCAGGTCGAAGTCGGCGGCGCAACCGTATTTGTACTCAACGTCGAGCGTTTTGAAAAGCTGTGATTTCATTTGACGCACTTGCAGGCAACAATGCGCTCAAAAACAGCCTGAAGCATGCGCTGAACGAGCGGTTTCCGCAGACTGTGCTGCTGTCCGGTGACGATCCGGCGGCGCTCAAAGCCCTTGCGAATGTGCTTGCAGCCGGTATTTTATGCGAAGGCGCGGGCAGTCATCCGTGCGGAAGCTGTCTGCCGTGCCGCAAGGTGGAGCAGGGTGTGCACCCGGATCTGATGATCGTGGACGAAGGAGAGGCCGAACTCAAGGTCGATCTAGCGCGTCAGATCAAGGCGGAAAACGCCATTATCCCGAATGACGGCGAACGCCGTGTGACAGTCATTCACCATGCGCAGAATCTCAATCCCATGGCGCAGAACGCGCTGCTCAAGGAGCTGGAGGAGCCGCCTGCGTATGCGTTCTTCATTCTGACCGCCGAGCAGCCGGATTCGCTGCTGCAGACCGTGCGCTCGCGCTGCACTAAATTTGCGCTCGAGCCGTCGCATGCGGCGGTGTCGGACGAGGAGGCGGCAAGCCTGCTTGCACCCTATCTCTCTGCGGTTGCCGAACGGCGTGAGGACCGCATGATGCTTGGTGCAATGGGTCTGGAAAAGACGCCGCGCCGTGCACTGTTAGGTGTACTCGGCATTCTGCAGGCCGCTGTCCGGGACGCGATTTTCGTCTCGAAGGCTCTGCCGCAAAAGCCGCTGCAGCTGGCACTCCGCAAGCAGACGCAGGCACTTGCCGGCGCCGTCAGTACGGAACGCCTGCTGGCGGTCTACGATTTTATTGATGTGCTGATCGACCGTGTGTCGCGCAACGCGGCATCCGCGGCTGTCACCTGTGCATTAACAAGCGATATTTACCGCATCTGTTACGCTTCCTAAGCGTTTCCATCATACAGGAGGAAAACTTTTTGACAACAATAATCGGAGTTCGTTTCAAATCGAACGGAAAAATGTATTATTTCGACCCGCAGGGGCTGGAAATCGCACCCGGTACGGGTGTGATCGTCGAGACAGCACGCGGCGTGGAATACGGCGACTGCGTGCAGGGCAACACCGATGTGCCCGATCAGCAGGTCGTGCAGCCGCTCAAGCGCGTGGTCCGTGTGGCAACCGAGGCCGATATGAAAACGCTCGAGCGCAACAAAAAGCGTGCCGACGAGGCGTTTATTATCTGCAAGCAGAAGATCGAGGACCGCGGTCTGGAAATGAACCTTGTCACCGCGGAATGCACCTTTGACATGAACAAGCTGCTGTTTTACTTCACCGCAGACGGTCGTGTGGACTTCCGTGAGCTGGTCAAGGACCTTGCGAGCGTGTTCCGCACCCGCATTGAGCTGCGCCAGATCGGCGTGCGCGATGAGGCAAAGATGATCGGCGGTCTGGGCTGCTGCGGCCGCGAGTTGTGCTGCAGCTCGTATCTCGATGATTTCCATCCGGTCTCCATCAATATGGCAAAGGATCAGAACCTGTCGCTCAATCCGGCGAAGATTTCCGGTGTGTGCGGCCGTCTGATGTGCTGTCTCAAGTATGAGCACGAGGCCTACGCCGAGCTGCAGAAGGTCACGCCGCGTCAAGGCAGCGTGGTCGATACGCCGGAGGGCCGCGGCAAGGTAGTTTCCACCCAGATGCTGCGCGGCACCTGCAAGGTACAGCTGGACGACAGTCCGGAGCACTCGCTGACCGAGTTCCAGTGCACGCAGTGCTGCATGGTAAAGGGTGCGTGCCGCAACCGTCAGAATGCCGCCGCTATGGCCGAGGAACGCCGTAAGCGCGAGGAGCAGGAGGATGCTGCCGCTCCCGCACCCAAAAAGGATGCACCGAAAAAGAGCGAGGCTCCGCATCAGAAGCCGCAGCAGCCGCGTCCGCCGCGCAAGCCTGCCCCGCAGCAGACTGCCGCAGAAGAACTGCCCGAAGATGCTCAGAATGAGCTGTCTCCGGACGGTGAAGGTGCGCCGCGCCGTCGCCGCCGCAGAGGCGGAAGACGCCGCCGCAAGCCGAATGGCGAAAACGGTGCTCCGGAACCGAATTCCGGCGAAGAATGAGAAAAAGAGCGAAACCGCATGGTTTCGCTCTTTTTTTGCGCAAATACAGCCGCTCTCCTGTCTGCAAGCTCAGTGAAGAAAATCGGCTTCAATGAATCACGCTTTCTACCATTCTCCTGCTTATTTTGCCGTGGCAGCGTACTTATCAACCAGCGTCTGTGCCATTTCCATCGCCTTCTCGCCCTTATTCAGACGCAGCGACAGATACGGTGTCGAACCGGCGTTGAGCAGCAGGCGGCCCTTGAATTCACTGTCACCGCAGAGCGCGGACAGGCGCGCGAAATCGGTCTCGGAGAAGGTGAGCAGCAGCCGTCCGTCCTGCTGCTTGATCTCCGCAATCCCCTGCTCGCTGGCCTTAGCATGCAGCAGCGCGATATCCAGCAGCGCGATGGCCTCCGCAGGCGGCTCACCGAAGCGGTCGATCAGCTCATCGAGCATATCACTGCGCTGCTCGTCCGTGCGGATGAGCGCGATACGGCGGTACAGATCGACACGCTGCCCCGCATCCGCAACATAATCGGCGGGAAGGTTGGCAGAAATCAGCAGTTCGGCCGCACAATCGACACGCGGCTTGGGTGTTTCTCCCTTCTCCTCCTGCACAGCCTCTTCGAGCAGCTTGAGGTACAGATCATAGCCGACGCTCATCATGTGGCCGGACTGCTCGGGACCAAGCACATTGCCGGCACCGCGAATTTCCAGATCACGCATGGCAATCTTGAAGCCCGAGCCGAACGCTGCAAACTCACGAATCGCACCGAGCCGCTTCTGCGCGATCTCGCTCAGCGCCTTGCCGTGCCGGTAGCACAGGTAGGCGTAGGCGTGGCGCGACGAGCGGCCTACACGGCCGCGAATCTGGTGCAGCTGCGCCAGACCCATATTGTCTGCGTTCTCGATGATAAGCGTGTTCGCGTTCGGAATATCAATGCCGGTTTCAATAATCGTGGTGCAGACCAGAATATCAATCTCGCCGTCTGCCATCTCGTTCATAACCTTTGCAATCTCTTTCTGACCCATTTTGCCGTGAACGATGCCGATTCGCGCATCCGGAAGCCGCTGCTGCCACATGTTCGCACATCGCTCGATGGACTCCACGCGGTTGTGCAGGTAGTATACCTGTCCGCCGCGTCCCAGCTCACGCCGGATGGCATCAAGCAGCACGCCGTCGTTCTGCTCAAGCACGAACGTCTGCACCGGATGGCGGTTCTGCGGCGGCTCCTCGATGGAGGACATATCGCGGATACCGGACAGCGCCATGTTGAGCGTGCGCGGGATAGGCGTTGCCGACAGCGTGAGCACATCCACGTTTTTGCTCATTTCCTTGAGCGTTTCCTTGTGCCCGACGCCGAACCGCTGTTCCTCGTCCACAACGAGCAGACCGAGATCCTTGAACTTGATCTTTTTGTTGAACAGCTTGTGCGTGCCGATAACCAGATCGACCGAACCCGCCTCCAGCTTTTTGAGCAGCGCAGTCTGCTCCGAGCCGGTCTTGTAACGCGTGAGCAGCTCGATTGTGATGGGGTGACCCTGAAAACGCTGCATCGCAGTCAGGTAATGCTGCCGCGCGAGTACGGTCGTCGGTACGAGGATCGCCGCCTGCTTGCCCGCGAGAATGCACTTCATCACGGCACGCAGCGCGACCTCGGTCTTGCCGAAGCCAACGTCACCGCACAGCAGGCGGTCCATCGGCCGGTCGGACTGCATATCGTCCTTGATCTCGGCAATACAGCGCAGCTGATCATCGGTTTCCTCGTAGGGGAAATCCTCCTCGAACTCGCGCTGCCACGCGTCATCCGGCGGGAAGGCGTAGCCCTTGACCTTGGCGCGCTCGGCATACAGCTTGATGAGACCCTCGGCCAGCTCCTTTGCCGCCGCTTTGGCGCGTGCTTTCGCCTTACTCCAGTCCGCACCGCCGAGCTTGTTCAGCCGCACACGCTCGTTGTCGCCGCCGCCGATGTATTTGGAGATGAGGTCGAGCGAGGTTGCCGGAACATACAGAAAATCCGTTCCCGCAAACGCAATTTTGATGAAATCGCGCTCGGAACCGTCCACCGTCATGCGCTCCATACCGATAAACCGACCGATACCGTGGTGCTCGTGCACGACAAGATCACCCGGTGTCAGGTCAGTGTACGACTTCACCTTATCACGGTTGGACTTCTTGACCTGCGTTTTCTTTCGCCGGGCAAGAACCTGTCCCTCGGTCATGACAACAAGACCGAGATCGGGATACTCAAAACCGGCGGACAGCGTGCCTTCCATGATGTTGACGCAGCCGCCCTTGGGCAGCAGGTCGCTGATTTTTACGTTGAGACCGGTGTCGGTCAGCGCATCCAGCATGTTCCGGCAGCGCAGCGCACTGCCGCACACGACCGCTACCGCGCGTCCCTGCTCGGTGTAGCTGCGGATGTCGGCAGACGCCATGTCGAGGTTGCCGCCGTAGGCGTTCATCTGGTTGGCGATAAAGTTTTCCAGATGCTGCGGTGTCAGCTCGGCCACATTGTTGAGAAAGCTGTCCAGACGCAGAATCTGGCGTTTCATGCTGCATACGCCGACAAAATCGAGCGCATATTCTCCCAGATTCGGCGGCATTTCGCCGCGCTCGAGCAGCGCGGTTACGTCGTCGGCTACACGCGCGTGGAAATCGCGCACCGCGTCACGCAGACGCGGCGTGTCCTCGATGATGACGATGGCATTTTCGGGCAGATAGTCGAACGCGGTCGCCATTTCGGGATAAATGAGCGGCATATACTTATCCGCTGCGGGCAGCGAACCGGTCTCGCGCAGACGTTCTGCGTCCCGTTCAAGGTTAGTCTGCAAATCCGCATGCTGCTTCTTCCGGCGGGTCGAGGTGAGTGCCAGAACAGCCTTTGCCAGTCCTGCCGCACCGCCCTTCGCCAGTGCCGGAATGGATTCCATACACGGCAGACAGCGCAGGCACTCGCACTGCTCCAACCGGCGCTGACTGCCGACGTCGAACGTGGAGATTGAGTCAATCTCATCGTCCCAGAATTCCACGCGGTACGGGTGCTCCGCCTGCGGCGGAAACACATCGAGGATGCCGCCGCGAATGGAAAACTGACCGGTGCCTTCGACCTGTACGCAGCGCTCGTAGCCTGCGCGCGTGAGCGACTGTGCCAGCTCATCCAGCGGCGCGGTTTCACCGGTGGCCAGCGACACGATTGCCGCCTTGAGCGCCTCCGGCGGCATGGTGCGCTGGGCCGCCGCCTGCACGGACGCGACCGCGAAATGCGCATCACGCAGCTCGTCCAGTGCTGCCAGACGGCGCTGCTCGTAGCCGCGCGACACACCGACTACATCCGCCATCACCAGCTCACGAGAGGGCAGCTGTACAATGTCACGCTCGGAAAAACCGCGCAAATCAGCGGCAAATCGATTCGCAGTGTTGTCGTCGTCGGTCAAAACCAGTACCGGACGGCCTGTATCCAGTCCTAACGCCGCCGCCAGATGCGCCTTGTGGATGGCTGATAAGCCAACTGCCAGCACCGGAGTTTTGCCCTCATCAACGGCTTGTTTTAACTGTTTGTATTCTTTTAGAAAAGTTATACTTTTTGTAATTTCGTTCAAGAGGTTCACCTCCCTTTCATAATGGAAAATGGAGGAGTCCGCCTGTAAAGGCGGTTATTGAATCATCGCGCAAAGTGCGATACCAGCGCAGCGCGACTGAAGTCTGCGCAAGGATAGCGCTAATTCTCCATTATTCATTCTTAATTATTGAGACACCAAAAGGGCAGATTTCTCAATCTGCCCTAATGTTATGCGTATTTTTTGCGGAATATGCGTGTTAGTCTGCCTTGTGGCAGGTCTCGCAGTCTGCATCGCAGCCGAGAATCTCGGACGGATCCTTGCCCAGACGCTTGTAATAGTCGGAAATTGCAGAGCGCAGCGCTTCCTCTGCCAGCACGGAGCAGTGCATCTTTACCGGCGGCAGACCGTCCAGAGCCTCAGCAACGGCCTTGTTGGTCAGCTTGAGCGCTTCCTCCAGGCTCTTGCCCTTTACCATCTCGGTAGCCATCGAGCTGGTTGCGATTGCCGCGCCGCAGCCGAAGGTCTTAAACTTAACATCCTCGATGATGCCGTCGTCCGACACCTTGAGGTAAATCTTCATAATATCGCCGCACTTTGCGTTGCCGACCTCACCGACACCGTTTGCGTCCTCAATCTCGCCAACATTGCGCGGATGCGTAAAGTGGTCGAGCACCTTTTCACTGTACTGCATAAAATCTATCTCCTTTTTGTCCAATCAAATGAATATATTGCAGGAAAATCAATCGTAGGGCGTGACGACCCCGGCGCGCCGAGTCGTCGCGCCCTACGGGATACGTTTCCGCTTATCTTAATGTGCGTGCAGCTCGGTTGCAGCGGTCAGGTTAGGATGACCGTTCTCCCAAACCGGGCTCATCGAGCGCAGGGTCTTAACAACATCGGTGACCGTCTCGATGATATAATCAACGTCCTCCTCGGTGTTCTGCTCGCCAAGGGTCAGGCGCAGAGAGCCGTGCGCGATCTCGTGCGGCAGACCGATCGCCATCAGAACGTGAGACGGATCGAGCGAACCGGTGGAGCATGCCGAACCGGTGGAGCCGCATACGCCTGCGTTATCCAATCGCAGGATCAGGCCCTCGCCCTCAATCGCCTCAAAGACGAACGAAGCGGTGCCCGGCAGACGGTTTACCGGATCGCCGGTATAGTGGGAGTACGGAATGTTCTCCATGATGCCCTTAACGAGCTTGTCCGTCAGCTTCTTGACGTAGCCCATCTTCTCGTCCAGACCTTCAACGGCCTCCTTCATCGCTGCTGCCAGACCGATGCAGCCTGCGGTGTTCTCGGTGCCGGAAACCAGACCGCGCTCCTGACCGCCGCCGTATACCAGCGGCTCAAGGGTGATGCCCTTCTTCACATACAGCACGCCGGTGCCGCGCGGACCGCGGAACTTATGACCGGACAGGGACAGCATGTCGATGCCCATCTCCTGCACGTCAATGTGCATATGGCCGACAGCCTGCACCGCATCGGTGTGGAACTTTGCACCGACGGAATGTGCCAGCTCAGCAATCTGCTTGATGGGCTGGATGGTGCCGATCTCATTGTTGGCCGCCATAACGGAAACCAGTGCAGTGTCCTCGGACAGCTCTGCTTTCAGCTGCTCAAGATCTACACGGCCTTCCTTATCCACATTCAGATAGGTAACGCGGTAGCCCTCCTTCTCAAGCGCCTCGCAGGTGTAAAGCACTGCATGATGCTCGATCTTGGAGGTGATGATGTGCTTGCGGCCCTTGGAGGACGGACCGTGCATAAAGCCGCGGATCGCAAGGTTGTCCGCCTGCGAGCCGCCGCCGGTGAATACAATCTCACCCGGTGCATAGTCGTTCTTCTCGTTGACCGGCTCTGCCGCGTTCAGGCACTTGCCGACAACGGTACGCGCATCGTTGAGCGCTTCCTTTGCCGCACGGCCGATGCGATACAGAGAGGACGGGTTGCCGTAGTTCTCGGTCAGCCACGGCTTCATAGCGTTGAACGCAGTTTCGGACATCGGGGTCGTCGCCGCGTTATCCGCATATACAAATCTCTTTTCCATAGTATATCTGCCTTTCTTTGTCCAAAAAGGTTGTCTTAAACACAAGCTGAACAGGCGGTTTTCGACGCGCGAAAACCCGAGCAAAATGATAGGTTCAGCGGGTACTACTAATATACACCCGAAACGGGTATTTTAGCAAGTGAAAAACTGACGAAACAGCACGCGTATCCTGCTGTATTTTGCATTAGTTTGTGCATTTTGTGTAGTTTTATAAGGAGGTTAGCTGTGTTTTACCGGTGCGTGTGCGTATCGAGGCGCTTTTTCAGCCGTTCGAGCACCTCGGTATAACGCTCGGAGCGGGCGGTCGGGTTGCCGCGCAGCAGGCTTTTGCGGGTGCGGCCGAGTGCGGCTGCCCGCTCGTCAAAGCGGCGCTGCAGCTCGTCGAGCTTAGTCTGCAGCTGCTCGCGTGCAGCTTCGGTCTGCGCCCTGCGCTCGTCGGAGCGCATCTCATGCACGGCGGCAAGCTGTTCCTTCGCATCGTCCATTTTCTCGGAGAGCTGCGCTTTCGCGTCGGCAAGCTGCTCCCTGGCATCGTCCACACGCTCGGCAAGCTGTGCCTTCGCCTCGCCCACCTTCTCAGTGAATTCGCCGTGCGCTTCCTCTACACGGTAGGACAGGTTGGTCAGACCGACAAGCGCAGTCTCGGACAGCTGCTGTCGCAGCTCGGCTCCCTGCTCGCGCAGACGGTCGAGTTCCTCGAGCACCTTGGCAAGATCGAGTGCGCTGCGTACGGATACGATCACATCGCTGATAAATGCCGCCGAAAACAGAACGTCGATCACAATCAACCCGATAAACGGCAGACCGAGCACCAGCTTTTCAATCGGCGGATGAATGACGCTCGTCAGGATCAGGCCGAGAAAGCCCCAGCACAGTGACGAGCGCAGGCAGACATAGCCCTGAAACTGGAATCTCTGCTTGGAGTAATCCCAGTATTTTACCTTGAATATCTTTTCCATCACCACGCCGACGATGTATTCAAACACGGTCGCCGCGATCATGCTCGCCAGATACAGCCACACCGGATGCTGCTTTAACGGCAGAGAAACATGCAGCAGGATCACGGCGCCGAAGCCGTAAATCGGCAGCATGGGGCCGCGCAGGAAGCCGCGGTTGACCAGTCTGCGCTGTCCTACCGAGACCACGGTGGACTCAAAGCACCAGCCGAGCATACAGTACAGGTAGAAAACCAGCAGCCACTGGGCGGCGGAATAACTGTAATACACGCTCTCACTCCTCACGATTCGGATTTCGTATTTATCTATTTTATCGAATTTTTTGACTTTTTGCAAGGGGAACGATATAATAGAATCATACTATTTTAATAGGAAGGGCAGGAACGCCTAATGCTGAATTTTAATCTGCACACCACGACTGAGATTGTATTTGGTAAAGATATTGAGGAACAGATCGGCCCGCGTCTGAAAGAGCTGGGAGTGCACCGCATTTTAGTGCACTTCGGCGGCTCGAGCGCACGCACGACCGGTCTGCTGGACCGTGTAGAAAAGAGCCTGTTTGCGGCGGGTCTTGCCTTTGTTGAACTGGGCGGTGTATCGCCGAACCCGAAGGTATCGCTTGTCCGCAAGGGCATTGCACTGGCAGAGCGAGAGGGCATCGACTTTGTACTGGCAGTCGGCGGCGGCTCGGTAATCGACTCGGCAAAGGCCATCGCCATGGGCGTTGCCACCAAAACCGATCCGTGGCAGTTTGCATCCACCGGCACAAAGCCGGATACCACGCTGCCGGTCGGCACTGTGCTGACGCTGGCAGCCTCTGGCTCGGAAAGCAGCAACTCCTGCGTACTCACCAACGAGGAGACCAAGGAGAAGCGCGGTATCACGAGCGAGACCAACCGTCCGCTCATCAGCTTCCTTGATCCGGAGAACACCTATACCGTGTCCAAATTCCAGACCGGCTGCGGCATTGTGGACATCATGATGCACACGCTCGAGCGTTACCTCACGCCGGAAGGCGGCGAAAGCGACATTACCGACCGCATTGCCGAGGGTCTGCTCATTGCCGTGCGCGATGCCGGCCGCCGGGCAATCGCCAATCCGCGCGACTACGAAGCCCGCGCTTCCCTGATGTGGGCGGGCAGCGTTTCACATAACGATTACACCGGCTGCGGCCGCAAGCGCCTGTTCCCGGTGCATAAGCTCGAGCATGAGCTGTCCGCGTTCCGCGATGAGATTGCACACGGTGCCGGTCTGTCCGTGCTGTTCCCGGCCTGGGCGCTGTACGAAATGAAGAACGATTTTCCGCGCTTTGCTCAGCTGGCGAACCGCGTATTTGGCGTGGAGATGGATTTTCATCATCCCGAGCGCACCGCGCGCGAAGGCATCCTGACCATGAAGCGCTTCTTTGAGGAGATCGGCATGCCGACGCATCTGTCGCAGCTGGGCATCAAGCCGGAGAATTACGCACAGCTGGCAGCGAATACCGTCCGCACGGTCAAGGGTCCGGTCAAGAGCTATTCCGCACTCGACGAACAGGCTATCATCGAGATTTATAAGCTGGCGGAGTAAAACCGCCTGTGACAAAGGCAGTGCAATAAGCGTAACAGCTGCGAAGGGAAGGCTGTGCAGCAGCCGCCCCCTGTATCTCATCGCTATCGAGACCAAATGAAAGCAGGGATTTTATGCAAATTGTAGATACCGGCGTACTGACCCCGTCCTTCATGGACTTCTCACTGCCGTCCGAATTTGCGAAAAGTGCGCTGTATTACTGCCCGCAGTTCGGTCAGTTCATCTGTAACAGCGATTACCGGATTGAGCGAAACGGCATTGACCAATACCTGCTGATCTACATCAACAGCGGTTCGCTCTGCATCCGCACAGACGGTATGACCGCTGAGGCGCATGAGGGCGAAATAGCGCTGTTCGACTGCCGCAAGCCGCACTGCTACTGGTGTCCGGACAAGGTTGACTTCTACTGGTTTCACTTCAACGGTGCAAGCAGCAAGCAGTACACCGAATATCTGACCGAGCGCTTTGGCCTTGTGCACGAAAAGCAGCCGATGCTGTCGCTCAAGGACCAGTTCCGCACGGTTGTGCACTCGGCGCAGTACGGCATGAGCACGCAGTTTGCCTCCATGAACGAGCACCAGATTTCCATTGCCGTCCACAGCATTCTGGGCGGTCTGGCATCGCAGACCGTGCGAACCACCGTCATCAGCGAGCTGCTTGCACCGGCACTGGCGTACATTCACGGTCATTTTGCCGATGACATTTCGCTGAACGACCTTGCTGAGATGTGCGGCATCAGCAAATCCCACTTTATCCGCAGCTTCAAGCGATACGTCGGCTGTACGCCGCATGAGTATCTGCTGCAGTACCGTCTGCGTCAGTCCAAGCGTCTGCTGCTGTCCAGTGACCTGACCATTGAGCAGATTGCCGAGGATTGCGGCTTCAACAGTGCGTCGCACTTTGCGCGGGCATTCCGGCAGGAAACGGATATTTCACCAACGGCATTCCGGGCAATTTCCTTCTAAACGCACAAAAAAGACAGACCGCAAAACGGTCTGTCTTTTCTTCTTGTAAATCGTAATTCCGGCTGTCCGCAATGTGCTTCGTGCGGTAGCACGCATTCAATCGAATTTGCGAAGCAAATTCATAAAAAGGCGGGGCGTGTACGCGCAGCGCGACCGAGAAGTCGCGCAAGGATAGCGCCTGCCTTTTTATACAAGGGACGAAAAAATGTGTCCGCAGGACGCGGTTTTTCGTCGAAATTCGATTGAAACCGTGATTTCAATCGAGGCGAAGCCTTTAGCCGCCCAGACCCAGAGGAGAGAACAGCACATAAATGCCAACCAGCAGGATGAACGTAACTGCAATGACCGGCTTGCGGTACTTCCACGGGGTCATATCAACAACCTCAAGATCAGGCAGTACATAGGCTTCCTTGCGCGGTGCAGCCTTGGTCAGAATCGCCATCAGGATCAGGTCAATTACGAATGCGCCTACTTCAAAGTACAGGAAGTGGAACGGCAGAAGGTTCATCATCAGGCCATAGCATACGATATGGACAATGATGGCAGCCTTCGGTGCAAAGCTCGGCATGCGCGGAGCCAGAATACCCATAACAACAATGGCCAGAACCGGAACGCCGTAGTAGCCCCACATCTGATTGAGGAAGGTGCTGATGCCGGCCGGCAGATACAGCAGGAACGGTGCGATAATAGATGAACTGGATAACGCCGGGCGCTACCAGAAAGATCGGGCAGAATACGCAGGTAAGACCGGTCAGCAGAGAGCCCTTCTGTGCTTCCTTCAGGTTCTTAGC
The DNA here is from genome assembly GCF_003480365.1 of Butyricicoccus sp. AM32-19. Lineage (NCBI taxonomy): Bacteria > Bacillati > Bacillota > Clostridia > Eubacteriales > Butyricicoccaceae > Butyricicoccus > Butyricicoccus sp. AM32-19. The sequence goes on along the minus strand of NZ_QUIX01000001.1, from coordinate 98,979 downwards.
GCCGAGTACGCGCTGCATGATGGACTGGTTGGTGCACCAGTAAGAGATGTGGTTGATACCACAGCCAAGTACGATCATCGGCCACGGAATGTACGGCGGCTGTGCGTCAGCAGGCTGGATCGCATTCAGGTGCTCCGGAGAGGATGTAGCGAAAATGCGGATGCCTTCTGCGATGCTGCCGTCGCCCAGTGCGATAAATGCCAGAACCGGGATCAGGATGACCGCGCCGATGATAAAGATGATGCCGTTCAGAGAGTCCGATACGGCTACGGCCTTCAGGCCGCCGAAGATTGCATAGATACCGCCGATTATGCCGAGTGCAACGCACATTACGGTGGTTGCCATGAAACGGTTGCCGCCCATCAGTGCGGTAATGCCGAAGATACGCTCCATCGCTACCGAGCCTGCGTACAGCACCAGCGGCAGCATGGTTACAATATAAGCGACAAGGAAAATGAACGATACAATGACGCGGGTTGCGCGGTCAAAGCGGCTTTCCAGAAATTCCGGGATAGTGGAAATGCCGAGCTTGAAATACTTCTGGATGAAGAACAGTGCCATCAGCGTCAATGCGATCGGGCACATGGTCTCCCATCCCATTGCAGTCATGCCGGCTGCATAGCCCTGACCGTTGCGGCCTACCAGCTGCTCCGCAGAAAGGTTGGTCATCATCAGAGAACCAAAGATAACCAGACCGCTCAGGCTTCGGCCTCCAAGGAAGTAACCGTCTTTGCTGGTCTCGTCCGTTCCCTTGGTTTTAAGCCAGCTTACGAATGCCACCGCTACGGTGACAAGCACAAATGAACCCAGTGTAAATACCATTTTCTTGAAACCCCTCTTGTTTGCTGTGTAAATACGCTGCCATGGGTGTTTGCAGCAGCGTGTCCCTCTTTTTCTCTGCAGCCTGCAGGATAATCTGTACAGAATTGCTAATTTTGTCTATCTCATCCAACTTCATTCCATAGCAATGCCCCCTGATCCCGCTTGGGCAGGAGCAGGGGGCACCACCATATAGAGAAATAGAATGAGAGAAAGGATCTTTGAAATTTGCGTTTATCCATTACGGATTGGCAGAACGTTGGAGCGTTTTCCTGCCGATCCGGAGAGAGTATCTTGCGCATGAACATTATCGCACAATCTGCGTTTGTGCGAAATGCAGTTTTCTTAGTGGAGCTGCGTCTTCAGGGTATCCAGGCGCTCCTGCGCGTTGTCCGGGGTAACTACGTCAGAACCGGAGTCAACGAACTCGTCAACGGTCTCGCCGTCCAGAACCTGAATCATGGTCTCAACAGCCTTGTAGCCCATCTCGTAAGCCATCTGGGCAACAGACATCGTCATCTGGCCGGCCAGGATTGCTTCACAAGCAGCGCGGTCACCATTGAAGCCGAGGAAGATGGTGTTCTTGTATGCGTCATGGCCCTGCGCTGCACGGGCTGCTGCCATAGCCATATCGTCGTTGTTTGCGCAAATGATTGCGATGCCTTCCGGATGTGTCTGCATGATAGCTTCCATAGCGGTGGTAGCGCGGTCAGCAGTTGCGTCTGCGTACTGTACTTCGTCGCTCAGGAAGGTGCCGCCTGCTTCTTCAACGCCAGCCTTGTAGCCGTTCATGCGAGCGGTGTTGGTCTGGTCGCCCTGTACGCCTGCGATCTCAATGCACTTGATATCGGTCCAGCCGGCAGCCTTGGCAGCCTCTACAGCAGCCTCGCCGCCCTTCTTGGCAGCAGCTTCGTTGCCGGTACCTACGAAGGACTTAACCTCCGGTGCCGTGAAGTTGGTGTCGATCGCAACGATCGGCAGCTTGGTGCCGCTGACGAGCTGCGCCGCGGTATCCGACTGCAGCGGAGAAATAACAATGCCGTCATAGCTGCCGGAGCTGAGGTCGGTCTCGATCATGTTCTGCATTTCATCGAAAGCGGTCTCAGAGCTTGGACCCTTAACCTCTACTGTAACCTTGTCCGAATGCTCGGAAGCATAGTCCTCAGCGCCCGACTTTACATACTGCCAGTACTCGGCCGCCAGGGTCTTCAGGATAACGCTGACCTTGTAGCTGCCGCCGGAAGCGGATGCGCCACCGTCATTACTGCTGTCATCGCCCGACGAAGCACTGCCGCCGCCACATGCGGTCATCGACAAAGCCATCGCGCCTGCCAGCAACATCGCTAACACTCTCTTCTTGTTCATAATTTTTCTCCTCTCTTTTTTCCGGGCCCTGCTCTCTCAGCGCCCTTTTACGCTTGTGTATTTCACACTTGCGTGTACTCTTTATCAGCAGTCCCTCTTGATTTTCTGTTGGAGCGGAAATTCAAGAGGGACCGGATAACAAAATAATGAAAACGGGAATAGTGTAGATGCGATTGTAAAATGGGTATTGCGATTACTATTTCATTAGAAACCTGCCTTGCGGAGGTTCTCACGACCGATGGTCGCCTTCTCGAGCGGTACGTCGAAGGACTTTACCGGGAACAGATCCTGCTCTACGACGCACCAGCCGTCGTAGCCGCACTCGTCGAGTGCCTTATGCATTGCAGTGAAGTCGATGCTGCCCTTGCCCGGCTCAACCATGATATCCTCGGTTACAGCCTTGGCAAAAGACCACTTGTTTTCGTCCATCTTAGCCTTGACTGCCAGATCGCAGTCCTTGAAGTGGATGTACGGGATGCGCTTCGCCCACTTCTTGTAGAAGGAAATCGGCTCGCCGCCGCCGTATACATGGTGGCCGGTGTCGAAGCACAGATCTACATTGGTGTCGTTCAGGAAGCGCTCGATCTGCTCCTCAGTCTGAACGTGGCTGTCAACATGCGGGTGGAACAGACCGATAAAGCCGTTCGCTGCGCAGCGGTCCGCGCACTTCTGCACGTTCTTGCAGTAGGTAGCCCACTCCTCGTCGGTCAGCTCCGGGTTCATCTCCAGCTCGCCGGTAGCGAGGTTGGTGTACATCGGAGGCAGCAGAACGATATACTTTGCGCTCGGGAAAGCCTTCAACAGCTTGGAGATATCGTCGATGTCCTTGAGCATGCCTTCAACAGCCGCGTCATCAAGGAAGTTGCCGCCCTCGGTAGCGCCTACCAGAGTCAGGCCGCGCGCGTCCATAGCGTTCTTGAGCACCTTGGGATCATCGTTCGGCATGTAGCCCCACGGACCAATCTCGCAGCCCTCGTAGCCGGCAACCTTCATTTCGTCCAGACAGCGCCACCACTGGGGCTGCTTTGCATTGTTCGGATCACTTGCCGGAAACCAGACGCCCCAGGAGTCCGGTGCAATACCAATCTTGATAGCCATAATTTTATCCTCCCTGTCAAATTATTCAGGAAACTGTCAGCCTTTCCGGTCTCGGCGGAATCACTCCCGCCGGAGACCGTTTCGGCATTATGTTTTAATTGATGTAAACGGGCAACTTACTTAACGTCAACCCACTCGTGAGTCTTGGAGGACTCGATAACAGCAGCTACGGTGCGGTCGATCTTGTAGCCGAACTCGAAGTCGGTTACATAGTCAGCGCCATTGGTGATAGCGTCGAACAGAGCGTGAACCTCGAGGATCTTCATGTCGTTGTAAGCGATGGAGATACCGCCTGCCGGCTGGAATGCGGAGTAGCCCTTCATCAGCGGGTTGAGCAGTACGGTGCGGAAGCCGCGGTCGCGCTCGTTGTCAGACTGGAAGTAAACCTGAACTTCGCCCATGCGCTCCAGATCGTAACGAACAGAACCCTTGGTACCCTGAATCTCGTAGGTCAGGTAGTTCTTGCGGCCGGTAGCAACACGAGAGCAAGCAATCTGGCCGAGAGCGCCGTTAGCATACTCAGCCATGAAGGTCATGATGTCTTCGTTTTCAACGTCAACCATCTCGGTGGAGCCTGCAGACTTCGGACGCTTCGGGAATACGGTGGTAGCAACTGCGTTTACCTTGGTGATGTCGCCCATGATGAACTGAGAGATGGACAACAGGTGGGAACCGAGGTCGCCCAGAGCACCGCAGCCAGCCAGCTTGTTGATGTGGCGCCAGGTGATCGGGAGGGACTCGTCGAGCAGCTGGTCCTGATCGTAGGTGCCGGTAAAGCGCATGATCTTGCCGAGAGCGCCGGACTGAACCAATTCACGAACGTAAGCGTTTGCCGGGTTCTGGGTGTTGTTGAAGCCAACGTAGTTGACTACGCCCTTCTTGGCAGCCAGCTCAGCCAGCTCTCTGGACTCCTCAGCGGAGATGGACAGCGGCTTCTCGCAGTATACGTTCTTGCCGTTCTCCAGGGCAGCCTTAGCAACTGCATAGTGGAAAGCGTTCGGGGTAGCGATATCAACCAGGTCTACGTTCGGGTCGGTAACTACATCGTGCCAATCGGTGGAGATGCGCTTGAAGCCGATCTTCTTCTGAGCGGACTTTGCAGCCTCTTCGTTAGCGTCAGCTACGATCTCGAAGGATGCGGTGCCGTAGTCAGGGCCAAACAGCATCTCAGCGTCAGCCAGTGCAGAGGAATGAGCCTTGCCCATCCAGCCGGAACCTACCAGACCAATACGGATTTCTTTCATGATAATTTCCTCCTTGACATTTAAGTCTTAGACATACTCTTTTCACGATTTACCAGAAGTTTTTGTTTTGTTTTAACTTTCGGTGTTTTCGTTTGTTTGACTATATTATAGCCGCGAATAGGTTATATCACAATGCACTGGGTAACTCTGTTCTATACAAAAATTACTCTTTTATTTCCCCTCTTGTACAGCTTGCACAGAGCCGGATGTGTGCGTTTGCACACCTTGAACGAATACCGATTTAGCGTAGAAAAGTCTTTCAAAATAAGAAAATTTTCACATATGTCCTGTTCCCGCACCAGAGGAAATAATAAAAAAGAGGTGCACCGAAGTGCACCTCTGAGGCTGAAACAGTATGCGGTTTTACTTTGCCTTTACCGCGCCGTCCTTGATGAGATCCCAGTTCTTCTTGAGATAATCATAGCCGGAGTAAATGGTAACCAGCGTTACCACCCAGCCGACGATGGTCAGCAGCAGCGGCATACCATCCGCATGAGGGATGAACATAACAGCGGTAACACCATCGCCGTCCGCGAAGGCGATACCGTTTGCCAGCGCACCCATGATGATATAATACAGATAAATGACGATGATGCCGCCAATCTGCACACAGGTCTTGACCTTGCCCGTCCACGTTGCAGCCATAACAACGCCCTTATTGGCTGCAACCACGCGCAGAGACGTGATGATCAACTCACGCGCGAGGATAACGCAGACCATCCAGCCTGCCATTGCCTTCTGCTCCACGAACAGGATGAGCGCGGAGGCTACGAGCAGCTTATCAGCCAGCGGATCGACAAATTTGCCGAAATCCGTCACCTGATTGTACTTTCGCGCCACATAGCCGTCCAGAAAATCCGTGAACGATGCCACGCAGAACAGCACGAGCGCGATGACCGTGCTGGTCGGGAACGCGGCGAGATACCGGGTCTCATCGATGATCAGCATGGGCTGCGCCGCAAAATAGATGAAAAACGGAATCATCGCAATGCGGGTCAGCGTGATTTTATTTGCGGTTGTCATAGGAAATTATGCCTCCTTCTGACGGACACCGAGTAGGTCGGGTCCAAGGCTTTCGGTGATGAGAACGGACACGAACTCGCCTTCCGCCGGTTCGTTATCCGCCGCGTCAAAGTAGACGTGGCCGTCTACCTCGACCGAATCCGCGTAGGTACGGCCATACCACAGGCCCTGCTCCTCGTCAAAGCCCTCGCAGAGCACCTGCATGACCTCACCGTGGCGGGAGGTATTGTAGTCGTCGAGCACACCGGACTGCAGCTCTTCGACGATCAGACGGCGGTTCTGCTTGGTCTCGTCGTCGATCTGGTCGGGCAGCTCTGCGGCCTCCGTGCCTTCCTCCGGCGAATACTCGAACACACCGACACGCTCAATGCCGACATTCTGCAGGAACTCACACAGCTCGGCAAACTCGTCCTCGGTCTCGCCCGGCAGACCGACGATCAGGCTTGTACGCAGTACAAGACCCGGAATACGCTCGCGCATATCCTCGATCAGCCTGGTAAATTCCGCGCCGTCACCCGGACGGTGCATGGCACGCAGAATGCGCTTAGAGACATGCTGCAGCGGAATATCCAGATACTTTACGATTTTCGGCTCATCCGCAATCACGTCGATCAGCTCGTCCGTAATCTGGTCGGGATAGAGATAGTGCAGACGAATCCAGGTAAAGTCCATCTTGCACAGCTCGCGGAGCAGCTCGGGCAGCAGACGCTTATGCTCGGGCAGGTCCATACCGTACTTGGTGATGTCCTGCGCGATGACGATCAGCTCCTTAACGCCTGCGTCAGAGAGCGCACGCGCTTCCTCGAGCAGCGATGCCATCTCACGGCTGCGGTAACGGCCGCGCAGCTTGGGGATGATACAGTACGCGCAGGTGTTCGAGCAGCCCTCCGCAATCTTAAAGTATGCGGTGTACGAGGGTGTCAGGCGGTCACGGCTGCCGTCGAGTGCAGCAGAGGTCATATCGGCCATGTACGCCGCCTGCTGCCCCTTGAGCGCCGCATTGGCCGCGTCCACGATGTCATCATAGCTGCCCGTTCCGCAGAATACGTCGATCTCGGGCAGCTCAGCGCGCATCTCGTCAGCATAGCGCTGCACCAGACAGCCGGTCACGACCAAGCCCTTCATATTGCCGGTCTGCTTATTCTGGGCGGTCTCCAGAATGGTTTCGATAGCCTCGGTCTTAGCGGCTTCGATGAAGCCGCAGGTGTTGACAACGCCAACGTCTGCTTCGGTCATATCCTCGGTGATCTCCCAGCCTGCGTCCCGCAGCCGGGCCAGCATGTGCTCGCTGTCCACGAGGTTTTTCGCGCAGCCGAGCGAAATAAGTCCTAATTTCGGCATGAGATTCTCCTTCTTGTCCACATTATTATTCTATTTTATTATACCGCACAATTTCGGGTTTGTCACCACTGACTGACGGAAATTTTGGCATAGAAAAAGACGCAGAGCAAACACTCTGCGTCTTTGGAATTGCTTGATTGCAAGCAGTTGGTTCGGTAAGGAAACCTTACTTCAGCTCAACCTTAGCGCCAGCAGCCTCGAGCTTCTCCTTGATCTCGTTAGCCTCAGCCTCCGGAGCAGCCTCCTTGATGGTCTGCGGAGCGGTGTCAACCTTCTCCTTAGCTTCCTTCAGGCCCAGGCCAGTGATCTCGCGAACAGCCTTGATAACGTTGATCTTGGAAGAGCCAGCGTCAACCAGAACTACGTCGAAGTCGGTCTTAGCGTCAGCAGCAGCTGCGCCGTCGCCGCCTGCTACAGCACCTGCAACAGCTACCGGCGTAGCGGATACACCAAATTCTTCCTCGAGAGCCTTTACCAGCTCAGAGAGCTCCATAACCTTGAGCTCTTTTACAGCTTCCATAATCTCAGCAACAGTCATGGGATTAAACCTCCAATTTTAGATAATTTTTAAGTTAAAATGTGTTCCTGACCGAATAAATCAGTCAGTGCGGGGAAATTACTCAGCAGCTTCTTCTGCTGCAGCTTCCTTCGGGGCTACCAGTTCAGCAACCTTCATTTCCTCATTGCCCTCTGCCTTCTTAACGATAGCATCGCAAGCAATAGCGAGCTGCATAATGGGGTAGTTGAAGCTGTACAGTACCTGAGCGATAAGGGTTTCCTTGCTCGGCATAGCAGCCAGCTTCTTGACCTCGTCCTCACCGATGGCCTTACCTTCCAGGTAACCAGCCTTCAGGGTGAAGTTCTCGTGGGTCTTAGCAAAGTCAGCCAGGATCTTCGCCGGAGCGACAACGTCGTCGGTGGTGGAGATTGCCAGAGCGGTGGTACCGTGCAGGCACGCATCCAGCTCGTCAAAACCCAGTTCCTTAGCTGCAAAGCGGATCAGAGTGTTCTTGATGACAGCATACTCAACGCCAGCTTCACGGAGCTGCTTGCGGAGCTTGGTATCATCCTCTACGTTGATGCCCTTGTAGTCGACCAGTACACCTGCCGGAGAATTCTTGATCTTCTCTACCAGGGAAGCGACCAGAGCCTTCTTCTCTTCCAGAATCTTTGCGTTCGGCATCATTTTCACCTCCTGTAAAATAAAAGTACCCTCCCGGTGCAAAGACACAGGGAGGGTACACAGAAAACATAATCAAATATGATAATAAACATGTCTGTGTTGACCTCGGCGGGCGGCGAATAAATCGCCATTTAAGCCTTGCGGCGCCAGCTGTCTTTGACCAAGCTCATTTAGTATAACGCATATAGAGCAGGTTGTCAACACTTTTTTCAAATTTTTTATTAAATATCATTCCTTCAGGATTAGAGGTGCAGTGCCGGCTTTTGATACCCTCTGTTCCGCGGTATTCTCTGCGATATGACCATTGTTTTCAACTGTAATGGTAAATTCATCACCGCACATAAGCCGTTCAACGGGATCGTCCGATACATATTCCTCCGGAGACGCAGCACTGGCCAGTGAAATAATATGAGATTCAAAGGAATGTTCCCCGATAGTCACCGAAACGCTTTCCTGTTTAACGAATTTGGCATACAGCGATCTGACGTGCTCCTTGAATATCGGATTCACTTCCGCATCCGACTTGAAATATAGGATGATACGGTTTTCTTTATAAGATACCTGCGCATCTGTTAATAGGATATCTGCTAAGCTGAGCATTCCCATATAATTATCCTCTGCACAATATAAATAGAGCGGAGAGCACTATACCCTCCACTCCAATTACTAACTACTGATTACTAATTAAAAATCAGTCGTTGATCGGACCGTCATTCCGCTCATCAATATTAACATACTCGATATTCTTCGCAACAGGCTTATACGCCGGACGGATGATCTTACCGCCGGTGGTAACTTCCTCAAGTCGGTGTGCCATCCAGCCGACGATACGCGCGGTAGCGAACAGCGGCGTATACAGCGACTTGGGCAGTCCGAGCATTTTATAAACAAAGCCGGAGTACATATCGACGTTTGCACACATCGGCTTGTCGCTGCCCTTGATTTCGGCAAAGACACCCGGCGTCAGCTTTTCTACCAGCTCGATCAAATCCATCTCGTCCGAATAGCCGGTCTTTTCCGCCAGCGGACGAGCAGCCTTTTTCAGTGCAACGGCACGCGGATCGCTCAAGGTGTAAATTGCATGACCCATGCCGTAGATCAGGCCGGAGCCGTCGCCTGCTTCCTTATTCAGAATCTTGCGCAGATAATTGCCGACCTCGGTCTCGTCCTTCCAGTTGTGGATATTCTCCTTCATCTCCTCAAACTGCTTGACGACGCGCAGGTTTGCACCGCCGTGGCGCGGGCCCTTCAGCGAGGAAACCGCAGCCGCGATCGCCGAATAGGTATCCGTACCGGACGAAGAAGTAACACGCACGGTGAAAGACGAGTTGTTACCGCCGCCATGCTCGGCGTGCAGGATCAGACAGCGGTCGAGCAGCTTAGCCTCGTCATCGTTGAATTCGCCGGTCGGACGGATGAGGTGCAGAATATTCTCTGCAGTCGAACGGTTCGGATCCGGCACATGCAGGAACATGGAATCATTATCAAAGTAGCGGCGTTTTGCCTGATACGCATGCGAAATGATAACCGGGAACTTGGCCATCAGGCTGATACCCTGACGCATAATGTTCTCGACCGTGGTTTCATCCGGGTTCGCATCATAGGAATACAGTGCCAGCGTTGCGCTTGCCAGCTTGTTCATGATGTCGCGGCTCGGTGCACGCATGATCATATCCTCGGTGAAGTTGTCCGGCAGGGCACGCTCCAGACCGATGGTGTGCTGAAATTCCGCCAGCTGACGGCGGCTCGGCAGCTTGCCGCACATAAGCAGATAACCGATCTCCTCAAAGCCGAAGCGGTTTTCTTGCTCCAGACCGTGAATCAGATCGTATACATTATATCCGCGATAGGTCAGGCGGCCTTCGATCGGCTCGCGCTCGCCCTCGTTCAGAATATAGCCGTGTACGTTGCCCAGATGCGATGCGCCGACCAGAACACCGGTACCGTCCGCGTTACGCAAGCCGCGCTTGATGCGGTAACGCGTAAACAGATCAGGTGGGAGCTGGTTGTGCATACAAAAGCTCTCACTCAGTTCATGCAAAAGTTCTTCCTTTACATAATCAGGCTGAATCGTCATTCCGCCTTCTCCTTTCCGTCCCAATAAATCAGATAATGAATATATTGTACCGCAATCCTGCAAAAATGTCAATCAACGACACTTGTATAAACCGACAAAAACCGCTTTTTCGCAGGTTTTCCGCTTGTTCATCCTGATATCACGCAAGATTTTTATTTGCGGCGTGCAAAGATTTTATCAATTTGAAGTGAAAAAGTCGACTGCAGTGTTGCCTTAGCACCGGTTGACCGATACACGCGTGCTGCGTCAGCAAGATGCTCTGCCAGTGCGGAAACACGCAAAAAGTCCTCTATCCACACACGAACAGAGGACTTTCTCTATCAAATAGTCAGGATTTGCGATTTAATTGCGGCTCCACTGCGTGCCCTGACGGGTATCCTTAATGGTAACGCCCATATCAGCCAGCACACCGCGGATACGGTCTGCCTCAGCGAAGTTCTTCTCCTTCTTAGCTGCGGCGCGCTGCGCGATCAGCTCCTCAATCTTCTCTGCGTCCGGATCAACCGCATCGTCGCGGTTCTGCACCAGATTGAGCACACCGGTCAGCTCCATGAACAGGTCATGCGCTGCGGTCAGGAATGCCTTGGTGGCATCCTGATGAGAGCCGTTGTACGCGTTGATCTCGCGGGTCAGCTCGAAGATGGCGGACAGTGCGTCTGCGGTGTTCAGGTCGTCGTCCATTGCGTCGATGAACTTCTGCTTGTAACCCTTCAGAGCCTCCAGCTTCTCGGCCTCCTCGGCAGTCATGGTGTCGCCGGATGCCTTTTCGATGCGGAACTCCATATTATTGCGGGCCTCGTACAGACGGGCAAGGGAGGCCTTGTTCATCTCAAGCGACTCAGCGGAGTAGTTAAGCGGAGTGCGGTAGTGCGCGCTCAGCATGAACATGCGGATGGTCTCATAGCCGAACTGCTTTGCTGCGTCGCGGACCATGAAGAAGTTGCCCTTGGACTTGGACATTTTCTCATTGTCAATGGTCAGGAAGCCGTTGTGCAGCCAATAATGCGCAAAGGTGCAGCCGTTTGCACACTCGGACTGTGCGATCTCGTTCTCGTGATGCGGGAAAATCAGATCAAGACCGCCGGAATGGATGTCGATGGTCTTGCCGAGGTACTTGTTCGCCATAGCCGAGCACTCAATATGCCAGCCCGGACGGCCCTTGCTGCCCCACGGCGTATCCCAAGCCGGCTCACCCGGCTTTGCAGCCTTCCAGACCGCGAAGTCCATCGGATCTTCCTTTACCTCGCCGACCGAGATGCGGGCACCGGCCTGCAGCTCCTCCATCGGCTGGTGGCACAGCTTGCCATACTCAGGGAAGGACTTGGTGCGGAAGTATACGTCGCCGTTCTCAGCAACGTAAGCGTGACCGTTCTCGATCAGGCGCTCAACAATATCAATAATAGCGTCCATGGTCTCGGTCGCACGCGGGTGCACGGTCGCCTTCTTGACGCCCAGACCCTGTGCATCAACGAAATATTCCTTAATATAACGCTCAGCGATGGTGTTGAAGTCCACGCCTTCCTCGTTCGCCTTGTTGATTACCTTGTCGTCAATGTCGGTGAAGTTCTGAACGAACTCAACCTTGTAGCCGCGGTACTCGAAGTAACGGCGCAGCAGATCGAAAATGATGAACGGACGTGCGTTGCCGACATGGAAATAGTTGTATACCGTCGGACCGCAGGAATACATCTTTACCTCGCCCGGCGTGATCGGAACGAATTCCTCCTTCTGACGGGTCAGCGTGTTGTAGAGTTTCATGATTTTTATCTCCTTTTGATGGTTTTCAGGAAAGCTATGCGGAGTTTCGGGAATAAAAAAGCCTCCCAGGGGATATTCTTCCCTCGGGAGGCGTGCAAACGCGGTTCCACTCCGATTTTTCGCTCGTGCAGTGCGGTAACGGGCACTTCCCGCAAGGCGTTTGACCCTGTTGCTCGGCAGGCGCACTTCACCGTTTCCCGCGCAAAGCCCTTTCAGCCGAGGAGCCTCTCTCTTTCGCGCAAGGCGATCCGGTTACTTTTCCTGCGTCATCGCATAAATAACGATTATAATGATTTTATTATAACCATTTTATGAGGAGAAGTCAAGCCGACCGGTGCAGGCCACAGCTTTCCGCAAAATTAAATACACCGCAGAGAGCACCATCTTGACGAACAGCGCTTTCCGCGGTATACTATGGATATACAGGGACACTGTCTATGCAGTCAGCCCTTTATCGAATCAAAAGTTTTATGCTAATGACCGTTCGGGGACCAGCCGAGCGGTCATCGCGCTTTTACGAAGAAAATGTACAGTACAATGACCGCACAAATAAAAAGCTGAAGTGCTTTCTTCTTCATCTGCGCCCACCTCCTTTCCACCGCAGACCGCGGGGAAAGAAAGGGCTGACCGCCATACAAAAACAGCGTGTATATATCCTTAAACAACAGTATAGCAGATTAAGGCGTATTTTGTCTATGCGCTGTATGACTATAAAAACACCGCAGCGTGCACGATTTTAACAGTTCGTGCACCTGCGGTATATTTTTACACATGATGAAACGCGGTCAGAAAATCATACGCATCGAGCAGATTGCCGATATGAAAATCCATAACCTGTGCATCCATCGGCGAGCACCGGCAGTAATCCTTAAGGTTTTCCGGCGCGGTAAGACCATGTGCCTCCAATCGCTCTATACTCTCCTCTCCGGGCGCCGGATTGGAGTCCATATTGCACAGCGCCGCCAGCTCACCGCACATTTTGGCAAGCAGCTGCTCGCAGCCGCGCAGATAGGCGGCCTCCTGCCGTCGGGCGGCAACACGCACGGCATGCTGCCACAGCGCTACCGGCTGCTTCTCGAAAATACGCAGCTCGGACGCAAGCGAGGTCATTTTCTCTGTCAGCGGCGTCAGATCCGGATAACGATGCTCGAGCACGCGCGACTGCAGCAGCGGCAGAAACATTTTCTGAATCTCATCCATCGTATTGATGATCTTCTGGCGGTTGTTATACGGCCGAATCACCACATTGACGAGCAGCGCCACCACCAGACCGACCAGCGTATCCGTGAAGCGGTGGAAGCCATACACGATTGAATCTCCGCCGGTATACAGGCACACATCCGCAAACACGATACTCGCCAGCGGAATCGCAAAATTCAGCTTGAGACCGATACACAGCGAAATCACACACAGCACGCCGAGCGCCATCCACACGAAAAACGTTGGATTGGGCAGCACGGTAACAAACACACATGCGATCAGATAGCCGAGAAATGTACCCGCTATCTGATTGAGGCTCTCCTTGAGCGAATCCACCCAGGTACGGCTCATCACCGAAATTGCACCGATGGCTGCAAAAATAGGCAGGCTGGAACCCAGCACCATCGCCAGTGCAAGCGCCAGACCGACCGATACCGCAGTCTTGATGGCACGCTGACCTACCCGAAACCGTTTGATAAACTGCAACGTCCTATCCCCTTTACCCCTGAATACCGTATGTTTTTAAGTGTACCACATTCTATCGGTAAAAGCCAACACAATCCTGTCACACAAAGAAAAAGGCTTCCCGGCCATCTGTTCCGGGAAGCCTTTATAAATTCGGTTTGATTACCGCTTACTTAGCAGTGCGCTCTGCCTTGCGAGCCTTAGAGAAAGAACGGCCGTTATCCAGCTCCATCATGCGTGCGCTTACCAGACCATTAAAGAAACCCTTCATCATGATATATACAACTCCTTAAAAGTTAATGACTAAATTACGTTTTTGTGTTTGGATCATTTCCTGATCACAGGTATTATAATACACGATAACCGCCTCTGTTACAAGAGCCATATTTTATGAACCTTTACCAATCGAAGCGCCATCTTTTTGTGCATATTTAACAGTATCCGTTTGCGAAGTGTACAAATCAAGCTATTTCAGCTTGTACGTTTTACATAACAAAGCTGGCAAATCCTCCAAATCGAGCATCCTCCCCTCGAATTTCCCTGCTTTTTGCGAGCAGAATCTGCGTATCACCTTGACTTTTACGGCATTTCCCTATATTATTATATGATAAAAATTTGTTTGCTACAATATAGATATAGCGCGACCCCAAACCGAGCCTGACCCGCTCGGTTTGGGGCTGCTACCTGTTTGGGGAGAGTGATGAGGATTGAATCAAAATCTGGTCGATCTGCAAAACCTGAAAAAAGAATTTGACGGAACGCCTGTGCTGCGCGGCATTTCGCTGTCCATCAAGCGCCGCGAGTTTGTGACCCTACTCGGTCCGTCCGGCTGCGGCAAAACGACCACACTGCGCATCATCGGCGGCTTTGAGCAGCCGGATTCCGGCGATGTATTCTTCGACGGCAAGCGCCTGAACGATGTACCGCCGTATCAGCGCGAGATCAACACCGTATTCCAGCGCTATGCGCTGTTCCCGCACCTGAATGTTGCGGAGAATATCGCATTCGGTCTGCACATCAAAAAGCTGGACCGCGCAGACATCAAGCGCAAAACCGCAGAAATGCTCGAACTGGTTGGTCTGCGCGGCTTTGAAAACCGCGATGTGACCAGTCTTTCCGGCGGTCAGCAGCAGCGTGTTGCCATCGCGCGTGCGCTGGTATGCGAGCCGCGTGTGCTGCTGCTCGACGAGCCGCTCGGTGCCCTCGACCTCAAGCTGCGCAAGGACATGCAAATCGAGCTGAAGCGTATTCAGCAGCGCACCGGCATCACCTTTATCTACGTCACACACGACCAGGAAGAAGCGCTGACGATGAGTGACCGCGTTGTCGTTATGAACCACGGCGTTATCCAACAGGTCGGCAGCCCGACCGATATCTACAACGAGCCGGTCAACGCCTTTGTTGCGGATTTCATTGGTGAATCCAATATCATTGACGGCGTGATGCTCGAGGACTGCAAGGTCGAGTTCTGCGGCCGCACCTTCGAGTGCGTGGACAAGGGCTTCGGCCGGAATACGCCGGTCAATGTCGTTATCCGTCCGGAGGATCTTAAAATCGTTTACGCCGGTGACGGTCTGCTGCAGGGCGTTGTTGAGTCGATCGTATTCAAGGGCGTACACTATGAAATGATGGTGCGTACCCAGTATTTCACCTTTATGGTGCATTCCACCATGGCGGAGTCGGTCGGCAAGACGGTCGGTCTGTCCGTCATTCCGTTTGACATCCACATCATGCACAAGAGTGCGGAGGCGCAAGCGTGAAAAAGTCCTTTGCCTATCCCTACGGCGTATGGCTCGCCGTATTTATTCTTGCCCCGATTCTGATGGTCGTGGTCTACGCGTTCCACAATGCGGACGGCGGCTTTACCCTGCATAATTTCAGCTATCTGCCCGGCTACCTGCCGATTTTCGGACGGTCGTTCTGGCTGGCGTTTCTCTCAACGGTGGTGTGCCTCGTGCTCGGCTACCCGATGGCGTACCTCATGAGCCGCCTGTCCGCCAGCAAACAGAGCCTTTGCATGATGCTCATCATGCTGCCGATGTGGATCAACTTTCTGCTCCGCACCTACGCATGGATGTCCATTCTGGAGAACAACGGCTTCATCAACCAGTTTTTCCGCTCCATCGGACTTATCTCGTTCCTGCAGAGCCATTTCGGCTATTCGCTGGATTATATTCCGCTTATCAACACACAGGGCGCGATCGTGCTCGGCATGGTGTACAACTTTCTGCCGTTCATGGTGCTGCCGATCTATACCGTTCTCATCAAGCTCGACCGCAAGCTGATCGAAGCCGCGCAGGACCTCGGCGCGCCGACCCATCTGGTGTTCCGCCGCGTCATCTTCCCGCTGAGCATTCCCGGTGTGATTTCCGGCATTACAATGGTATTTGTGCCGTCTGTCTCCACCTTCGTTATTTCGCAGATGCTCGGCAGCGGCAAGAATCTTCTCGTCGGTGACCTGATCGACCTGCAGTTCATGGGAGGTGCGTACAACCCGCACCTCGGCTCGGCAATCGCGCTCGTCATGATCATCCTCATCTTCATCTGTATGTGGATCATGAACAAGTTCGATGACGGCTCCTCCGAGGAAGGAGGTCTGCTGCTGTGAAAAAATTTTTCAAAAACTTCTATCTGCTGCTGATTTTCCTGTTCCTGTACGCGCCTATCGTTGTGCTGATGATCTTCTCGTTCAACGATTCCAAGTCGCGCCGCCTGTGGAACGGCTTTACCACCCGCTGGTATGTCGAGCTGTTCCGCGATGCGGATATTCTCCATTCACTGTATGTCACGCTGCTCGTGGCTGTTGCCGCTGCCGCGATTGCAACCGTGCTCGGCACGATTGCCGCCATCGGCATCCACAACATGGGCCGCAGAGCCAAAGCGGCTTACCTGACCGTCAACAACATCCCGATGTCCTCCTCGGATACCATCATGGGCGTGACGTTCATGCTGCTGTTCGCCGCCATAGGTCTGGACAAGGGCTATCTGACGCTCATTCTCGCGCATGTTACATTCTGCACACCGTATGTCGTTCTCAACGTCATGCCCAAGCTGCGCCAGCTGGATAAAAACGCCTATGAAGCCGCACTCGACCTCGGCGCAACGCCGCATCAGGCGCTCCGCAAGGTCATCCTGCCCGAGATTATGCCGGGCATCGTCACGGGTGCTATCATGGCGTTCACCATGTCAATCGACGATTTCGTGGTGTCCTACTTTACCGCCGGCACGACTAGTCAGCCGCTGTCGGTCGTGATCTATTCGATGACCCGCCACCGCATGACACCGAAGATCAACGCCATCTCGACCATTCTGTTTTTGATCGTGCTGGCGCTGCTCATCGTCATCAATGTGCGTCAGTCCCGCGACGAAAAGCGCCGCGAGGCCGCCCGCCGGAAAGGAGCGATGCAGCCGTGAAAAAACGTATGCTTTCCCTGCTGCTGTGCGGCGCGATGTGCGCCGGCCTGCTCTCCGGATGCGGCAATGCGTCCTCAGCAGAGGTGCTCAACGTGTATAACTGGGGTGAGTACATCGACACCGACCTTATCGACCGGTTCGAAGAGGAAACCGGCATCAAGGTTATCTACAACACCTTTGATTCCAACGAAAACCTGTATTCGCGCATCCAGACCACGAGCTACGACGTCATTATCCCGTCCGACTACGCGATTTCGCGCTTTATCAACGAGGATATGCTCCAGCCGCTCAACTACGATCATATTCCGAATATGAAGCTGATTGACGAGAAATACACGCATCTGGACTTCGATCCGGAGCAGAAGTATTCCGTGCCCTATACCTGGGGCGTGGTCGGCATCGTGTACAACACCAAGTACGTTGATAAAGCGGATATCGGCTCATGGGATTTGCTGTGGAACCCCAAATACACCAACCGCACCGCGATGTTCAACAACTCGCGCGACGCGCTCGGCATTGCGCTGATGTACCTCGGCTATTCGCTTAACACCACCGACAAGGACGAGCTGCGCGAGGCGGCTGACCTTATCATCGCCGGAAAACCGGTATATCAGGGCATCTGGATGGACCAGATTCTCGAAAAGCTGCCGAGTGAGGAAATTGTGGCTGCACCGTACTATAACGGCGATGCCGTCACCATGATAGACGAGAATCCCGACCTCGCATTCTACGTTCCGAAGGAGGGTACCAACCTGTTTGTCGATGCCATGTGCATCCCGAAGAACGCGAAGAACGTTTCGGGTGCGGAGAAGTTCATCAACTTCATGTGCTCGACCGAGGCAGCGGTGGCAAACTGGGAGTATGTCGGCTATTCCAGTCCGCAGACTGAGGTCTATAACGAACTGAACGAGGAAATCACCAGCGACTCGCTGTATTTCCCGGATATTACGCAGTATCCGACCGAGGCGTATACCAATCTGCCGACGGAAATCAACCAGTATTACAACGACCTTTGGGTTGATATTTTAACGTGATTTAATATGTTTGCCGTAGGGCGTGACGACCTCGGCACGCCGTGTAAACCATCTGCAACCCGTTACAACGGCGCGCCGAGTCGTCGCGCCCTACAGATTTTGACATCTGCGGCAAAGAAAAAGAACGTATCCGATCGGATACGTTCTTTTTTGCACTTACTTTTGCTCCATCGCTGCCATCGCAATCTTTTCCGGCGTGATGGGAAGTTCATAGAACCGCTTGCCTACGGCATTTCGGATTGCATCCGAAATCGCCGGCAGCGGTGTGTTGATAACAACCTCGCCGATGGATTTTGCGCCGAACGGGCCTTCGCCCTCGTAGCTGTTCTCGAATTCCACGCGGATCTTGCCGATATCCACGCGTGCAGGAATCTTATACTGGAAAAGCGAATTCTCCATCGGATAGCCGCGGTCATCATAGGTAACGCTCTCAGTCAGCGTCATGCCGATGCCCTGCGCAATGCCGCCCTCGGCCTGCACGCGCGTCAGGTTCGGGTTGATGGGCGTACCGCAGTCCACTGCCGCAGCGTAATCCAGCAGGGTTACCTCGCCAGTTTCGGTATCCACCTCGATTTCAGCCGCACCGACCATATACGGCGGAGGCGAAATCTCGGACGAATGCGTAACCGTTGCCTGCAGCTCGATGCTGTTGCCGTTCATGGAAGCCGTCGCAATATCACTCAGGCTAATGGTCTTGCCTGCATTTTCGCCTTCCTCTACGCGGACTTCCCTGCCGTCGAAGCTGACCTGCGCCTTGTCGCAGCCGAGCAGCTTTGCGCCGAGCGCACAGATTTTGCCGCGCAGCTCAAGCGCGCACTTCTCGGTCGCCTTGCCGGTGACGTAGGTCGTGCTCGATGCATACGAGCCGGAATCATACGGCGACCAGTCGGTGTCCGCACTCAGCGTGGTGATGTTGTCAAGCGGACACTCAAGCACCTCTGCCGCAATCTGCGCAAGCGTGGTATCACAGCCGGTGCCCATGTCAGCCGCGCCGATGAGCAGCGTGTAAAAGCCCTCATCGTTGACCTTGAGCGTCGCACTGCCGACATCCATGCTCGTGATGCCCGAGCCCTGCATCGCCATGCCCATGCCGACCGCACGAATCTTGCCGTTTCCCATGTCCCGGCACGGATACTTGTTATCCCAGTCGATCATGTCGTGCACGCGCGCCAGACAGCGGTCGAGCGCACAGCTTGTGTTCATCTGACCGTAGTACGCGGGCATGATCTCGCCCTCATGCGTAATATTCATCTCACGGATTTTGAATGGGTCCATGCCGAGGATGTTCGCCAGCTCGTTTACCGCGCTCTCCACCGCGAACAGGCCCTGCGTCGCGCCGTAGCCGCGGTACGCGCCCGCCGACATGTGATTGGTATACACAACGTCACTCGTAAAGCGGAACGCCTCGGCCTTGCCGTACAGCGGAATCGACTTATGACCGGACAGACCGACCGTTGTCGGGCCGTGCTCACCGTACGCGCCGGTGTTGGACAGCGTGTGCAGGTCGATGCCGCGCACGATGCCGTCCTTGTTTGCGCCCAGACGGACGTGCATTTCCATCTCGTGGCGCGGCGAGGAGGCAATCTGGCTCTCCACGCGGCTGAAGATGATCTTGGACGGCTTCTTTGTCATCCAGGTGACAAACGCCGGATACACCGCGCTGACTGCGGTCTGCTTGGCGCCGAAGCCGCCGCCGATACGCGGCTTGGTGACGCGCACCTTGCTTTTCGGAATATGCAGTGCGTTCGCCACAATACGGCGGGTATGGAACACGATCTGGGTCGAGCTGATGATGTGCAGACGGCCGTAGGTGTCGATCTCGCAGTAGGTGCGGAAGGTTTCCATCATCGCCTGCTGACATGCCTGCGTGTGGTACACGCGGTCGATAACAACATCGCAGTCCGCGAGGACCTCGTCAATATCGCCGTTGCCGCACTCGTCATGCGCACACAGGTTGCGCCTGTTGTCCGCGCCGACCGGTGCAAGGCTCTCCCAGTTGTCCTCCGGATGCACGAGCACCGGATTGTCCTTTGCCGTGTGGAAATCGAGCACCGGTTCGAGCACCTCGTACTCCACCTTGACCAGCTTCATCGCCTTATCCACGCATTTTTCGTCCGCACCGGCAAGGATGGCAACCACATCACCGACAAAGCGCACATGACGGTCGATAACAAGGCGGTCATACGGACTGGCCTCCGGATAAGTCTGACCGGCCTGTGTATAGCGGCGGCCGTCCTGATCGACGTCCTCCCAGGTGAAGATGGCCTCCATGCCGGGGACTTTCATCGCGGCGGTCTTGTTGATAGACTTGACGATGGCGTTCGCGTGCGGCGAGCGCAGCAGCTTGACGCACAGGCAGTCGCGCGGCGTTACATCGTCCACATACACCGGCTGACCGGTCACAAGCTGCATTGCATCCTTTTTACGGAGCGGCTGATTGACTACCTTCACTGTGCGTCCTCCTCTCTCTGCTTTTTCCAGTCGAGATAGGCACGGATACCGCGCAGCTGTCCCTCATACCCCGAGCAGCGGCACAGATTGCCTGCCAGATATTCCTTGATCTCCTCATCGGTCGGGTCCTGCTTTTCGCGGAACAGCGCGATCGCGTTCATCATAAAGCCGGGATTGCAGAAGCCGCACTGCTCCGCACCCTGATCCGCGATGAACGCGCCGAATTCGGCGGCTTCGCCCTGCAAGCCCTCCAAGGTCGTGATCGTATGTCCGCTTGCACGCGCTGCCAGCACCGAGCAGGACAGCACCGGCTTTTCGTCCATAAATACGGTGCACAGACCGCAGTTCGCAGTCTCACAGCCGCGCTTGACGCTCAGGCAGCCATGCCCCCGCACAAAGTCGATGAGCAGCGTGTCCGCCGCCACATCGTCTGCTACTTTCTTTCCATTCAATGTCATTGTGATCAGCATATCCGTTCCCCCTTACTCTGCATCGAGCGCGTGTGCCGCGCGGCGCACCAGCACACCCGCGAGGTGTCTGCGATATTCCGCACTGCCGCGCAGACTGCTGCCGGTCTTAATTTCCGCCCGAACAACTTCCGCCATCTGCTCTGCCGTTCTATCCACAGGCTGTGCATAAATCTGTGCGCGTGCCGGACGGGCACCGATGGCGAACCGGTAGCCGTTTTCGTCCTTGACGGACGCACAGGTCAGCACCGGAATATCGGTCTGGCTGATGCGCACAGACTGGTAGTTGAATTTCGCATTTTTCTTGGGCACGATAATGCGCACCAGAATATCGCGGTCCTTGGGTCTTTCGGCGTACTCGGAAAGCGGCACAATGCCGCCCTTGTACAGCTCTACCTGTGCGTCCAGCACGAGGAACATGGTCAGCACATCAGAAAAGCCGAATCGGCTGTACAGGCTGCCGCCGACGGTCGCCAGATTGCGCAGCTGCACGCCGACAATATGGCGCACAGACTCGCGCATCGCACCGTTCGTGTAGGCTGCCAGTCCTTCGTGCAGCTCCAGCGCGCGCAGCGAGGCCATTGCACCGATCCGGAACTCGGTGTCGGTCTCCTCGATGGTGTCCAATCCCAGACCGGACAGGTCGATTGCCGTGCCGACATTCAGCGTCTCCATTTTGAGCCAGATCATGCCGCCGATCACGCGGTTGGACTTTTTCTGGTTGAGCGCATACGCTTCCTCGAGCGACTCGGCTTTTTTGTATTCCCGTATCGTCAACATACGTTATATCCTCTCTCTTTCAGGGGAATGTGTTATCTTTTCAGTATACTACTTTTATTTTACCACAAAATCTGCTATAATGCCGTTGTGAATATCAAAATACAACGGAAAAGAAAAAGTTGTGGGAAAGGAGCCGCTATGCAGCCAAATATCCGCGTGATGCTGTTCGATGAGAACGGCGAACGCTTTTTCGGTGAGGGACCGTGCCGCCTGCTGCATGCCATCGAGCAGACCGGATCGCTTCGCGCTGCCGCGCAGTCCATGCAGATGGCATACACCAAGGCGCTCGGACTCGTCCGTCATGCCGAGCAGGTGCTCGGTTTTGCGCTCACCGAGCGCAAAATCGGCGGCAAAGGCGGCGGCGGCAGCGTACTCACCGATGAAGCAAAGGAGTTTCTCTATCGCTATGAGCAGTATCGTGACGCCTGCAAACAAGCAGGAAAACAGCTCTACCCGCAGTTTTTCCCCGACGAAAAGTGAAATCGGATGTGTGATCATGGCATCCGGACTGGCAAAACGGTTTGGCTCCAACAAGCTGCTCGCCGAATTTGACCGAAAACCACTGCTCTGCCGTGCGTTTGCCGTGACAGAGGGGTTGCACCGCGTGGTCGTTACCCGCTCGACCGAGGTGCAGACATTGTGTGAAGAATGCGGCATTCCTGTCCTGCATCATGCCCTTCCCTTTCGCAGCGACACCGTGCGGCTGGGACTGGAGTACCTGCTGCCGCGGTTTCCGGCCATGTCCGGCTGCGTGTTTCTGCCGGGCGATCAGCCGCTGCTGACGAGGA
This sequence comes from Butyricicoccus sp. AM32-19, assembly GCF_003480365.1. Classification (NCBI taxonomy): domain Bacteria; kingdom Bacillati; phylum Bacillota; class Clostridia; order Eubacteriales; family Butyricicoccaceae; genus Butyricicoccus; species Butyricicoccus sp. AM32-19. The sequence continues at coordinate 76,472 of NZ_QUIX01000001.1, read as the reverse complement.
AAACGCTCTGCGGTATGGTGTCGGCGTTCTGTGCGCAACCGAGGAAACGATCACGGATTTTTCGCCTGTGCGAACCGCAAAGCGGTACGCCGGGCAGTCCCGTGCTGTTCGGCGCAGATTATTTTGAGGAACTGCGTTCTCTTCCCGAGGGCAGGGGCGGCGGCGTAGTTGTCAAACGGCATGCAGAACAGGTTGCGCTGTTTCCCGTAAAGCATCCGGCGGAATTGATGGACGCGGATACGCCGGACGTTCTCGCAAAATTAAAAATGATTTTTCAAAACGATTCATTTTATCAGTAATGCCAACCATTTGATGTGGCGTTACATGGGCGTACCTTGTGCGCCCCTACGGTTACGTTTGTGCAGTCGGTTTACACGGTGCGCCGAGGTCGTCGCACCCTGCAGTATCATTTTACGCCTCTCTCAATCGGAATGGCGAATGGTTGACCGTTACAATCATTTTCCATCCTCAATTCTCCATTCGCAATTAAAAACCCCGGAAAGAACTTCTTTCCGGGGTTTTGCATTATGCTTCGGTTTTCTTATCCTTCGGGAGCACGATATTGAGCAGAATCGCAACAAACGCTGCCGGTACAATACCGGAACCGCCGAAAATCAGCTGAACCGCCTGCGGCGCCTGTGCCAGAATGGTCATATTGGCACCCATGCCGTAGCCGACACCCAGAGCAACCGACACTATGGTCAGGTTGCGCGGCGTCATCTCCTCCTTGGTGATCAGCTGGATACCGCTGATAACAATGGACGAGAACATCATAACAGCCGCACCGCCGAGCACGGACTGCGGCATAATGGACACGATCGCGCCCAGCTTCGGAATCAGGCCGCACAAAATGAGGAAGATTGCGCCGACGGACAGTGCACCGCGGTTGACAACCTTGGTCATGGTAACAAGGCCTACGTTCTGGCTGAACGAGGTGTTCGGCAGTACGCCGAACAGCGCCGCAAACGACGAGCCGATACCGTCGCAGGCTACACCGCCGGACAGCTCCTTGTCGGTTGCCTCACGGCCCATGCCGCCTTCCATAACGCCCGAAATATCGCCGACGGTCTCGACTGCGGTAACAATAAACATAACCAGTACCGGCAGGATGGCACGCAGATCAAACACCGGCTTTACCGGCATCAGCTTCGGGATGGCAAACCAGCTGGCCTGTGCTACCTTGTCCCAGTTGAGTACCCATGCCTTGGTGAATTCTATACCGTCCGCGTCAACTGCGGTGGTCGGCAGAACCAGACCCATGATGATTGCCGCAATGTAGCCTCCAATAATGCCCACAAAAATCGCAGACGAGCCAAGAAAGCCCTTGCAGCCGTGCTTGACGACCAGAATAACCACCAGCACGAACAGCGCCAGCAGCAGATTTTCCATCGAGCCGAAATCCTTCGCAGAGTTGCCGCCGCCGAAGGAATTGATGCCGACCGAGATCAGCGACAGACCGATACTCAGCACGACCGTGCCGGTAACGACCGCCGGAAAGAATTTGCGCAGCGGCTTGAGGAAAAAGCCAAGTACCGTCTCAAACAGGCCGCCGAGAATGGACGCACCCATAATCGCGCCATACGCAATCACACCGCCGCCCATGGTAGCCGCAACGCTGTTGAACACGCCGATAAAGCCCGAACTTGTACCCATGATGATCGGCACCTTGCCGCCGATCGGGCCGATGGAAAACAGCTGCACCAGCGTTACCACGCCGGCCACGAACATCGCGTTCTGCAGAACGCTTACCTGCAGGTCCGCGAACTCGCCGCCTGCAATGCCGCACGCACCCATGATGATGAGCAGCGGCGTCAGATTGCCGACGAACATCGCAAAAACGTGCTGCAGTCCCAGCGGAATCTTGCGCGACAAAGGCATTTTTGCCTCAAAATCGTGCGCTGCGTCCATAGAAATTTTCTCTTGCATACCCACACTCCTTTGTGTTGTCCTGTAAAGTGCCGTGCCATTCATTCCCCTTAGCAAAACACTTTCTGATTTCATGCAAATAAATTATAACAAAAACAAATTCCTATGTAAATGGATTGCGCGGACAGCCGCAGGATTTTGGAGGTATGCGCAAAAATTTACGTTCTGCGACCTGTTTCCTTAACAATTTCCCGAATCCGCGCAAAAGGAAAGGAACAACGCACACAGGCATTGTCCCTTTTCGTATCGTTTCGAATTTCTGATTAACCCAGTCTTTCCTTGCGCTCACGTCCGTCTCTCAGCAGAATGGTCAGTTCCTCGCGGTCTCCTGCTCGGATGGCCTTGCGGTATTCGTCAAGGTGCTTGATGACCTCATCAATCTCCTCCGCGAGCGGCTCTGCGTTGCACAGGAACAGCTCGCTCCACATGGTCTCATTCAGCTTGGCAACACGCGTCAGATCCTTGTAGCTGCCCGCCGAATAGCCGTTGTGCTTGTCCGCCTCCGGACTTTTGATGTACGCCGAGGAAACCACATGCGCCAGCTGCGAGGTAAACGCGATCATGTGATCATGCTGCTGCGCCGTGCAGCGCACGGTCTGACCGAAGCCGAGCGACATGAAGTACGCTTCCAGCTGCTCAAGCACACGCTCGGTGCTGCTCTTTGTCGGCACAAAGATCATGCTCGCACCGTCAAACAGGGTCGACAGGGCAAAATCCAGACCGGAGAACTCACGGCCCGCCATCGGATGGCCTCCGACGTAGTGCACACCGGCGTCGAGCGCCGCCTGCTCCAGACGATCGACCATAAACTGCTTGACGCCGACCATATCCACGATCACGCAGCCCTTTTTCATCTTCGGCATGTTCTCGAGCAGCCAGTCTACCGTTGCCTGCGGGTACAGACCGATGATAACAAGGTCAGCCTCCTTGTACAGCGCTTCGGTCGCAATCGCGTCAATCGAGCCGTCAGCCAGTGCCTGCTCTGCAGTTGCACGCGTGCGGTTCCAGCCCAAAACGCGGCTGAGCGTGCGCGCCTTGATGGTTTTCGCCATCGAGCCGCCCATCAGGCCCAGACCGGCGATGAGTACGGTATCAAACATGAATGGGTTCCCCCTGTCTTTTGTTTTTTATTCAGTTAAAGTTTATAACGGCAGACAGGGTTTGTCAATGAAAAACCGACTGCCTTTGCAGCCGGTTGTCATTTCATCATTTCTTCGGTCTTGGATTGACACTGCAAATCCGGTGCCACAACGGCGTAATCCGGCAGATAACGAACACAAGCAGCGCACCTGCCAGATTGAGGATAAGATCATCCACATCGCACGAGCCCGTTCCGGTGTACACCTGCAGCACTTCCACCGCCGTGATGCTCAGCGTGAGCGACGCCGTGAAAAAGAAAATGCTTCTCTGCCAGCGGAACAGTGCGGGCAGAAATACGCCCATCGGCGCAAACGCAATCAAATTGCCTGCCAGATTGAGTACCACAAGCCGCAGCGAGATATTGCCGTAGCCGTAGGCCAGCAGGTAATTTTTCACCGTGCGGAGCGGCTCCAGATTTACCATATCGAGCGAGGTATGACCAAATCCGCGGCCGAATGCGTTATCGAAAAACAGCACATTCAGCAGCACCCATATGTAGTACAGAAACAGCACCAGCATGTACAGCCGCCGCCGTGTCGGACGCGTATTGTCCGGCACGCCGCAGAACAGCGCAGCACGCAAAAGCACCGCAAAAATCGCTGCAAACATGAATTTCTGCTCGGGTGCAACGGTGATTCCGGGTGCTAACTCATAATAGATGTTGAAGCACAGAAATACCGCTGTCAGCAGTACCGCTATGCCGCGAATTAAATTCTTCAAAAGGAGATTCTCCTTTGTATTGGAATATCATAGGGCGGGAGTACCCGCCCTATGTCAAAAATTCTGTTACAGGCTCTCCGCTTCTCTGAGCCACAGCGCGGATACTGCGTCCGACGGCATACGCCAGTCGCCGCGCGGCGAAAGCGTTACGGTGCCGACCTTCGGGCCATCCGGCAGGCAGGAGCGCTTGAACTGCTGCGTAAAGAAGCGGCGCATAAAGGTCGTCAGCCACTTCTTGATGGTCGCGTCATCGTACACGCCCTCGAAGGTCTTGTGTGCGGCACGGAAGATCTTGCGCGGCGGATAGCCGAAACGCAGCATGTAATACAGGAAAAAGTCGTGCAGCTCGTACGGGCCGACCAGATCCTCGGTCTTCTGGCTGATTTCGCCGTCCTTAGGCGGCAGCAGCTCAGGTGATACCGGGGTATCGAGCACATCCTGCAGCACGTCGGACAGCTCCCCGAGGGTGCGATCGGCCTCATAGGCAACAAGGTAGCGCACCAGCGTTTTCGGGATAGAGCCGTTCACGCCGTACATGCTCATGTGGTCGCCGTTGTAGGTCGCCCAGCCGAGCGCCAGCTCGGACAGGTCGCCCGTACCGACAACCATGCCGCCGTTCTTGTTGGCGAGGTTCATCAGCACCAGCGTGCGCATGCGGGCCTGACCGTTTTCAAAGGTAACGGAAAGATCGTCCTTGGACTGACCGATGTCCATGAAATGCTGATCGACCGCCGCCTTGATATCCACGGTCTTGAGCGTAACGCCGTAGGCTTCCGCCAGTTTTTCTGCGTTGCCCTTGGTGCGGGCGGTCGTGCCGAAGCACGGCATCGTGACGGCCAGAATGCCCTTGCGGTCGAGTTCGAGCATATCAAACGCATGTACGAGCACGATGAGCGCGAGTGTGGAATCCAGGCCGCCGGACAGACCGACAACCGCCGTTTTCGCGTGCGTATGGCGCAGACGGGTCGCCAGACCGGTTGCCTGAAGCGTGAGAATCTCCTCGCAGCGTTCATCGCGGAGCGCCTTGTTCGCCGGAACGAACGGCGTGCGCGGGAACGTGCGGTCGGCAAGGTCGTTTTCCACCGGCTCGAGCGAGAACGAGAACACGCTGCCCTCGATAGACTCGAATGTGTTCATGCGCTGACGCTCGTGCGCCAGACGCTGGAGGTCGATATCCGCGTAAATGATGCCCTGCGAGAACATCTTGCTCTCAGCCAGCAGCGCACCGTTCTCCGCGATAAGGTCGTGACCCGCGAAAACAAGGTCCTGCGTGGACTCGCCGAAGCCGGCGTCCGCATACAGGTACGCGCACAGCAGTCGTCCGGACTGCTGACGAACAAGGTCGCGGCGATAGCCCGCCTTGCCGATGATCTCATCCGATGCGGACAGGTTGACGATAATGTGCGCGCCCATCTGCGCCAGCGTAGTAGACGGCGGATTCGGCACCCACAGATCCTCGCAAATCTCCACGCCGAAGGTGAACAGCGGCTGCTCATCGCACTGAAAAATGCTGTCGGTCACAATCGGTACATAGCGCGGCTCACCGGCTGTATCAGTAAGCGTTACGCTCTCGATCGAACCCAACGCATCTGCCGATACGAAATGGCGCTGCTCGTAGAACTCGGAGTAGTTCGGAAGATGGGTTTTCGGCACGAACGCCAGCACGTCACCGGCGTTTACGACAGCAGCCATATTGTACAGCTTACCGCGCACGCGCAGCGGCAGACCGACTACGATGACAGCCGCAAGCTCTGCGGTCTCGCGGCAGACCGTGTTCAGCGCCTCCAGTGCGCCCTCGAGCAGCGTTTCCTGCAGGAACAGGTCGCCGCAGGTATAGCCGGTCAGGCACAGCTCGGGGAATGTGATGAGCTTCGCGCCTTTGGCAGCGGCCTCCTTCGCCAGCTTTACGATCTCAGAGGTATTATATGCACAGTCCGCAGCGTGCAGATCAGGCGTTGCTGCGGCAATTTTGATAAATCCATCTCGCATCGGTGATGCTCCTTCCAGTGGGATAGTCCAGATAGAGTTAGTATACCTCTTTTTGCGCGTTTACGCAAGGGAAATGCCCTCAGAAGAAAACTTGTGCACCCACAAGACTGGGTACGCGAAGCGCGCAAGCGGTATGTTGTTTCCGAGCGAAGAGTTACCGCCTGCGGGCGGCGGGAGTTCGCCGTACCCACGGCGTGGGGGCAAAAGGGTAGACACCTACGGTTTCTACCCTCTTGACTCCCGTTTCCCTTTATTTTTTAATCTGACGCAGACCAGAGACCGGCGACCGCTTCGAAACGGGGAACGGCAGAGGAGCTTTTCTACCGTAGGGGCGCACAGTGTGCGCCCATTTCTCTACCTATACGCAGTGTCAGATACCATTCTGCTACACATATCGGCTACTCCACGCAAGTGCGACATACCCGTGTCGCGCAACTCGTTTATCTGGATATTACGGACGGCACCTGCGAATTGCATTTGTCCATGTTATTCATTCGTACATATGGTGGGCGAAAACGAATCGCAAAACGAAAAAATGGAGAATGAAATGATTTCATTCTCCATTTTCAATGACTTACCGATCGACAACCGGAATCTCGGACTCATCCTTTTCATCCAGATGCTTCAGATAATGCTTTGTCTCTGCCGCGATCACGCCGGAGAGCAGCAGCACAGCGATCAGGTTCGGGATGGCCATGAAGGCATTGAGTACGTCCGCAATGGTCCACACAAGGTCGAGCGCAAGCACGGGGGCACACACAACGACCGCGATAAACAGCACCTTATACGGCAGAATCGCCTTTTTGCCGAGCAGATACTCGGCGGCACGCTCGCCGTAGTACGACCATCCGAGGATGGTGGAGTACGCGAACGTAATGATGCTGACCATCAAAATCAGCGGACCGATATACGGAATCTGTGCGAATGCTGCGGTGGTCATCTGACCGCCGTTTGCCATATTTTCCGCATTGACCGCCGGATTTTTCATCATCGAGGAGACAAGCACCAGACCGGTCATCAGGCATACGACAACCGTCGTCCAGAAGGTGCCGGTCGCGGAAACGAGCGCCTGCCGCACCGGATTGCGCGTCTGCGCCGCGCTGGCAACCAGCGGCGCCGAGCCCATACCGGACTCATTCGAGAACAGGCCGCGTGCCACGCCGTACTGCAGCGCCAGACGGATACCGCCGCCGACCAGTCCGCCGGTCACCGCGCCCGGCTTGAACGCCAGCACGAAAATGGCCTTGAGAGCCGGCAGCAGAAAATCGTAGTTGGCGCATAGAATAACGATGCAGCCGACCACATAGAACAGGGCCATCAGCGGCACCAGTTTTTCGCACACAACTGCGATGGATTCAATGCCGCCAATAATGATAATCGCGGTGATAATGCCGAAAATAATGCCGATTGCGATACGCGGCAGGCTGATGGGAAGGTTGGTCTCCAGTACCTCGGCAATCGCGTTGATCTGCGTGCCGCAGCCGATGCCGAACGAGGCGAGCATAGCGAACAGCGCAAACAGCACCGCCATCACCTTGCCGAACTTCTTCCACTTGAGGCCGCGCTCAAGCGCGTACATCGCACCGCCCATCATGCGGCCGTCCGCGGTCTGCACGCGGTACTTGACCGCGATCAGGCTCTCCGCGTACTTTGTGGCAATGCCGAACACGCCGGTCAGCCAGCACCACAGCACAGCACCCGGTCCGCCGAGATAGATGGCCGTGCCGACACCGATGATGTTGCCCGTGCCGATGGTCGATGCGAGTGCAGTCGTCAGCGCCTGAAACTGACTGACGTCACCCGGCGAATCCGGGTCCTTTGTCACCGACAAGCGAATGCCAGTGAAGGTTTTGCGCTGGATGAAGCCCGTGCGGAACGTCATAAAAATATGCGTACCGCACAGCAGCACCAGCATGGGCAGCCCCCAGATCCAGCTGTCGATTTTGTTCATTAATGCAACAAATACTTCCATGTATCCGATTCCTTCCTCACTTTTCTTCTCTTTCGGACAAGAGAAGGCGCTTACCCGCCATTTTTGTTCGGATAAGCGTCGCAGGCTTATATTATATCGAATTTTCCGGAAATATGCAAGCATATTCGTGCGTATTCGACACTTTTCCGACATTTGACGGGATATTGCGCGTTCTCCTATCGTATGCTATAATCGTATAGAATCAAAAACTATCGAGGTGTTCCCTATGAACTCTGTGAATTATAAACGGCTGGAAAAGAGCCTGACCGACGTCATCCAGGAAGCACAGCTCAAGATTGGCTACGACCACCACCCGATCACGCTGTATTATCCCACGGAATCCGTGGCGCGTCTGCTCGGCACACCGGAGGAGGACGCGGACAACACCGAGCGTGCGCTCGCTTCCCTTTCCGCGCACACCGCCGGCACGCTCGGCGCAATCCAAGTCATCCGCGATGACAAGCGCTTCTGCTTCCACATTTCCGCAGAAGGCACACAGTATGTGCATGAACAGCTGCCGGAACCCGCGTTTCTGCGTGCATTTCTGCAGGTAATGCGCGGTCTGACGGTCAGCTTTGACGATATTCTTGCGGTGTTCCATCAGTTTTCCGACAAGGTGCACTGTGAGAAGCTCGAGGGCAACGAGGAGTTTGACTACCTCGTGTACTTCGAGGACGGCACACCGGACAGCTACCGCTACTGCATCAAGCTGGATGATGACGGTGATGCCGTCTATCACCGCTTTACGCCAGAGGATTATGCGGCGTTTGGCTTCTAAACCTCACGCAGACATGAAAAAGGACGCTCCTTGAGTGTCCTGAGACTGTCGAAAAACTACAGTTTTTCCGACAATCTGTGTTTTGACTTCGCAAAACACGGTCGTCCGAAAGTTCCCATGCGGAAACTTTCTCCCGCTTAAAGTATCAAAACCGAGGTACACGCCCCGGTTTTGATATATTTGCTTCGCAAATATTATTTCATGCGCGCTGCCGCGCAGCAGCGTCAGCATCGTGAAAACGGACTTTATTGACAGACAAAGGACGCTCCTTGAGCGTCCTTTCTGTTTTGCGGTTTTACTGAGCGGACTCGGTAGTAGCCGTCTGGGTCTCGTCCGTCGAGGACTGGCTGTCGGTCGCGGACTGGTCTTCGCTCTGCGCGTCCTCAGTCTGCGCATTACCGTCATCATCCGATGTATCGCTGTTCAGAACAGTCTGCACGTCAGCCGGCAGATAGTCCTTGGTGTTATCATAGGTGATCTTGTCGTAAGCATCGGTGGTCTGGATGTCAGCCTCGTCGATCCACTGCTGCATCATCTCGTCGATCGAGCCGGCAGTGCCCTTTTCGGAAGCAACAGCCGCAATGATGGAATCGCGCATGTTCTCGAACTCATCCTGATTCAGCTCGCAGCGCTTGATGATATGGTAGCCGTACTTGCTCTTAACCAGGCCGGAAACTTCGCCTTCCTGCAGCGCCTTGGCAGCGTTGTAGAACTCGTCTACCATCTGACCCTCGGTGAAGGTATAGCCCTTGGCATACTGTGCTTCGCCTGCATCCTCGTTCTTCTCGGTCAGCAGCGCGTCAAAGTCCTCGCCGTTGTTCAGGCGATCCAGAACAGCCTGTGCTTCCTTCTTTGCTTCCTCATCGGTGCGGGTGGTCTCGCCGGTGGACGGATTCGTAGTCAGAATGAGGATGTGCTTTGCAGTGATGTAGTTGTCATCGAAATACTTCTGCAGCTCGTCATCGCTCGGAACACTTACGCCGTTCTCGCCGAAGTAGTAATCCTTCAGCACCTGTGCGCATGCGCTGACATACTGGTAGTTATTGTAGTTGTCCATGTCAAAGCCGATCGAAGCCAGGCGCTGCAGATAAGCGTCCTCGCCGCCGAGCTGCTCCGCATTCTGCTTGTTTGCCGTAACAATGTTCTTCTTCTGGCTGTACGACAGGGACAGGCCCAGCTCATCCATCTTCTGCTTAACGATATGGATCAGAGCGACCTGCTGCTTTGCGGACTCCTTTGCGGCATCGCCGAATGTAGATGCCATATTCTTCTCCGAGAGACCGTACATAGCGTACATCTGCTGATAATTGATGATCTGGCTCATCATATAGCTTGCATACTCATCTGCGTGGATTTCCTCACCGTTGACCGTCATAACGACCGGTGCATCGCTTTTCAGCTCCTGATAATCCACCACAAAGGTGGATGCGCCGTATGCGGTTGCGCTCATAACGACAGCCAGCATAACGACCAGCGCAACGATGCGCTGCACTAACTTGCTCATATTACTATGCTCCCTTTTCTGTATTTTACGAACGCTATCAGTATAACACTATTTCGGAACAGGCACAAGCGAAAACACAGAAACATCACAAATTTCGCTGCCCGCTGGGGACGGCGTACCACGCCGCGGGGGCAAAAGGGTAGACACCTGCGGTTTCTACCCTCTTGACTCCCGTTTCCCTTTGTTTCTTAACCCGGCGCAGACCGGAGACCGGCGACCGCTTCGAGAAGGAGAACGGCAGTCGGGTTACTCTTGCGTATCTTTCGTGAAATATTCGCGGTTCACAGATAGCTTACTGCTACACAGGCGGTTTACTCTCCGCAGGCGCGACACGAGGTGAATTGCCCGAAAGGCAAGAGAAGGTCCCCTGGGGGATACCCGTGTCGCGCAACTCATTGGCCTGGCAGCTACAGACAGCACCTGCGAATTTCATCTGATGATAAATGTTATACCGTAGGGTGCGCCGACTCGGCGCACCTTTTCTAACGAAAAAACACCCGTAAAATGCAAAAATGGAGAATGAAAACCATCTGGTCAATTCTCCATTTTCCATTCTCAATTACTGCAAACAAAAAGAGAACCGCTTCCGCGGTTCTCTCAGTCTGTCGAAAAAGCCGCATTCAACTCTTTCGGATTCGTGCGGCAGCACGCATAAAGTAGAATTTGCGCAGCAAATTCATAAATTCCGGGAGCATGTATCTCGGAATTTATACAAGGGAAGAAAAAATGTGCCCGCAGGGCGCGGTTTTTCTTCGGTTTCGCTCGAAAGCATGGTTTCGAGCGAGAGGCTGCTCGGAAAACGATAGTTTTTCGACAGCCTCAGAGAACCGCTTCCGCGGTTCTCTTTGCTCATTTCGCGTCAAACCCTTGACAGATAACCTCAAACAGCTCATTAATACGCTCATAGCGTCCCTTGAGGTACAGCCAGCCGAACAGCGCCTCGAGTGCGGTCGCGTAGGCATACTCTGCCACGGAGGCCGACTTCGGCACGGATTTCGGCTTTGCGTTGCGTCCGTGACGCAGAACGGTCTGCTCGTCTTCATCGAGCATAGGCTGAATGCGCTTTACCGCTTCCGCCTGCGCGGACGCACGAACGAGCTGGATCGTACGGCTGTGCAGGTTTTTCGCGGTCTGAGTGCCGCCGCACGCCAGATGCGTGCGCACGAGTATCTCATAAACAGCGTCGCCCACATGGGCGAGTGCAAGACTCGTCATGCGGGCGATCGCAGCGTCATCCAGCACAGGGTGCAGATGATCGGTCATTACTTGTCCTCAGCAGCCTTTGCTTCAGCGGCCTGCTTTGCAGCCTCAGCCTTAGCCTTGGCAGCAGCAGCCTGCTTAGCCTGCATTTCCTTGAACTTGGCCTTCTCTTCCTCGGTCGGAACCGGCTCGATGCAGCCCTTCGGGCAAACCTTGGTGCACATCTTGCAGTTCTTGCACTTGTCGTAGTCGATCTTGGCAACGCCGTCTACTACGTGAATTGCATCGAACTTACAGGTCTTCTCGCACATCTTACAGCCGATACAGCCGTTGGAGCAAACCTTCATAACTTCCGGGCCCTTGTCCTTGTTCACGCAGTTAACGTGAACCTTCTTGACCTCGGATACCAGGTTAATGATCTTCTTCGGGCAGGTGGAAACACACTTGCCGCAGGCAACACACTTGTCGGTATCAACCTTTGCAACGCCGTCCACGATGTGGATTGCGTCAAACGCACAGGCCTTTACGCAGGAGCCGAGGCCCATGCAGCCAAAGGAGCAAGCCTTCGGGCCGCTTGCTACACGCATTGCAGCGTTACAGTCCTGCAGACCCTCGTAGTTTGCCTTATCCTTTGCGTTGCAGCCGCCGTTGCAGTAAACGTGTGCAACCTGACGGTCGCCGGCAGCAACCTCAACGCCGAGTACCTTGGCGACCTTCTCAGCCGCAGCAGCACCGCCGACCGGGCAGCCGTTTACCGGCGCACGGCCCTCTACGATTGCAGCAGCCAGACCATCACAGCCCGGAAAACCGCAGCCGCCGCAGTTAGCGCCCGGCAGGCACTCGCGTACCAGCGGGATGCGCTCGTCAACCTCTACAGCGAAAACCTTAGCGGCAACGCCGAGCAGGATTGCGAAAACGATACCCATGATGAACAGTACCGCTACCGCATAAATAACATTTTGCATATCCATTTCTTGTGTCCTCCCTTACCAAATCGACAGGCCGGAGAAGCCCATGAAGGACATAGCCAGCAGCGCTGCTGCAACCAGCGAGATCGGGAAGCCTTCAAAGCACTTCGGGCACTTGGAAGTAGCGTCCAGACGCTCACGGATGGAAGCGAACAGCACGATTGCCAGCGTGTAGCCGACACCGGCTGCAACGCCGTATACCAGAGAGCCGATGAAAGAATAGCTGTTGGAAATGTTGGTCTTAGCTGCGCCAAGCACCGCACAGTTGGTGGTGATCAGCGGCAGGAAGATACCGAGCGCAGAGTACAGCGACGGCATAGCCTTCTTCATGAACATCTCGACGAACTGAACCAGCGTTGCAATTACGAGAATGAACGCGATGGTCTGCATATAACCCAGACCCAGGGGTTCGAGAATGAAGTACTGTACAGCCCAGGATGCTGCGGAAGCGATCGCCATAACGAAGATAACCGCCATGCCCATGCCGAGCGCGGTGTCGGTCTTCTTGGATACGCCGAAGAACGAGCAGCAGCCGAGGAACTGAACGAGAATGTAGTTGTTGACCAAGATTGCCGCGATTGCGAGCGACAGGATATCGGTCAAACCCATAGAGGCAGGTAAATTAAACACTTACTTGTCCTCCTTTCGAGCCATGATCTTCTGGATCGCAGCCAGGATGAAGCCCATCATGAGGAAGCCGCCGGCCGGCAGGATCATCATGACCATCGGGTTGGAGTTGAAGAACGGAACTGCGATGCCGTTAACGCCGTTAACGTAACCGGACAGGATGGTGCCTGCGCCGAGCAGCTCACGGAAGAAGCCCATGAGTACCAGAGCGAAGGTGAAGCCTAGGCCCATTACAACACCGTCGAGTGCGGACGGCAGAACCTTGTTCTTGGAAGCATACGCCTCGGCACGGCCGAGGATGATGCAGTTTACTACGATCAGCGGCAGGAACAGACCAAGGGACGATGCCAGCGACGGCAGGAATGCCTGCATGGACAGGTCGATCATGGTTACGAAGGTTGCGATGATCGTGATGAATGCTGCGATACGGATCTTATCCGGGATAATTCTGCGCATCGCGGAAATAACGATATTGGAGCAGATGAGAACGACGGTAGCCGCCGCGCCCATGCCGATCGCATTCTGCAGAGAAGTGGTGGTTGCCAGCGTCGGGCAAAGACCGATCGTCTGCATGAAAACCGGGTTATCGAGGATAACGCCCGATTTCAGCTGTTCAGAAAATTTCATAGTGGCTTTTCCTCCTTAACCCAGAGTAGCGACATATGCTGCCGCAGTATTAACGCCGTCGGTTACAGCACGGGAGGTGATGGTAGCGCCGGTGATCGCATTGATCGTGCCGCCGTCCTTGGTCACCTTGAGCTGACCGTCAGCAGTCTGACCTGCAAACTGGGTGATCCAGTTCGGGTCTGCCTGGCTCTTCGCACCGAGGCCCGGGGTCTCAGCGTGAGAGGTTACCTTTGCGCCTGCAACGGTGCCGTCCGCATTGATGCCGACGATCATCGTCAGGTTGCCGCCGAAGCCCTTCGGCTCTACCTGTACGCAGTAGCCGATCTCTTCGCCGTCCTTGGTTGCCTTGTAAACGCCGTCGATCTGAGCAGCGGTACGGCCTGCCGGCAGGGTTACGCCAGCGGCTGCAACGTCCTCAGCGGACAGTGCGGTGCCGAGATCCTCGAAATCAGCGTCCGGGATGATCTCTGCCATTGCTGCGTTGCGGGTTTCGATACCGTTCTGGGTGATCTTATCCGCGGTTACACCGTTGATAACGCCCAGCAGCAGTGCACAGATGAACGTGATGAGGCCCAGTACGACGACAAGCTGTACGATGCCGCCTTCCTTTTTGCTGTTATCCATGATTTACTGCGCCTCCTTCTTAGCCTTGTCAAGCTGATAGCCGAACTTGCGCGGATGGGTCTTCTTGTCGATTGCCCAAACCAGCGTGTTCATGATCAGGATGGAGTAGGATACGCCCTCCGGCAGACCGCCGAAGTAGCGGATGAATACCGTCAGCAGACCGCAGCCAACGCCGAAGATGATCTGGCCCTTCGGGGTAACCGGGCTGGTAACGTAGTCGGTAGCCATGAAGATTGCGCCGAGCATCAGGCCGCCGGACAGTACCTGGCTGAGCATCCACTGTACGCGGGAAACATCGCCGGACAGCGGGAACAGGAAGGTGATGACAGCAACAGTAAGGATGTAAGCTGCCGGAATGTTGATGGTGATAACCTTGCGCCACAGCAGGTAAACGCCGCCTGCCAGCAGAGCCAGCGCGGAGGTCTCGCCGATAACGCCGCCGGTCTGACCGAGCAGCATCTCCAGCAGGCCGGTGTCAGCCGGTACAGCACCGGTCTTGAGGGTAGCCAGCGGAGTTGCGGTGGAAATCGCGTCGGTAACGGTTACGTTGCCGAACAGCGGCAGGTTTGCATGCGGAGCAGTCCAGGTGGTCATGAAACCGGCCCAGGATGCCATCATGAACGCACGGGCACCGAGTGCCGGGTTCATAAAGTTCTTGCCGATGCCGCCGAACAGCATCTTAACAACGATGATGCCGAACAGGGCACCGAAAGCGCTCAGCCACAGCGGAGCTGCAACCGGAATGTTGAATGCGATAAGTACACCCGTAACCAGGCAGGACAGGTCGCCTACGGTGTTCGGGTGATGAACGATTTTGTTGTAAATGGTCTCAAACACAAGGCTTGCCACCATTGCGATAACAACATGGATCAGCGCACGAGCGCCGAAGGTGTAAACTGCAACCGCCAGTGCCGGAACAAGTGCGATGAGCACATCGAGCATAAGGCTCCGGGTGTCATCATCCGCCTTGATATGCGGCGAGGAGGTTACGACTACTTTGCTAAGATCATAAGCCATTTTCGTTTTCCTCCTTACTTGTTCTCTGCGGGCTTTTCAGCCTCTGCCTTTGCAGCAGCCTCCGCCTCGGCCTTTTTCTTCTCAGCCTCAGCCTTGGCGCGCTCTGCAGCACGCTTTGCCTGGATCTTGCCCTTGGTCAGACGGAACTGTGCAACCAGCGGGATACGAGCCGGGCAGACGTAAGCGCAGGAGCCGCACTCGATGCAGTCCATCATGCCGCAGTCAACGGCGTTGTCCAGATCCTCCTGCTTGCCGTATACATTCATGTAGATCGGCAGGAGGTGCATCGGGCAGGCGTTGATGCACTTGCCGCAGCGGATACACTGGGGATCCTTAACGCGCTTATCCTCATTGCCTGCAAAGGCGAGGAATGCGTTGGTGCCCTTGACAACCGGGGCATCCAGAGAGAACTGGGCGTTGCCCATCATCGGGCCACCGGCAAGGAGCTTGTTCGGAGCTTCCTTGAAGCCGCCGCAGGCATCGATCAGCTTTTCGATCGGGGTGCCGATGCGTGCTTCGAGGTTCTTCGGCTCGGCAACAGCGGAACCGGAGATGGTAACGATACGGCGGATGACCGGCATACCGGTGGTGAAGCGGCGGTAAACCGCACCTGCGGTATCTACGTTGAATACCGCGCAGCCGGCGTCTGCCGGCAGCTTGCCGGACGGAACTTCACGGCCGGTGCAGGCATTGATCAGCTGCTTCTCAGCGCCCTGCGGGTACTTGCAGGTCAGCGGATACAGCTTGAGGCGGGAATCGTCCGCGATCAACTCCTCGATCTTGGCGAAGGTATCCTTCTTGTTTTCCTCGATCGCAATGATTGCGGTCTGTACGCCCATGATGTCGGCCAGCATCTTCAGGCCGCCGATGGTCTCTTCCGGACGCTCGAGCAGCAGGCGATGGTCGGACGTGATGTACGGCTCACACTCTGCAGCGTTGATGATGACCGTGTCGCACTTGCCGATACCGGACTGGATCTTGACATGGGTCGGGAAGGTTGCACCGCCATGGCCGACAATACCGGCAGAACGGATGCACTCGATACGCTCCTCATTGCTCATGGAAGCGAAGTCGTAGGGATGCACGGACTCGTGCTTGCGGTCCTCGCCATCATTTTCAATTACGATGGACAGAACCTTGCTGCCGTTCGGATGCAGGCGAGGCTCGATTGCCTTTACCTTGCCGGAAACGGTAGCATGGACAGGAGCGCTGACAAAGCCACCGGCTTCCGCGATAGGCTGTCCCAGGTCCACGGTGTCGCCAACCGAAACGATCGGCTTTGCCGGTGCGCCGATGTGCATGGAAACCGGCAGGATTACCTCATCGGGCAATGCCAGCTTCTCGATCGGCTTGGTGTTTGTCGCGGATTTATAGCCCGGGTCTGCGTGAGTACCCGGGTGTATGCCGCCACGGAACGAATACGCCATTTCTTTCACCTCTCTAATATTTTGCGCAAGAAGAACCGGACGCACGCCCGGCTTCCTCTTCTTCAGAAATTGGCTGGCTATGCGTGGAGCATAGCCTTACAGTATAGATTATACTGGTTTTTGTACAGTATTGGCAAGACCAAAAGCAAAAAAAAATCGAATAAAATACAGGGAAACTTTGTACATCTTGTTAAGTCTATCATTTTTATCCGCTTTTTCTTTGTGAATAACGCTCGGGTTCGGTCAGTTTAGACGGATGCAGGCATTCTCTTTCCGGCTTGCATTTTTCGCAAAACCGGCTGAAATGCGCGCAAAATGCGAAGTTTTGCCCTCTGCCTTTTGTGCACATTTTTCGTATACCGCTATTGACTTTCCCTTTCTCCAGTTATAATATGAATACATGAACATATGAGCAATCGTTCATATATTATTGACTATCACCGACAGGAGGCGATCCGAAATGGCAGACGAACACAAGCATGAGGATACCTTATTAAATGAAGAAGTGCATGAGCACGAACATCACCATCACGAGCACGATGATGACTGCGGCTGCGGCTGCGGTCACCATCACCACCACGATGAGGATGAGGAGCACGAGCACCACCATCATCATGACGATGACTGCGACTGCGGCTGCGGACACCATCATCACCACGATGAGGGCGAGGAGCACGAGCACCACCATCATCATGACGATGACTGCGGCTGCGGACACCATCACCACCACGATGAGGATGAGGAGCACGAGCATCACCATCATCACCACGATGACGATGACTGCGGCTGCGGCTGCGGACACCATCACCACCACGATGAGGACGAGGAGCACGAGCATCACCATCACGAGCACGCCGCCGGCGCGCACAGCGTCAAGCGCGTGTACACGCTGCAGAATGTCGGCTGCGCACACTGCGCGGCAAAAATGGAGCAGCGCATCAGCGAACTCGAGGGCGTGGAGGACTGCGTTCTCGTATTTGAGACCAAGCAGCTGCGCGTAACCGGCGAAAATCCGGATGCGCTCTTGCCTGAAATCCGCAAAATCTGCTCCGGCATTGAGAGTGAAGCCAAGGTCATCGCACCCAAGCCCAAGCACTACGGCAAGGACGGTCAGCGCGTTTACACGCTCGAAAACCTCGGCTGTGCGCACTGTGCCGCGAAAATGCAGCACCAGATCAGCCAGCTCGACGGTATCGATGACTGCGTACTGGTTTATGAGACCAAGCAGCTGCGCGTCAAGGGTGACAATCCTGATGCACTGCTCCCCGAAATCCGCAAAATCTGCTCAAATATCGAGAGTGACGTCAAGGTAATCGCTCCCGAGGAGGAAAAGGAAGAGAGCAGCAGCCATCCGCTTGCCGAAATGCTCATCGGTGCAGCGCTGTTCGTTGCCGGTCTGCTCATTCCGGCCATGGCTGTCAAGCTAGTGCTGCTCATCGCGGCTTACCTGCTGCTCGGCCGCCATGTCCTGCTGACGGCTGTCAAGAACATCGGCCGCGGTCAGGTATTTGACGAAAACTTCCTGATGGCCGTTGCAACCATCGGTGCATGGGCGGTCGGCTCGTTCGACGAGGCAGTCGGCGTTATGCTGTTCTACCGTGTCGGCGAATACTTTGAGGATCGTGCGGTTGACCGTTCGCGCAAGCAGATCATGGATGCGATCGACCTGCGTCCCGAGACGGTAAATCTGGTCAAGGACAACGGCGAAATCGAGGTTATTCCGGCCGAGGACGCACAGGAGGGCGACATTGTTCTGGTGCGCCCGGGCGACCGCGTTCCGCTGGACGGCGAGGTTGTCGAAGGCGAAAGCCGTCTGGATACCTCGGCTGTCACCGGTGAGCCGGTTCCGGTTCGTGTCGCTGCCGGCGACAAGGCAACCTCCGGCTGTGTCAACACCGACGGCGCAATCAAGCTGCGCGTCACCCACATTCTCGCTGAGAGCATGGTACAGCGCATTCTCGACAGCGTGGAGAACGCAGCGGCCCGCAAGCCGAAGATCGACCGCTTTATCACCCGTTTCTCCCGCGTTTACACCCCGGCTGTTGTTGCGATTGCCCTGCTGACCGCCATTATCCCGAGCCTTGTTACCGGCGAGTGGCACAAGTGGGTCTACACCGCGATGACCTTCCTTGTAATCTCCTGTCCGTGCGCACTGGTGCTCAGCGTACCGCTGACCTACTTCTCCGGCATCGGCGCAGGCTCCAGACGCGGTATCCTGTTCAAGGGCGGCGCTTCTCTGGAAGCACTGAATAACGTTAAAACCATTGTTATGGATAAGACCGGCACCATCACCAAGGGCAACTTTGTAGTACAGAAGGTCGTTCCGGCGCAGGGCGTTCCGCTCGATGAGAATGAGCTTCTGTGGCTGGCTGCCGCCTGCGAGGGCGCTTCCACCCACCCGATCGCCAAGTCCATCATCAACTCCTACGAGGAGCGCAAAACGTCCGCGGCAAAGGCCGGCGACTTTTCTCTTGTTGCCGTTGGTGCAACGGTTGAGAACATCCGCGAGCAGGCCGGCGAAGGCATTTCCGCCGAGTTGGAAGGCAAAACCATACTCTGCGGCAACGTAAAGCTGATGGAGCGCAATAACATCGACCTTTCCGGCTACCACGGCACCCCGGGCAGCACGGAAGTGCTGCTGGCGATGGACGGTCACTTCCTCGGTCATGTTGACATTGCCGATACCATTAAGGCAGATGCCAAATCCGCAATCAGCCGCATGAAGGCTCAGGGACTCACCACCGCCATGCTGACCGGTGACGGTCAGGCCAGCGCGGATGCAGTCGCACAGGAAGTCGGTATCGACGAAGTGCGTGCCCGCCTACTCCCGCAGGATAAGCTGTCGGCGCTGACCGATATCCGCGAGAAGTGCGGTGCGGTTATGTTCGTCGGTGACGGCATCAACGATGCCCCCGTACTCGCCGGTGCAGACGTCGGCGCGGCAATGGGCAGCGGCGCAGACGCGGCAATCGAGGCCGCAGATGTGGTGTTCATGAAGGCCGACCTGACTTCCATCCCGATCTCGATCAAGATCGCCCGCAAGGCGAATATCGTCTCCAAGGAGAACATCGTGTTTGCACTTGCGATCAAGATTCTTATTATGCTCCTCGGCCTGTTCGGCATCGCATCCATGTGGCTGGCCGTATTCGCTGATACCGGCGTGGCTATGTTGTGCGTGCTCAATTCGATCCGCATGCTGTATATGAAGACCGAATAATGCATACTCTTTGCACATTTTATATAGAAAGACTCCCGTCCGATTGGAACGGGAGTCTTTTGTATACCATATCGTCTGTGCTGATACGCAGGGTTTTCGCCCGAGAGGCGAACGGCAAACCACCGTTTACACCCGGCAAGCAAACTCATTTGTGGAAAACATACTCTTTTCTGAAAGTCCTCGGCGCCATACCCACCGCCTTGGAAAACTGCGCATTGAAATGGCTCGGGTTGTCATACCCCACCTGCGATGCAATCCGTGTTACCGGCAAATCAGTTGTGATAAGCAGCGTCTGCGCTTCGCCAATCCTGCGGCGCAGAACATACTGCAGCGGCGAATATCCGGTCACTTCCTTGCAGATATGCGCCAGATAGTACGGACTGACGTGCAGCGCATCCGCCATCTGCTGCAGAGAAAATTCGTCCGCAAAATGCTTGTCGATGTAGTCCTTGATGCGCTGTGCAAAAGCGTTGCCGCTGTGCGTACTGCCCTCGGCTGCGGTCGCGCGGAACTGCTGCACGAGCGTCAGGATCGCAAGTAGAAGATGATGCGCACCGTCGTCGTTGCCCTCGGTCAGCTCATCGTAAAGCACGTCGTACAGATGCTCCAGCCGCACGGTCTGCGGCTCGGTCAGGCGGCACACCGGACACGAATCCTCCGCGATCAGCGTATTTTCGCGCAGTCCGGGCACAGCCAGTCCGCCAAGCGCCAGACTTGAGGTTGCTACCGGACGATCCGGTCCGGACGGCTCATCGTGCACGACGCGGCTGTTGAAGATGAACAGATCGCCGCGGCGTGCCTCATACGGCGTGCCGCCGACAAAATAGCGGCTCTCGCCGCCTCGCACGAGCACGATTTCCACTAAATCGTCATGCGCGTGCATAACGCGCGGATGCGCCGATGCCTTTTCATCTGTGCGGCTGACCGAAAACAGACGCGGCATCTGCGTCAGGCCGAATGGCGCTTCATATTCCTTTTTCACAAAGCATTGAATCATAAAAACGCTCCTTTTTTCCTCAATTCTGCGGCAAAAGCGCCCTTCTGCGGCGGAGATAGTATCCGCAGCCCACAAAATCCGCGAGAAACCAGCCGATCGGGATAACAATCCGGATACCGACCTCACCGACCGGCCCCGCCAGCGCAAACCAGATCAAACCTTTGGCGATACTGCCTTTTGTCAGATCGCGGTACATAGAATCACCTGCATACTAAGATAAATTCATTATAGCGCTCCTGTGACGAAAACTCAATGCAGCGCTTCACCCGCTGCAGCCCGGCAGGGCTGCGGATAACAGAAAGCCTGCCACCTATGGTGACAGGCTTTCTCTATGCTGATTTTATCGAATCGGCAGCATCTTGCCGGTCTCAAAGGACTCCTTGCAGCGGTAAGCAGCCTCGGAAACGGCGGTGCCGTCATAAACGGTGAGGTCAGTCGGCTTGGTGTTGTCGCGGACATGGCCGGTGAAGGCAACCATCTCGGCTACGAAAGCCTCGTGCCAACGGCTCATGAAGTCCGGATAATACTCCTCGCGGGAGCCGTGCTCATCCACGATATTCAGCAGGTTCTTTGCGCCGACGTTTGCAATGCGCAGCGTGCCGTGGGTGCCGATAATCTCGGTCTCGACATTGCAGCCTGCGGCATGGGTGCGGTTAGTGAACATAAAGCCCATTGCGCCGTTCTCCATCTGGATGGTAGCAGCTGCGTTGTCCGCATCGTTCAGCTCCTTGTACAGGTCGAACTCGAATACGCCGCCGATTGCCCATACATTCTTGACATCCGAGCCGGTGAACCAGCGGATGAGGTCGATATCATGCACGCACATATCGAGGTACTGACCGCCGGAGTGCGGTGCAAACTTGAGGGTGGACTCGATAGTGGAGCGCGGGTCCTGCGTGTAGGAACGAACCAGAACTACCTTGCCGATATCGCCGTTGTCGATCTTGCGCTTTGCCTCGGCGTAGGACTTGTCAAAGCGGCGCATGAAGCCAAGCTGGAAGATCAGGTCGGGATGTGCCTCGATGACCTTCTCGGCAGCCTTGCACTGTGCAACATCCGTGCCGAGCGGCTTCTCGCAGAACACATGCTTGCCGTGGTTCATGGCAATTTCAATCTGCTGGCAGTGCAGGAAGGACGGGGAAACGATAACGATCGCGTCCAGCTCCGGATTCTTGCACATTTCTTCAAAATCGGTGTAAGTATTCGGCACGCCGAGCTCTGCCGCAACTTCCTTTACGCGGTTCGCATCTACGTCGCAGATGGCTGCCAGCCCACAGCCCGGAACCTGCGTTGCAAGGTTCTTTGCGTGCTCATAACCCAGACGACCCAGACCTACCGAACCAACCTTAACAGTTTTCATGGTATATTCTCTCCTTTTATATGTAACTCTCTCACTCTTACGCGGCGGTTTTGCCGCTCTCCATTTGATGATTTTATTGTAGCGTTTCGGGAGCTGAAAAAACAGAGCATTCTTGCGAAAAGAACGCCCCTATTTGCGGGATATGAGCGGGACTCCCGGGCAAACTTTCAAATTCTTGCGGTCGATGTAAAAAGGCAGACCCGACGGTCTGCCTTTACGCTTACGTTGTTCAGCTGACATGAATGACGGCCACCGGACAGCCGCCTGCAGCCTCCTGCGCGCCCGCCTGCTCCTCTGCGGTTTCCGGCTGATGATGGACTTCGGCAAGGCCGTCTTCCGCCATGCGGAACACGGAAGGACAGGTTCCTTCACACAGGCCGCAGGAAATACAGCCGCCTCGTTCGATTGTAACGTGCATACCGATACACTCCTTTCGGAGATTCAGTTTGCCCCGTTTCCGATGATTTATGCGTTCCTGCGCGCGAAACAGCGATGGCGGATGCCGCCGAAGCCGCCCGCAGCTACGGTGCAGTCCTTCGCGGTGATGGTCTGTCCCGGCCGGATAAACTGCTCCACCTGATATACCTTATCTATATTCAGCGAACCGAAATTGATGATACGCACAGCTTTGCTCTCCTTCTCTTTTCTGGCAGTATAGCATATCCGTCCTCCAGCTGCCACTGCAAGCAGCTTTTTATTGGTATTTTCTCCAAAATCACTGAGTTGCAATTGACTTATCCGCCAAAAAGTTCTATTATTTTTTATATGTTTTTACAAGAAAGGGAGGGGACTTTTTTGAGTCGTTTATCCATTGAAACGCCGGGCAAGGCTGAGACCGTCATTGCCGGCTTGTACCGCGATATCGAGCGGCGCATCAGCGCCAGTCCTCCGGGTCTGTGTCCGGTGGATATGTCGCTGTCGTTCCTGCGTCTGTGCCATGCACAGACCTGCGGCAAATGTGTTCCGTGCCGCATCGGTCTGGGACAGCTGACCACTCTGCTCGAGCAGGTGCTGGACTCCACCGCAACACCGGAGACCATTGACCTGATCGAGAAAACCGCCCGTGTCATTCAGGATACGGCGGACTGCGCCATCGGCTATGAGGCTGCCCGCATGGTTCTGCAGGGCGTGCAGGGCTTCCGCGATGACTACCTCTCCCATGTGGAGAGCGGCCGCTGTCTGTTCGGCTGGGATCATCCGGTACCGTGTGTAGCACTGTGCCCTGCCGGTGTGGATATTCCGGGCTACATTGCACTCGTGCGTGCCGGCCGCTACAACGACGCTGTGCGCCTGATCCGCAAGGACAACCCCTTCCCGACCGTATGCGGCTATGTCTGCGAGCACCCGTGCGAGGCACACTGCCGCCGCAGTATGGTGGACGATGCGGTCAACATCTGCGGCATCAAGCGTTTCGCGTGCGACCACGCAGACAACACCACGCCGCCGGATTCCGCACCCTCGACCGGCAAGCGCATCGGCATCATCGGCGGCGGACCGGGTGGTCTGTCAGCGGCGTATTTCCTGTCGCTGATGGGTCATCAGGTCGTAGTCTATGACCAGCGTCCCAAGCTCGGCGGCATGCTGCGCTACGGCATTCCGGATTATCGTCTGCCGCAGGACAAGCTGGATGCGGATATCGACTTCATCCTGTCCACCGGCATTGAGGTGCACACCGGCGTTTCCATCGGCCGCGATATTTCGTTCGCTGAGATTGAGAACCAGTACGACGCGGTTTACATCTCCATCGGTGCGCATAACGACAAGAAGATCGGCATTCCCGGCGAGGACGCAGTCGGCGTACACTCCGCGGTGCAGCTGCTCCGCGACATCGGCGAGGGCCGCGTGCCGGACTTCAAGGGCAAGCGCGTCTGCGTCATCGGCGGCGGCAACGTGTCGATGGATGCAACCCGAACCGCTATCCGTCTCGGTGCCTCCGCAGTAACGTGCGTCTACCGCCGACGTGTGACCGATATGACCGCGCTCGCTGAGGAGATCGAGGAAGCACAGAGCGAAGGCTGCCAGATTCTCTCGCTGCAGGCACCTGATCACATCGAAACCGATGAAACGGGCCGCGTTACCGCTCTGTGGACACGTCCGCAGGTCATCGGCTCCTACGGCAAGGACGGTCGTCCGCGTCCCTACGATGCCGATCAGCCGCTGCTCCGCACGCCGTGCGATGTCGTTATCGTAGCCATCGGCCAGTCCATCGACGCAAAGCCGTTCGAGCAGATCGCTCCGGTCGTACGCGGCAAGATTCAGGCTGAATCCGACGCATTTGTGCCGAACACCCCGCATGTATTCGCGGGCGGCGATGCCGTTACCGGTCCGGCGACCGTTATCCGCGCGGTAGCCGCCGGCAAGGTGGCTGCAGCCAACATTGACGCGCACCTCGGCTTCCGTCACGTTATCAAGAGCGATGTTGAGATTCCGGCACCGCATCTGACCAATATGCCGGCCTGTGGCCGCATCGAGCTGCGCAGCAGACCCGCCGAGGAGTGCGTCGGCAACTTTGATCTGGTAAAGTGCGGCATGACCGAGCAGGAGGTTCATCAGGAGACCTCCCGCTGCCTGCGCTGTGATCACTTCGGCTACGGTATTTTCAAGGGAGGGCGTTCTTCTAAATGGTAAATCTGACGATCAATTCTATCCCGGTGACTGTACCGGAAGGCACCACCATTCTGGATGCCGCCGCCTCTGTCGATATCGAAATCCCCAGCCTGTGCTACTTAAAAGAGCTGAACGAAATCTCCGCCTGCCGCGTCTGCTGTGTCGAGGTAGAGGGCGAGGGCAAGCTGGTTCCCTCGTGCAACAACGTCGTGCGTGAAGGCATGGTCATCCGCACCAATTCTCCGCGTGCACTCGAGGCGCGCCGTGTCAATATGGAGCTTATCCTCTCGCAGCACGACAACAAGTGCGCGACCTGTATCCGCTCGGGCACCTGCCAGCTGCAGAAGATTGCAAACGATATGGGCATTCTGGGTGTTTCCTACCCCACCGACCTCGCACGCGGCAAAAAGGCAGACTGGACGACCACGTTCCCGCTCTACCGCGATGTAAATAAGTGCATCAAGTGCATGCGCTGCATTCAGGTATGCGACAAGGTGCAGTCGCTGTCCGTCTGGGATATCAGCGGCTCTGGTGCGCGCACCACCATTGATGTTTCGGAAAACCGCGTGATCAAGCAGGCGGACTGCTCGCTGTGCGGTCAGTGCATTACGCACTGCCCGACCGGCGCTCTGCGCGAGCGCGATGACACGCAGAAGGCGTATGCTGCGCTCGGTGATCCGGACCGCGTGACCATTGTGCAGATTGCTCCGGCTGTGCGCGCTGCATGGGGCGAAGCCTTCGGCATGCCGACCGGCAAGGCAACCGTCGGTCAGCTGGTGTCCGTTCTGCGCAAATTAGGCGCGGATTATGTGTTCGACACCACGTTTTCCGCCGATCTGACCATCATGGAGGAAGGCACCGAGCTGCTCCAGCGCCTGCAGGCGGGTGATCTGGACAACCAGCCGATGTTTACCTCGTGCTGCCCGGGCTGGGTGCGCTTTTTGAAGTCGCAGTTTCCGGAAATGACCGGCCGCCTGTCCACCGCCAAGTCGCCGCAGCAGATGTTCGGCGCGGTCGGCAAGACCTGGCTGGCGCACAATCTCGGCGTAGACGCGGACAAAATTTACAGCATCTCCATCATGCCGTGCATCGCAAAAAAGGCCGAGCGTGAGCTGCCGAGCATGGATTCAGCCGGTCACGGCAGCGATGTCGATCTGGTCATCACCACCCGAGAGCTGGCGCGCATGGCGCGTGCCGAGCACCTCGATGTGGAAAACATCGCGGAATCCGCGTTTGATTCTCCGCTGGGTGACGGCACCGGCGCAGGCGTTATTTTCGGCGCGACCGGCGGCGTCATGGAGGCTGCGCTGCGTTCGGCGTACTTCCTCACCACCGGCGAAAATCCGTCGCCGGATGCGTTCCGCGAGGTACGTGACGACGGCACGATCTCTCCGCTGCCGTGGCGCGAAGCGACGTTCGAGCTGGCAGGCCGGACTGTGCGCTGCGCGGTAGCGAGCGGACTGGGCAACGCGCGTCAGCTTCTGCGCTCGCTGCAGCGCCGTGAGGTACACTATGAGTTTGTGGAGATCATGGCATGCCCGGGCGGCTGTGCCGGCGGCGGCGGTCAGCCGGTGGACGGCACCGACCGCGAAAAGGCCGCCGACCGCGGCAAGGTTCTGTTCCGACTCGATCAGAATGCACCGCTGCGTTTTTCGCATGAAAATCCGGCGGTTCAGGCGCTGTACCGCGAGTATCTGGATGAGCCGTGCTCGCACAGAGCGGAGGAGCTGCTGCATTGCGACCATTTCGCATGGCAGATGAACGCTGCCCGCTGAGGGCACAAGAGGATAACAACCTACGGTTTTTACCCTCTTGTGAATCTCCCATTTCCCTTATTTCTTAATCCGGTGCAGATCAGAGACCGGTGACCGCTCCGAAAAAGGGGAACGGCAGAGGATTTTTCGTATACTTCGGACGGACCGACAGGTCCGTCCTTTCTTTTACCTATAAGCAGTTCAGAAAGTTTACTGCTACACAGGCGGGTTAGTCTACGCAGTGTGCGGCACAAGGTGATTGAACCACCGGTGTAGCAACAAGGAATCCGGCACTGCGTAGAGGTAACGAAATGGGAGCACACTGTGCTCCCCTACAGCAGAAAAGATCCTCTGCCGTTCCCCTTTTTCGCAACAGTCGCCGCTCTCCGATTTTCGCCAGACTATCTAACAAGGGAAAGGCAGGAGTTCAAAGAGGAAGGGAAACCGCGGGTGTCCCTTCCTTTTTGTCCCCGCGGCGAGCGCCGCACTCTCCCGCACTCCGCAGAGCGCAACTCTTTCGTTGAGATTCAGTGAAAAACTCCCCGCCCATTAGGGACAAACACGCCTACTCAGTTCGTGTCCCCCATCTATTCGGTGCAAAAAGAGACAGAAAAACGGCACAGCCAACGCTGTGCCGTTTCGCTTATTTACTCGATATTCTGTGCGCAGATAATGGAAATTTCCGACCCCTTATTACTGTTTTCCGGCTGAATATTCTTCTGCAGCAGATCTGCGAGCAGGCGCAGCGGCTGGCTGCCCTGCCGGAACATATCCTGTGTGATGGTCAGATCAAGCGAGCCGTCGAGCAGCATTTGCTTGCGGCGCAACGACATATCATGTGCGATCACACGCACCTGCTGATCCATACCTGCAGCTTTGAGCGCGTCCACGCAGCCGGTAACGCTGCGGTTTGCCATATAGATGGCCGCCGGCGGATTGTCCGACTGCAGCGCCGCCGTGACTCGGTTATAGGTCAAACGGTAGTCGTTATAGGTCTCCTCAATCTCGATCTGCGAGGAAGAGAAGCCCTTTTTCTTAAGATGCTCGCAGAAGCCGTCTAAACGGGTTCGGTGGCCGTCGTACTCCAGATTGCCCGCCATCGCCAGCACACGCGCGTTTTTCGGCACGCACTTGCTGAGCAGCTCGGCGGCGATACGGCCGCTTTGTGCGTAATTTTGACCCACAAAGCACAAACGGCGGCTGTTCGGCAGATCCGAGTTGAACGTGATGCACGGAATGCCCTGTTCGGCCAATTCTCCGATGCGTGCTTCGATCGAAATATCATTTAATGCACACAGTGCGATGCCCTGCGCGCCCCAGCTTACCAGCTCGTCCAGCAGCTCGATGGTCTCGCGCGGAATATCTGTATCACAAGTGCACACACGCACCTCGACATCGCGCTTTTCCAGCTCAGAACGCGCAGCCTGAATGCCTCTCGGGACGTCCTCGTGGAACGGGCCGCTCCAGTTTGGCAAAAGCACACCCAAACGCACAGGTTTGAGCGGCAGCTTTGCCTCTGCGGCCTGCCGATGCGCCTCCTTCGGAGAAAGATAACCAGTCTCCTGAATGGCATTCAGCACGCGCGCACGCACATCCGCGCGCACATACGAACGATTATTTAATACACGGTCTACCGTGCCGCGGGAGACGCCCGCAAGCTCGGCAACCGTTTGAATGGTTGGTCTTTTGTTCATAATCCTTCACCTTTTCGCAATTGCTCTTTATACTATCCTGCATCTCTCTGCGATGTTTCTTTTCTCTGTGCTTATTATACCATATTTCTGTGCTTTGTGAAGACACAATCTGTGCTTTCCCTCTTTCCGTGCATTCGCACACACAATTTTCGGTACGAATTTTCCGATATATCCGGTGTTTTATGCTCTATTTTTTCATTTTTCCAAAACCATGTGCGATATTCTGTGTTTTTCACAGAATGTGTGCTTTGTGCGACATATACAATTGCACACACCAAACCTTGTGACCACCCTCGCTTTCCACATATTTGTTTTGTATTTCTCAGTTTATACGCATTTACACGCATTTTATCCATTTATTTTGACGTTATTTCCATTTTAACGATTTTCACACAGGCAAATTGCCTGTTGACATTCCCGTACCCGCTCGCTATAATAAGCACATAAACAGCACAGAGCACACAAACGCACAGTGCTGAAAGAGAGACACGAGAAGAAAAACGAGAAAAGAAAGGGAGACTCACTATGAAAAAGAGACTGTTAGCAGCCCTGCTCACCAGCGCCCTCGCACTCAGCCTGACCGCTTGCGGCGGCAGCACCGATTCTTCTGCAGCAAACGACGGCGGCGACACCGCCTCCACCCATGACGGCCCGTACAAGATCAGCATGGTGCTCAAGACCAACGCTGCCGAGTTCTGGAACATCGTTCAGGCAGGCGCAGAGGCTTATGAGGATGAGCATCCGGATCAGGTCAGCCTGGACATCAAGGGTCCTCCGGCTGAGACCTACTACGAGGAGCAGCTCAACACCATCCAGACCGACCTTGCGGTTGAGTCCTACGATGGCTACCTGATCGCTCCGCTGCAGTCCGAGGCTGTTGCAACCGCTATCGCAAACACCGACAAGCCGGTCGTAGCATACGATACCCGCATTGATTCCGACAAGTGCCTCGCATTCGTCGGCACCGGCAACAAGGAAGCAGCCAAGGAGGGCGGCAAAGCCGCTGTTGAAGCTGCAAAGGCAGCTGGCTGGACCGATATCAAGTGCATCGAGATCGCAGGCGTTCAGGGTGACGCAACCAACACCGCCCGCATGGAAGGCTACCGCGAAGGCGTAAACGAAGCCGGCGGCGAGTTCCTTGATAACGAAACCCAGTACGCTAACGCAACCGCTGACCTCGCTGTAACCGCGATGGAAGGCATCATGAGCAAGTATCCGGAAGGCGTTGCCATTATCTGCTCCAACAACGACGATATGGCGCTGGCAGCTGCCCGTACCGCAAAGGACAATCCGAACTACGCAAAAACCATCTTCCTCGGCTTTGACGGCCAGAAGTCCGCAGTAGAAGCCGTTCTGAACGGCGAGCTGACCATGACCGCTGCACAGAACAACTTCGACATCGGCTACAAGGCAGTTGAGACCATCGTGAAGATCCTGAACGGCGAGGAGTACGGCGACGTAGACACCGGCACCGAGATCATCACCAAGGACAACGCACAGGCTCGTCTGGACAACTTCGCAAACTGGCTGAAATAATTCCTTGAAATGCACGCATTTCAAGGAGATGGGAAACACCGCGGCTTTGCCGCGGATGATTCCCGGGCGAAAATCAGCGCGTCGCACAGCGGCACACCGATTTTCTTACTTGTAAAAAAACGCAGATACATGCTCCGCGTTTTTTTGTGAAGGCAACGCCTTCACGATTTAATACCGCCTGCGGCGGAAATTATGTATGGAAACGCGCTCCAACGCTTCATACAAACCTCTCTTTTTATTCCAAATGTTCATTTAAGGAGGAACACCCATGAAAGTAGGTATTATCGGTGCGGGTCGTATCGGTAAGGTACACGCAAAGAACATTTCCATGTTCGTACCGGAGATGGAGATCAAGACCATCGCTGACCCGTTTATGAATGAGCAGACCGAGGCATTTGCCAAGTCCTGCGGCATTCCGAACACCACCAAGGACGCAAATGACATTCTGAACGATCCCGAGATCGAGGCAGTTCTCATCTGCTCCTCTACCGACACCCATTCCAAGTACATCATCGAGGCTGCTCACGCAGGCAAGAACATCTTCTGCGAGAAGCCGATCGATTATGATCTGGAGAAGGTTCACGCTGCCATCAACGCAGCCAAGGAAGCCGGCGTAAAGCTGCAGATCGGTTTCTGCCGCCGCTTCGACCACAACCACCGCGCAGTTTACGACATGGTTCGTGACGGCAAGGTCGGCAAGGTCAACATCATCAAGATCTCCTCCCGCGATCCGGAGCCGCCTCCGGTATCCTATGTTAAGGTTTCCGGCGGTATCTTCTACGATATGATGATCCACGACTTCGATATGGCCCGCTTCCTCGCAGGCAGCGAAGTTACCGAGGTAAATGCAGTTGGTTCCGTTCTGGTCGATCCGGGCATCGGTGAGGCCGGCGACGTTGATACCGCGCTCGTTACCCTCAAGTTCGCAAACGGCGCGATCGGCGTGATCGACAACAGCCGCAAGGCAGTTTACGGTTACGACCAGCGCGTTGAGGTATTCGGCTCCGAAGGCTGTGCCGAGGACCAGAACGACACCCCGAACACCGCTGTTCTGTCCACCGCAGACGGCGCTGTACACGGCGTAGCCTACAAGGTAATGTGGGACCGCTACACCGGCGCATTCGTTGCAGAAATGCAGGCATTCGCAGATGCCGTTATCAACGACAAGGAGACTCCGGTTACCGGCGAGGACGGTCTGTATCCGGTACTGATGGCAGCTGCTGCTACCAAGTCTCTGCATGAGGGCCGTCCGGTCAAGATCTCCGAGATCGAGGCTTGATCACAACTTAATTTTCACACCACGCACACAGTCTAAGCAATGTGCTAAAACCGTTGGTGCGCTATGCACCAACGGTTTTTCTATGCAAATTTGAGGGAGTTAGAACAGAGAAAATGTTATTCACTTGCGTAACCTTCGCCGACGGCTGCTTTCTGGCAGGCCGCGATCTGCCGGGTGTCGTTATCGCCGGCTCGCTGCTGGCGTTGTTTGCCGCGCCGCACTACCTGAAAAGCGGCATCACCACCATCCCGCAGCTGCTCGGTGAGCGCTATGACAGACCCACTAAGCTGTGGTTCTCCATCGCATACATCATTCTGTACCTGTTCGTGCAGATTCCGGTAATCCTGTACTCTGGTTCGCTGGTGTTTGAAAACATTTTCAACCTGTCCGGAATCCTTGGCATTACCAAGTTCCAGTCCATCGTTATCCTGTGTATCCTTATCACTATCATCGGCTCGATTTACGCTATCTTCGGCGGTCTGAAGGCTGTTGCAGTATCGGACACCATCAACGGCGTGGGCCTGCTGATCGGCGGTCTGATGATCCCGTTTCTGGCACTCAACGTGCTCGGTCATGCCTCCGGCAGTGAAAGCAGCGTTGCCATCATGGACGGCGTGCGCTACCTGATCCACAACCACGCCGATATGCTCAACTCCATCGCACCCGCGCAGAGCGAAGCACCGGCGGTTCCGTGGCCGACCGTATTCCTCGGTCTGGTATTCCTCGGCTTCCAGTCCTGGTGCACGCATCAGTCGTTCATCCAGCGCGTGCTGGCTGCCGAAAACCTCAAGGAAGCACAGAAGGGTGCGCTCTACTGTGCATTCCTCAAGATTCTCGGCTTTATGTTTCTCGCGCTGCCGGGCGTTATCGCTTACGCGATCTTCAACATCGAGGGCACGCAGGTATCCATGATGGATGATGCCTACCCGGCACTCATCACCCGCGTTGTACCGCAGCCGGTCATGGGCTTCTTCGCCGCTGTTATGTTCGGCGCGATCCTGTCCTCGTTCAACTCGGTTCTCAACTCGGTCAACACCATGTTCACCATGGATATCTACAAGGAATTTATCAACAAGAACGCAAGCGAGAGCAAGCTGGTTTCGGTCGGCAAGAACATCGGCATCGTGTTCGCCATCTTCTCCGTGATCGTCGGTCCGATGGTTTACTTCTTCCCTGCCGGACTCAAGACCTTCCTCGATTCGTTCGTTATGCTGGTCGGTCTGCCGGTTCTGTCCGGCGTATTCGGCGGCTTCTTCTTCAACTGCCTGCCGAAGTACAGCGCGCGCTTCATCATGGTGTTCCACATTATCTGCTACGGCGGCTTCATGCTGCTGTCCCCGAGCTACTCGCTGTTCGGCGGCAATGAGGGCAGCATCCACTACCTGTACGCCGTATCTATCCTGTGGCCGCTCGAGATGCTCATCATGTACCTCATGCACCGCCGCAACAAGAGCAAGGGCGCTGAGGTTTGGGTGCAGCAGGATGTCGGCGCGGTAGACCTGACCCCGTGGAAGTACAGCAAGCTGGTCAGCGTGATCGTTATCGTGTGCGTGCTGCTGGTTTATCTGGCATTCTCTCCGCTCGGCATCGGAGCATAATTTTTGGAAAACAGCGTTGCCTATCCGCTGCGCTTGATGTATCATCAATTTAAAAGAGTAAGACAACCGAAACAAGAAAATTTGGAGGTAATTTATTATGGCACTGAGAAAATGCGCTTGCATTGATACCCTTTACACCGAGCTGGACTGGCTCGACCGTTTCCAGGCTGCAAAGAACGACGGCTTTGAGGCCGTAGAGTTCTGGGACTGGCGTATCCGCGATCTGGATGCGACCCGCGAGGCTGCTGAGAAGGCCGGCATTGCCATTTCCGGCTTCAACGGCGATGCGGACTACTCGCTCGTAGACCCGACCCACAAGCAGAAGTATCTGGACTACCTGAAGGAGTCCATCGCGGCGGCTAAGAAGGTTGGCGCAGCCAGCGTTACCATCCACTCCAACGCACTGGGTGATGGCGGCATTGTAGTAAACCACTACGATAACCTTTCCCACACCGTAAAGCTGTGCTCGATGTACGACACGCTGCTCGCCTGCGCTGAGCTGGCCGAGAAAGAAGAGATCAACCTCAACCTCGAGGCGCTGAACATCACCACCGACCACGTCGGCAACTTCCTCGCTACCACCCAGATGGGCGCTGAAATCGTTCGTCTGATCGGCTCTCCGCGTCTGAAGCTGCTGTATGATGTATACCATATGCAGATCAACGAGGGCTGCATCTGCGATACCATCTCCAACTACGGCGACACCTTCGGCCACATTCACGTTGCTGATGCTCCGGGCCGTCATGAGCCGGGCACCGGTGAGATCAACTATAAGAAGGTTATCCGTCACCTCGAGGAATGCGGCTACACCGGCCGTGTCGGCTATGAGCTGTTCCCGCTGACCGATACCGCAGCTGCCGTTAAGGCCATCATGGAAAACGCTTAAACTTCTCCTTTCTCTAACGTCCCTGCACCGTTTCGATGGTGCAGGGATATTTTTTGTGCTGTAATGCGTGCAGACCCTTATGGATTCCGATTCCAGAAAGGCGATCAGGCATCATGCATCCGTTTTCCGGTGCACACGAGTTGCACCAGAGAACAGATGCATAAATCAAACTTTCCGCAATAACAGAAAAGCACAAAGGACGAATGTCCTTTGTGCTTTTTACGCTTTAGAGGAACCCCAGCAAATGCTGCATTGCAATGCTGACGCACGCAATAGCGACCCAGCAGCAGAAGCCCATGAAAATCGGCTTGCCGCCGGTCTTGACCAGCTTTACGATATTGGTATTCATGCCGATAGCCGCCATCGCCATGACGATAAAGAACTTGGACAGCGTCTTGAGCGGCGTAAACACGCCTGCCGGTACGCCGACCGTGGTGCACACCGTGGTGATGATGGACGCGAGCACGAAGTACAGGATAAACATCGGGAACGCGCGCTTGAGCGAGAAGGCTTCGCCGCCCCTGCTCTGCTCGGTCTTGGCCTTGTGGGTGCGCCACAGCGCCAGTACGAGCGTGATCGGGATGATCGCCAGCGTGCGCGTCAGCTTGACGATGGTGGCGATTTCCAGCGTATTGCTGCCGTGAATGCCGTCCCACGCGGAAGCGGCTGCCGTTACGGACGAGGTATCGTTGACCGCCGTGCCCGCAAACAGGCCGAAACCGTGGTCGGTCATGCCAAGCATGCCGCCGAGCGTCGGGAAGGTCAGCGCCGCGATGACGTTGAACAGAAAAATGACCGAAATCGCCTGCGCGATCTCCTCATCGTCCGCACCGATGACCGGAGCGGTTGCCGCGATTGCCGAGCCGCCGCAGATGGACGAGCCGACACCGACCAGCGTCGAGATATTGGACGGCACCTTCATTGCCTTGCACAGCACGAACGACACGATCAGCGAGGTACCGATCGTCGAAACGATGATGGGCAGCGACTGTGCGCCGACCTTGGCAATCTCGGACAGGTTAAGACCGAAGCCGAGCAGGATAACCGCGTACTGCAGCACCTTTTTCGAGGTAAAGCCGATACCCGGCTGCACCTTGGTCTTGTCCTTCCAGAACAGCGTGAGCACCATGCCGATCAGGATGGAGAACACCGGCCCGCCGACCACCGGCACCGCCTGTCCCAGCAGCCACGCCGGAATCGCAATGCACAGGCATAGCAGCAGTCCGGCGCCGTTTTTCTTGATAAAATCCATTGTTTTACCCCCTTATTAAACCGAATATTAGTATACACTATTTCTGCCAGTCAGTTCAATACTCAGTTCGTGCAGAGGGCAAAAGAAATCAGCCTGCAGGCTCTTTGCAGGCTGATTGGGACTGTTTAGAACTGATACGGCGGATTTCCGGAGAAATCAGCGATGCTGCCGTGTGCATTCTCGAGATAGAACACCTCGAAGATCGGGTTGGTCGCCTCGCCGTACTGGCTCTTGACGATCGGATTTGCGATGCACATCTCCTTGGCAGCCATGTTGTTCTCGAAAACAGCCTTGCCGTGCAGGCGAATCCATGCGTACTCCGGGCTGGAAACCGAGATTTCGATCTCCGGATTTGCCTGCATATCCTTGTAAACGTCCTTAGTGTTGTTCGTGCAGAACCACAGCTTGCCGTCCATCTCACCCGAAAACATGAACGGGCGGCACTTTGCCTTGCCGTCACGGCCTACGGTTGCCAGATACTGTACCGGATTCGCCTGCAGAAATTCTACGACCTTGCTCATGATAAATACCTCCATGAAAATTTTATTTTCTTTTTCTATATTGGGATTGCTTTTCCCTTTCGGTGATTCTATAATAAAGCCGTAGTGACAATCTGTAAAGTAAGCACAATATTGTGGTGTAGTTACCCAAAAGATACTATTGGCGCAAATCGCGTTAACAAGGAGGTTTTTCTCATGGAACTGACCGAATCGACTGCAAAACAAAAACTGCCCGCCTGCCCTGTCGAGACCACGCTGACGCTCATCAGCGATAAATGGAAGGTGCTCATCCTGCGTGACCTGACGAACGGCACCATGCGTTTCGGCGAACTGAAAAAGTCCATCGGGCACGTCACGCAAAAGGTTCTGACCGCACAGCTGCGCCAGATGGAGGCCAGCGGTCTGCTGACGCGCAAGGTCTACGCCGAGGTGCCGCCGCGCGTGGAATACACGCTGACCGAACTCGGGTACAGCCTGAAACCCGTGATGGACGCCCTGTGGAAATGGGGAGAAAATTATCAGGCACAGTGCCGTTAATCCGGCTTTCTATCCGTAAAAACAACTTTCAGGAGGAAAATCATGCCTCATATTTTAATGATCGCCACCGGCGGCACGATTGCGTGCTGCGAGACCGAACGCGGTCTTTCCCCTGCTCTGGACGGCACCGCGCTGCTCGGCGCACTGCCTGAACTGTCTGCGCTGTGCACAGTCGAAACGCTCGATCTCATGCAGCTGGACTCGACCGACGTGACCGCCGCCGACCGTCAGCGCATGGCACAGGCGGTCTGGCAAAACCGCGAGAAATTCGACGGCTTTGTACTCACGCACGGCACGGATACGCTCGCATACACCGCCGCGCTGCTCACCCACCTGCTGCCGCATTTCGATAAGCCGCTCGTGCTGACCGGCTCCATGCTGCCAATGGGCGTGCCGGACTCGGATGCGCCGCGCAATCTGCTGGATGCGTTCCGCACTGCGGCAGACGGACGCGCAGGCGTGTACGCCGTAATGAACGGTCAGATTTTGCACGGCAGCCACGTTTTCAAGCAGCATTCGACCGAGATTGACGCATTTCTCTCGGCAAATGCCGCACCGGCCGGTGAAATCTGCGGCGGCAAAGTGCGCTGGAGCAAACCCGCGTCCACACCTTCCGGCGCGCCGCAGCTTATCGAGCAGATCGACACTCACATTTTGCCCGTGCGCCTGACACCTGATCTTGATCCGTCATTCTTCTCCGTGCTGCTCGGCTACCCCAAGGTCGTACTCGAAGCCTTCGGTGCAGGCGGCGTACCCGCCCGTTTGGAAGCCGCCGTGCGTGATCTGATCCAAAGCGGCACGCGCGTGTATATCACCACGCAGTGCCCGGAAGGCGGCGTACACCTGCACAAATACGAGGTTGGACGCCGTGCCGAAGCACTCAGTGCGATTTCTCTCGGCAGCCGTACCTTCGAGGACGCGCTCGGCGCACTCATGTGCGGTGAATTGTAAGATGTTCTGCCCGCAGCGTACAATTTAGAATACGCCAACCCGTCCGAAATAACACAAAATCCCGCCTTCTCACGCGAGAAAGCGGGATTTTTCTTTACTGTGCATTCTCCTTGCTGAACGGCAGAATGTGCATCCGATACTTATGCTTATCAACCAGCAGCGTTCTATCCGCGATCGGCATGATATCCGAAACCTTATCCGGCGGGGTGCAGATGATCGCCTGCAGACCCATTTTGCGCAGCAGACGCACGCTTTCGATGATGCGTTCGCTGTCCATCTTGTTGAATGCCTCATCGAACACGACCAGACGCACCGTGTTGCCGAAGCTGGACGTATCGCTCACGCGATACAGCTGCGCGAACGAGGCCAGAACCGCAATATAGAACGGCGTCTGCGTCTCGCCGCCCGACTTGGTGTTGAGCGTCTGCGACAGCAGCTGCTTGGAGCCGTTCTGATCGGTGGTCTCCAGATCGAACTTCAGATAGGTGCGGAAGTCGGTGTACCGCTCGATGTTCTCCTGCAGCTCACTCTGCTTGCGGGCGTTGAGCTGGGTATCGTCTGCCATGGTGATCTGGCTGAACAGCTTGTCGATCAGCGGACCGTATTTCTCCTGAAACTGTGCGGAAAACAGCGTAATATCGCCTTCCATCAGCTCCGGCGCCATAATCATGTCGTAATATTCGGCATAATCCGGATTGCGGTCCACGCGGAACTGGTAGCTGTCCGTGCCGAACTGCGCCTGCCGCAGTGCCCGATTGAGGTTCTTGACCTGATCCTGCACCTGCTCGATGCTGCTTTTCAGTCTGGACAGGAAGTCGTTCTGGAACTGCTCCATCGCACTCTCGCGTGCGGCACGGATTTTGGTGCGGTACTGCGGCAGCTCGCTTTCCTCGAGCACACGGCGTTCCGCATCGAACTCCGCATTGTCATCTGCCTCCACGTGGAACGAGCACGGCCCAAACCGCTCGACATATTCTCGGCGCGCCCGCAGGAGTGCCGCGCGGGCGTTCTCCATCTCGTTGACAACCTGTGCATGGTGGCTGCTGAAATTGCGGTACACGATATCCGGCCGGTGCAGACGCTCCAGCTCCTGCCGGTAGCGCGGCAGACCGATATCGTCGCGGTAGGTCTCCGAGAAGGTTTCCGCCAGCGTGCGCTCCATTTCGGTGCGGCTGCGGTACTGCTCGGGCAGGATTTCCTCGTCCAGCTGACGAATACGCTCCTCCAGCTTGGCCTTGTGTGCGATCTGCACCTCACGCTGACGACTCAGCGCCGCAATCTCGTCGCTGATCTCGGCGATCAGCTGCTTCTGCTGATCCAGCCACAGCAGGTCGAGATGGGAAACCTGCTCGTCGATCGCGTTGATCTCCTCCTCCAGTTCCGCGCGGTACAGAAAATCCGCCTGCCGCTGCGGTACGATATTTCGCACATAATATGGCGTCAGCATGGGCGTTTTCTGCTGAGAAACTGCCTGCCAAATGGGTTTCCTGTGCGAAATATTCTCCTGCAGACCGGCAGCTTCCTCTTCCAGACGAGAGATACGCAGCGTGAACGCATGACGGCCGATGAACGCATCCTCCATACGGTCTCTGCGGAGCGCACGCGCCACATAGCCCTGATACAGCATGCCCTCATCTGTGATAGCGGTTCGATGCCCGCGCAGCTGCTCAACCGTGTCACAGCACATCACGCGTCCGAGCAGATAATCCATGTAGGTTCGCGCAAGTGCGTTCCCAGTCTCCACCTTTTCCGCAAGACTGCCGCTCTGCGGGTCAATATGCTCACGCTCGCGCAGTGTGCCGATATCGACCAGACCGTAGGCGTTCAGGCTCTTTTCCCACTTAAGTTTGTTGTAAATACGCAAAGCCTGCTCGTAATATGCCGGTTCAACCAGAAAATAA
The DNA here is from genome assembly GCF_003480365.1 of Butyricicoccus sp. AM32-19. Classification (NCBI taxonomy): domain Bacteria; kingdom Bacillati; phylum Bacillota; class Clostridia; order Eubacteriales; family Butyricicoccaceae; genus Butyricicoccus; species Butyricicoccus sp. AM32-19. Next base: position 37,884 of record NZ_QUIX01000001.1, on the reverse strand, counting down.
AACTTCTGGTTGTTGAGATAGCCTTCCACAGCACCGCGCCAGCGCTCATCTTCAATTTCCAGCACATCCGCGAGAATATCTACCGCAACCAGCGTTCCCGCCTGCTGCTCCAGTTCCTCCGCCAGCTTGGCACGGAACAGCAGCAGTCCACGCGGATAATCCTTGATATTCCTGCGCAGATTGGCAAGCGCAGTCTGCTTTTCGGTCAGCTGCTGCTGCAGCTCTGCAACCTTATCGCCAAGCTGATGTGCCGCCTTCGCCAGCGCGTCCGACAGGGCCGCTGCCGCCTGCCGGGCGTCCTCGAATACGGTCTGCTCCTGCGAGAAGATTGCGCATTCGCCGCTCGACAGCCGTGCGTAGGTACGCTTCACCTGCTCTGCCGCCTGCTGCACCGGAACAAGCACCTCCTCGGCGTCCCATGCAAGCGCGGTCTCGCACAGGTGCGTCAGCCGCAGCGCCTCCCGCTTGATCTCAAGTGCGTCGCGCTCCATCTCCTGCACCAGCTTACTCTGCTCGGTCAGCAGCGACTGCTTCTGGTTGCCCAGCCGCTCGCGCTCCTGATAGGTGTCGCTCTGTGCATAATCGCGATCCAGCTGACGGCGGCGTTCCTCCTTCGCCTGCACCTGCCCGGCCAAATCCTCAATCGCGGTGTCCGCCGCGGTCAGCTCGGACAGACAGTTTCGCTTTTCCTGCTCGCGGCTGTCGATCCGCGCCTGCATGTCCTCCTTCTGCGCCCACTGCACAAGGAAGGACTGCACGCGCCAGCGGTCCACCGAGCGCGTCATTTCGCGGTACAGAGTGCTGATCTCCTGCAGCGCGGTCAGCTTTTCCTCCTGCTGCTGCGCCAGCTGCTCGTGCCGCTTGTAGTTGCGGATGTTCTGCTGCATGGCTTCGATATCCGGCTTATCCGGAATATCGCAGATATTTTCGGTGATAAACTGCTGAATATCCACGATTGGGCGGAACGACACCGCCTTTTTCATCATGCGGAGCACCTGCTCATTGTGCACGTTCCACCGCGAGAGCATATTGCGGCGGTACTCCCACTGGGTATCGTACACCTCGGCGCGAGAGAAATTCTGCTTGAGGAATTTGCGCAGATCGTGAATATCCATCGCCTCGCCGTCCTCGACAAAGCAGTTTTCCGGCAGTTTTCCGACATAGATAAAGAAATGATCGTGCTTGCTGCCGTCACTGCGGCAATCGAACATCACGCCGCACACGAAACTATTGTGCTCCACATCGTCCTCAAATTCACAGACAATATAGGTCGAAAAGTCCTTGCCTCGGCGGGAATACGGGTTATTCTCGTCCATGTCGGCACGCAGATAGCCGTCCAGCGTGCGCTGTGAGCGCTCATTCGCCGCCAGATTGAAGTTGCGCGCATTGGTCTCACCCAGGAGAACGATCTGCAGCGCGTCAATCACCGTGGACTTGCCTGCGCCGTTTTTACCGGTCAGAAAGTTCACGTCGCCGACCTCGATGATCTCCTTGCTGAAATACAGCCAGTTAATCAGCAGAATCTTCTTCAGTTTCTTCATCGGCGTTCTCCTCCTTTCGCAGCACGGCTGCGACCTCATTCAATCGTTCGCTCGAAACGGCAGTCTGAATGGTCGGCAGGATGGCAAATCTGCAGTCAGCCTGATTAAATTTTCCCTCGATGCGCTGCAGGATCGAGTGGTTTTCAAACACGGTCAGCGCCCGCTTGACCTCCTCCATATTCGGCTTGGCCGGCAGGATGGCGTAGTCGGTCACGATCTTTTCGAGCACCTCTCGCACGCTGCAGAGCGCATCCTGCTCGAGTCCCAGTCGCTCCTGGCTTTCGTCGTACAGCATGCGCAGGGCGAGCAGAATCGCGGTCTCGCGCTTGGACAGGATGCACCGGTTGGCTTCATCTGTGTTCAGCACATAAAAGTAGCCGTTTATGTCGTCGCGCCGCAAATCCCAGTCAAGCAGGCTGAGATACTCGCGCACGGACTCATAATGAATGGACAAAAAGGTGTAGTCCGGGTTGCTCACCCGTCCCCTGCCCGGACGGTACAGCGTGCGCACCACATAGGTGCGGCTGAGCAGCTGATTGCACACCGCTTTGAACTGCTCCAGCTCCTTTGCGGTAGCGGTATTCAGAAATTCCAAATTCATTCGTTGTTCTCCTTCCGGCTGATCTGCAGCTTCGGAATAGCATAGCCGTTTTCCCGGCGTTCGCCGTCCAGCTCCTGCACCGTGAAATCCGCCGAGCGGTCGCCGCCGGTCAGCACCGCCAGCAGGCTCATCACATAGTCCTTATCATTCTTGAGCGGAATATCCTCCGAGCGGCACACATCGCTTTCACCGAGCCAGCCCTGCACATACGCCGCGATGGCGCCGCGGCCATACTCCGAGCGCAAAAGTGCAGCCGCCTTTGCGGCGGCTGCCGTATCCGCTTCGATTTCCTGCACGAGCACAGGCGCGGCTTTTGTCCGCTTGCCCGGACGCTTGCGGTACCACAGGCTGCTCTCGGACAGGCAAGTCTGCTCGTACAGCCGGAATACCGGCTGAATCGTGTCCACCAGATCGGCGGCTCGCCGGTTGCGCGACAGCGCGTTCAGCACCGTGTGCAGGTTGCCGCGGATATTCTGATCTCGGTTGGTCAGGTTTTCGATCTTCTGCGTAGCCGCACGCGTGTAGCGGCGCACCTGTGCATCGATCTCATCCAGATAATCGCGTTCGAGATTGTCGTAGCATTCCTGTATCCAGTAAATTTTGCGAAGAAGATCGGCGCGGCAGTTCTCCGGCGTGTCACCTCGGCGGTCAGCCAAAGCGGCATTCGCCATGGCGATGAGCAGTTCATCGTTCTCCGCCCAGTCGTTTAATACATTCTGGATGGAAATGCGGTATTTCGGCACGGAATCCTTGATCTTGAGCGGACGGATGTACGCCTCCATCACCTTCTGCCCGAAATCATCAAAGTGCGATGCGAGCACTTCCCCGACATTGTGCATGTCGATCTGCATCTGGAAATAATGCTTGACGTTATGATACACCATCTGCAGCAGGTTGATGAGCGCGCGCGTGTTGTCATATGCGCCGTAGACAGCAGCCATTTTGTCATACACGCTGTCCGACTCATGCGCGACCTTGAGCGTGGAATAGGTGCCGAACACATACGAATAGCCGCGTGCAGGCGTGTCCTCGCGCAGCGCGTGGAACAGCTCGAGCAGACGGCTGCTGCAGCCCGGAACCGTAATGTATTCCCGAAAATCTGTGCCGCGCTCCTTTTCAAACCAGCCCTTGCTGCCCAGCTTGCGGATGAGGAAACGGGCACGGCCGGAAATATCGCGCAGCTCATCCTCGTCGATGTCCTCGCCCTCGAAGGTAGCCTCGGCCAGCTGCTGCTCGAGACGGCTCCGCAGCATGGAATACAGCATGTCCTCGGGCAGCTTCAGCTTTTCGCGGTACGCCGTGTACAGTACATCGAGCGCATCCGCGTACAGCACACGGTTCGGTGACGCCAGCGGTGAAAACAGCTCGTCCGGCACGGCTTCAAAAAATTTCATGTCCTCTATCCTCCTCTGCGGCGCAAAACGATAGATTCGGCACGCAAATTGCTTTTCTATACAAAAATATTATACAATTTTCGAGGAAAAATTACAATGATGAAATCCGTTTCCCGCGTATTGCGCCGCTGTCCGCCGCATGATAAGATAATGCCGCAGCTCTCATGCAAGGAGAATCATCGTTTCATGGCACAGACCAAACACAAGGGCGGTCTGGCGGACAAGCTGATTTTATTCGCGCTGCAGCTTGGTGTGGCCGGTGTGCCGATTGCGACCGTTATCTCCAATGTGCTGAGCGCAGGCATGGTTCTCACTCACCTTGCCCGCCGGAATGACGATTTTGCGTTACAATTAAGGCAACACCCGACAGGAATATCCTATCGGGTGTTTTTCTATGTCTAAGAGAGATTTTATCGCGGGTTTGGTGCTGAACACGCGGATATCCATCCGTTCACCTTTCGGGGCAACGCGCCAAGTCTGAGACGCACCCTTCTTCTCAACGGCAGCACTGCGAATCAGCTTGTCTACGTTCTTTTCTCCGAAAGTCATGGTAAATTTTCCTCTGCCGTTCCCTATATGGAAGCGGTCGCCGGTCTCTGACCTGCGGACTAAGAAATAAAGGAACCGGGATTCACAAGGGCGGAAACCTTGGTGTCCACCCTTGTGCCCTGCCGGGCAGGCAAGAGACCGCGATACCTTATCGCATAATAAGATACACCGTATAGACAGCATACATTGCCACCATGGCGATACCCGGTACACGTCCGAGCTTGCCCTTGCGCGCCGGCAGATAAAATACCGCGCTGATGGCAATCAGGAACAGGCAGTCAACGATAGAGGTCGCCTGCACCGGAATCGGCGTGATAACCGACGAAACGCCGAGAATCAGGAAAACATTAAACAGGTTCGAGCCGATAACATTGCCCATTGCAATGTCGTTCTGTCCCTTGCGTGCAGCCACGATAGAAGTGACCAGCTCAGGCAGGCTGGTGCCCATGGCCACAATGGTCAGACCGATGAGCGTTTCACTCAGGCCGAACATACGCGCAATGCCGGTCGCGCCGTTTACGGCCAGCTGACCGCCGATCACGATGCACGCCAGACCGAGCAGGATATTCACCCAGATCATCGCAGTGGACATGGGTGCTTCCGCTGCCTCGGCCTCAGCTTCTGCTGCTGCGGCAGCAAGCTGCTCGCGGTTCTGCAGTGCGGTGCGGATCTGGTGCGTCAGAATGAATGCGAATATAATCAGCAGTACAACGCCTTCCCAACGGGCGATGGTCAGGTCGGGTGCGATGGCGCCCAACAGCAGCACAGATGCGAGAATGGACAGCGGCCAGTCACGGCGGAGCAGCGTTTTATCCATCACAAGCGGACAGACAGCGGCGGACAGACCGGCCACCACCAGCAGATTAAAAATGTTCGAGCCGACAACATTGCCGACCGCAATCTCGTTTGCACCGCGCAGGGCTGCGGTGACACTGACCGCCAGCTCCGGCATGGACGTGCCGAACGCAACGATGGTCAGACCGATCAGCAGCGGTGATACGCCCAGCTTGCGCGCCAGTGCGGATGCACCCGCAACAAACTTATCCGCACCCCAGATCATAAGTGCAAAGCCGATCACCAGAAATACAAATGACAGCATACAGTTTCCTCCTTCGTTTCCGGAAAATCCCGGGCAGCACCGCACCTTCACGGCAATGCCCTTGTCCCCAACAGTGTACATGCTTACGAGGGAGTTTTCGCTCGATTTCCGGCTGCAGCGCACAAAAAAAGACTTTTACCGCATACTGCGGTAAAAGTCTTGCTGCTTACGGCTCGGTACGGATTGACTTTTCGTCAATCGGGCTTGTCGGCACCGACCACGCGCTCTTGCGTGAGCTACTCCCTTTTACAGTAACTATCATATGGGAAAAAAAGCGATTAGTCAAGCCGAACTTGTGGAAATGTACACAATCTTTACGGGACAACCCCTTATAGCAGTTCAGACAAATACTGCAACAAGTGCGCGCATACAGCACGCAAATAGCATCGTCAATTTCATTCGCCATGCGCCCAGCATGGCTTCATAAAATTTCCTTGCTCTTTGCGCGCTTTATACGCTACTTTTGCCGCATTATTTATCTAAACTGCTATAATTCACGAAAAAATCTTTACAAGTCCCTCGTGAACCTATATACTATAAGGTACTGAAATTTTGAACAATCTGAAAGTGAAGGAGCATTTTCATGCTGGAATTTGAGGAATACAAGGTCAAGCTGAACAACCTCAAGCCCGAGCTTGAGGAGCTGTACACCTCGCTCGGTCTGGAGCAGGCGAAGCGTGAGGTAGAGGAGCTGGAGATCAAGTCCTCTCAGCCGGGTTTCTGGGATAATCCGGAGGAGAGCCAGAAGATCGTCTCCCGCATGGGCTCGCTCAAGGGCAAGGTTGAAGCGTACAACAAGATGACCGAGCTGTGCGATGACCTGCTCACCATCTGCGAAATGGCGATCGAAGAAAACGACGAATCCATGCTTGAGGAGCTGGAAAGCGGCTACAAGGAGCTGGAAGACGGCATTGCCGAGCAGAAGCTGCGCACGCTGCTGACCGGCGAGTACGACAGCCACAACGCACTCGTATCCTTCCACGCCGGTGCCGGCGGCACTGAGGCACAGGACTGGTGCGCGATGCTGTACCGCATGTACACCCGCTGGGCAGAGCGTCACGGCTTTACCTATAAGATCATGGACTACCAGGATGGCGATACCGCGGGTATCAAGTCCGCCGATATTCTCATTGAGGGCGAAAACGCCTACGGCTTCCTCAAGGGTGAAAACGGCGTACACCGTCTGGTCCGTATCTCTCCGTTTGATGCATCCGGCCGCCGTCAGACCTCGTTCTCGGCGGTAGAGGTCGTTCCGGATATTCCGGATACCTCCACGGACTTTGAGATCAAGCCGGATGATTACGAAATGCAGGTTTACCGTTCGTCCGGTGCAGGCGGTCAGCACATCAATAAGACTTCGTCTGCGGTTCGACTGATTCACAAGGCGACCGGCATTGTTGTAGCCTGCCAGACCGAGCGAAGCCAGCTGCAGAACAAGGAAAACTGCCTGCGCATGCTGCGTTCCAAGCTGGTTGAGATCAAGGAGCGCGAGCATCTTGAGAAAATCTCGGACATCAAGGGCGTTCAGCAGAAGATTGAATGGGGCAGCCAGATTCGCTCCTACGTTTTCATGCCGTATACGCTCGCCAAGGATACGCGTACCGGCTTTGAAAATGCCAATATCAACGCTGTAATGGATGGCGATATTGACGGTTTTATCAACGCATACCTGTCTGCACTCGCTACCGGCGTGTGGGAAGGCAGCAAGGGCGGCAGCATGTAATTTGCCGCCCTTCGCGTTACCGCCGTACCCACGGCGGTGGGCACAAGGATGGACACCAAGGTTTCCACCCTTGTGAATCCCGTTTCCTTTGTTTCTTAGTCTGGCGCAGATCAGAAACCGGCGACCGCTTCGAAAAAGAGGAACGACAGAGGATTTTTCCTCTCATAAGGACGGACCTATTTCGGGTCCGTCCTTTTCTTTTACCTATTCGCAGTTCGGTTACCCTACTGCTACACATATCGGCTACTCTGCGCAGGCGCGACACAAGGTGAATTGCCCGAAGGGCAAGAGAGGGTCCCCTGGGGGATGACAGTGTCGCGCAATTCGTTAGCTTGGAAATTACAGACAGCACCTGCGAAGATAAATTGTGCCAAACAGACAGATTCGCAGGTGCCTTCCGGTATAACGTGCCCAAAAATTGCGCGACACGGTTATGTCGCGCCTGCGTAGATGAAACCGTATGCGTAGCAGTACGCTATCTGACACTGCGAATAGGTCGAGACATGGGAGCACACTGTGCTCCCCTACGGTAGAAAAAATCCTCTGCCGTTCCCCCATAGTCTCAGCTCTCTGGCAGGCAGACGCTAAGAGGAAACGGGGAGATTCACAAGAGGGGTGGAAACCTTGGTGTCCATCCCTCTTGTGCGCCCGCGCGGCGTCAGCGCACGTTCCCGCGCTCCGCAGAGCGCAACTCCCCCGCTTGATATAAGCAAAAAACTCCCCGCCCGTTAGGAACGAACACGCTCACGCAGTTCGTGCTCCCCGCCCAGCCGGTGCTGAAAAGGTTCCACCCGGAAAATCCCGCTTGCTGAAATTTCCATTTTGACAAATCCCGCGCATTCCGCGTGATACAATAACACTCCGCGGCACCGGCATGGAACCATTCGATTATCCACAAGTCTGTGGATAAATCCGTGCAAAATCACGCCGCAACGGAGGAGTTTTTACGCAGACAGCAGTTTTCACCGCAGCGGCTAAAACAAACGCGCTTCCGCTGCGATTTTACCCGTTACGCAACAATATCGCGCTGTGCACGCTCGGTGCAGACGAACGGCCGCTGACCGGTCACGATGAAGTCACCTCGGTGGACCGCAGTCTGGTGCTGAGCAGCACCGCCGTCCATCTCGGTGAGCACGGCAGCATCCACGACCTCGCTGAAAGCGAAATCTACCGCTGGGCCAACGTGCGCGGCTACGTTGCACTGCACCGCACCCAGCCCATCTATCTGAGCGAGAACCGCTGCATGATGCACCTGCGGCTGACCGGCGTGCGGCTCGGCATGGAGCAGGTGGTAGTCTACACCCGGCTTTCCGGCGGCATGGCGCGTGTAGACCGCCTGTGGCATCCCCTGTCCGAACGGGAAAACGACCCATCCGCCGCCGTGTTTGCCGCCACAGCCGCCGCTTTAACGGCTTTATAATATCAGCAATTTGCTTATTCACAAAAAATTTATTTATATTCTGTCCACTTTATGCTATAATACTATCGTATATGTAACAAATGGGGCTATTGCGCCCTTTTGAAAGGCTGAAGAAAAGTAATGGCTAATTTTTTGACCAAAATTTTCGGCACGCACTCGTCGCACGAGCTGAAAAAGATCTACCCCATTGCGGATAAAGTGGACGCACTCGAAGAGCAGTTCAAAAAGCTGACCGACGACGAGCTGCGCGCCAAGACAGACGAATTCAAGCAGCGCTACCAGAACGGCGAAACGCTCGACCAGCTTTTGCCGGAGGCATTTGCCACCTGCCGTGAAGCCGCATGGCGCGTACTCGGTATGCGTCATTACCGTGTACAGGTCATCGGCGGTATCGTCCTGCATCAGGGCCGTATCGCTGAGATGAAGACCGGTGAAGGCAAGACCCTTGTGGCTACCCTTCCCGCTTATCTGAACGCACTGACCGGCAAGGGCGTACACATTGTCACCGTCAACGACTACCTCGCCAAGCGAGACAGTGAGTGGATGGGCAAGGTATACCGCTTCCTCGGTCTCAAGGTTGGCCTTGTCATTCACGAGGTCCCGCCGCAGGCCCGCAAGGCGATGTACGCCGCTGACATTACCTACGGCACGAACAACGAGTTCGGTTTCGACTACCTGCGCGACAACATGGCGATCTACAAAAATGCAATGGTTCAGCGTGACCATGCGTTCGCCATCGTCGATGAGGTTGACTCCATCCTGATTGATGAGGCGCGTACCCCGCTGATCATCTCCGGTCAGGGCGAGAAATCCTCTCAGCTGTACGAGATTGCTGACCGCTTTGCCGCTCAGCTTTCCTGCCTGCGCGTCAAGGAAGTGGATGCCAAGGAGGAGCAGGACGACATCGATGCCGATTACATCGTCGATGAAAAGGCAAAGACCGCGACGCTGACCCCCCACGGTCAGAAGCGCGCCGAGGCTTACTTTAAGGTAGAAAATCTGTCCGATCCCGCGAATACCACGCTGCAGCACCACATTAACCAGGCCATCAAGGCACGCGGCGTTATGCAGCGCGATGTAGATTACGTTGTCCGTGACGGTCAGGTCATCATTGTTGATGAGTTTACCGGCCGTCTGATGTTCGGCCGCCGCTACAACGAGGGTCTGCATCAGGCGATCGAGGCCAAGGAAGGCGTAAAGGTCGAGCACGAGAGCAAGACGCTGGCAACCATCACCTTCCAGAACTACTTCCGTCTGTACGGCAAGCTGTCCGGCATGACCGGTACCGCGCTGACCGAGGAAGAGGAATTCCGCCACACCTATCAGCTGGACGTTATCGAGATCCCGACCAACAAGCCGGTAGCCCGTAAGGACAATCCGGATGCGGTTTACAAGAACGAACGCGGCAAGATCATGGCGACCATTGCCCGCATTGAGCAGTGCCACGCAAAGGGTCAGCCGATTCTGGTCGGCACGGTTTCCATCGAAAAGTCCGAGGAACTGAGCAAGATCCTGAAGGCCAAGGGCATCAAGCACACCGTCCTGAACGCAAAGTATCACGAGCGCGAGGCAGAGATCGTTGCACAGGCCGGCAAGCCGGGCGCAGTTACCATTGCAACCAACATGGCAGGCCGAGGTACCGATATCATGCTCGGCGGCAACGCCGAGACCATGGCGCTGGATGAAATTAAGAAGTATCTCCGTCACGAGGTCGAGGACCGTGTGCAGAAGGGCGAGATGGACGAGCGCGTTGCGCACGACTACATCGATCACATGATCTACGAGGCAAACGGCCATGCCGACACCGACGATCAGGAGGTTCTGGCTATCCGTGCCAAGTTTGAGGAACTGTACAGCAAGTTCAAGACCGAGACCGACGCGGCAGCCGAAAAGGTTCGTGCGGCAGGCGGTCTGTATATCCTCGGCACCGAGCGTCACGAGTCCCGCCGAATCGACAACCAGCTGCGCGGTCGTGCCGGTCGTCAGGGCGACCCCGGCGAATCCAGCTTCTACATTTCGCTGGAGGATGACCTCATGCGTCTGTTCGGCTCCGAGCGTATCCAGAACATGATGGACACCCTCGGCATTGCCGATGATGAGCCGATCGACCAGAAGATTCTGTCCGGCGCGATCGAAAATGCCCAGAAGAAGATCGAATCCCGCAACTTCGGCGTTCGTAAGCACGTCCTTGAGTATGACGATGTGCTGAACACCCAGCGTCAGACCATCTACGCACAGCGTCTGCAGGTGCTTGAGGGCAAGGACGTTAAGGACAACATCGTCAAGATGATCGACGAGACCATCGCCCATGCGGTTCATGCCGCCATCGGCGAGCATAACCTGATTTCGACCGAGATGGTTGAACAGGCGCGCCGTCCGTTCATCGGCGTATTCCTGCGTCCGGAGGACTGCACCTTCACGCCCGAGGAGTGCGACGATCTGACCGCTGACCAGCTGACCAACATTCTGGCAGATCAGGCGCACAAGGTTTATGACGCTAAGGAGCAGGCCCTTGGCTCGCCCATCATGCGTGAGCTGGAGCGCGTTGTACTGCTCAAGAACGTAGACAGCAAGTGGATGGACCACATCGACGCTATGACCGAGCTGCGCAACGGCATCGGCCTGCGTGCATACGGTCAGTACGATCCGGTGGTCGAGTATAAGCGCGAGGGCTTTGATATGTTCGACGCGATGATCGATTCCATCCGTGAGGATACCGTCCGCATGATTTTCCTTGCACAGGTTCGCACCCGTGAGGAACCCAAGCGTGAGCAGGTAGCCAAGGAGACCGGCGCAGCAGGCGCAACCGACGGCTCCGTCAAGGCAGAGCCCAAGCGTGCCGGCAAGAAGCCGGGCCCGAATGATCCGTGCCCGTGCGGCAGCGGCAAGAAGTATAAGAAATGCTGCTACCTCAAGCCGGACGACCCGTATAAATAAAACAAAAAGGACGCAATTTTGAACAGCACCCCATTTGTTAGACAGTGTGATATACTATCTAACAGATGGGGTGATTTTAATGTCAAAAGGAGTACCGAACAAACGATACACACCAGAATTCAAGAAACTGGTGGTCGAAACGATGCTCAATGAGAAATTGAGCTACAGTAATCTGGTCAGCTATACGATTTCGGATCGACCTGTACTAAGCATGGTGACCACGATGCTGGACAAGGCGCTTGCCAAAATCCCGGACAACACAAATCTAATCCTGCACTCAGATCAATGCTGGCAGTACCAACATAGCAGTATCAACGGATGCTCTGAGAGAAAGGCATCCGGCAGAGCATGAGCCGGAAGGGCAACTGTTTAGACAACGCTGTGATTGAGAATTTTTTCGGACTGCTCAAAAAGGCAAAATCGAAGGGCTTGCCGCCTGCGGTTCACAGACAACAAGCCCTTTCGGCAGCTTGAATAATTTTTACTTTGAAAGATTGTCTAACTTTTTTGGGGCAGTTCATTTTCGTCTCTTGCTTTTTCATTTTTCTATTCTGAATACGTTAGAAACCCGGTTGCAGCTTAATGTGCAACCGGGTTTCTCGACAAACTGAGACGCGGCGCATATTGCGCCGCGTCTTTAGTAGGGGGTCGTTTTTTAATAAGAAGAAGAAAGGTTATTTTGCTGCCAGTGCGGACGAGGTGTATTCATCCATATTATCAGCGTTCAGAGTGGTCATAGAAACGTTTACAAAATTCTTGGTCGGTGCATTATCCATGAATTCCAGCTCATCGGTGGTACCATCTACCATATGACGCATCATATCAAGTGCAGTGGTTGCCTCCAGATCCGGGTCCTGATACAGATCGCAGTATTCGGTGCCTTCCTTGATCCAGTCGCTGCTGGAGGCAGAGATACCGCCAAGGATAAAGTTGGTGTTGTTCAGGCCAAGAGCCTTCATGCTCTCTACGATGCCCTGCGTCTGCATGGAGCTCTGAGTTGCTACGCCGTCAAAGCCGCCGACACCATACTTCTGGATCCAATCCTCGAAAATACTCTGTGCGAGAGTAGCCTCGTTGCGCTCTACATAGTTGACCTCGAGAATTTCAATGTCCGGGCGGTTTGCTGCGAACCAGTCCTGCAGGCCCTTCAGGCGGCCTGCGGCGTTGTCCTGACCATATGGCAGACAGATAACACAGATTTTCGCGCCATCCTTCAAGCCGGAAGACATGGATTCCGCCAGCTGAGCACCGATTGCTTCCTCAGAGCTGCCTGCGTAGCAGAAATCAAGATCCTTACTGGAATCCGAAATCTGCGGTACGATGTTGACAAAGCCAACCTTAACATCCTTCTGCTGGAACTGCATCAGCATATCCGGCACGGAGAACAGCGGCTGACAGAGAATAGCGTCAATGTTCTTCTGGGCCAGTGCTTCAGTGGCTTCAATATAGCCGGTAACGTCCGCCATACCGTTCGGGCTGGCGTTCAGTGCCTCAACCTCAAAGCCATATTCCGGACCGTGCTCAACGATTGCGTCATTCAAGCGTTTGCAGTAATCGTCACTCCATGCAGCGGAGATATAACCCAGCTTGTTGAGCTTCTCGCCGCCGTCCGCGCTGTCACCGCCGCCGGAGGAGGAGCCGCCTCGCCCGCATGCTGCCATGGCCACTGCTACACTTGCTGCCAGTAAAGTCGCCAGTAATCTCTTTTTCATTCGTTTTTCCTCCAGTCTCTTTCTCCTTTGTTCTTTTCCTATCACAAAATCCAGCGTTGCGGCTTAGCGCTTCTTCGTGGATTTCATAATCGCATTGCGGGTAAATACGTCAAGCAGTACCGCAACCAGAATAACAATACCCTTTACAACCTGCTGCCAGAATGCGTTAACGCTGCACAGGTTCATTACATTGTTGATGATACCTACAACATAGATACCAACGATGGACATGGCCACGTTGCCGATGCCGCCTGCCATGCTAGTGCCGCCGAGTACGCTGCCGATGATCGCCTCAAACTCGAAGTTTACACCGCCTGCCGGAAGACCGCTGTTGGTACGGCCTGCATACAGAATACCGGCGAAGGAGCACATCAGACCCATAATGATGTAGTTGACAAATACCTGACGCTTAACATTGATACCGGATGCGCTTGCAGCCTCCGGGTTGCCGCCGATGGCATACAGATAGCGACCGTGCGAGGTACGGGTCATGACGAACAGCATGATCGCGGTTGCGACCAGTACAACGATCAGCAGCATGGGGAAGCCGCCGACATTGCCCTGACCGAGAAATACGACCGAATCGCTGACACCGTAGACCGGTGCGCCGCCTGCCACCAGATAAGCCAGACCGCGGACGGTCATCTGCGTCGCGAGCGTTACGATGAAGGGCATAAGACCGATGTAGCTTGCGAAGTAGCCATTGATTGCGCCGATGATCATGCCGGCGGCAAAGGTAACGACCACTGCCAGCAGCGTGCTGCCGGTCTGTGCGTAGATAACAGCGAGGATAACGCTGCAGAATGCTACGTTGGAGCCTGCGGAAAGGTCAACGCCGCCGCCGATCAGCAGACGGGTCATGCCCAGTGCGATGATCGCGTATACGCCGACATTTCGCGCCACACTCATCAGGTTGGAGCCGGTGAGGAACTCCGGCGAAAGAATGGTGCCTACGATCAAGCTGAGGATCAGAATCAGCACAACGCCGAATTTACTGTACAATTCCGCAATAGACGCGCCTTTGAAGATACTCTCTTTTCCTTTTTTCATTTTTGAACCTCCGATGCCAGAGCCATGATCTTTTCCTGCGTGATACCGTCCTCTTTACTCAAACAGCCGTTGATCTGTCCTTCGCACATGACCATTACGCGGTCAGACAGGTTGATGACTTCCTCCATTTCGGACGAAACAAGAATCACGCCTACTCCTTGCTTTGCCAGATCGATAATGATGTTGTAAATCTCCCATTTTGCACCGATATCGATGCCTCGGGTCGGCTCATCGAGGATGAGCACCTTGGGATCCATCAGCAGCCATTTGCACAGGATCAGCTTCTGCTGATTGCCGCCGGACAGGAAGTTTGCCATAGTGGACAGCGAACTGGTCTTAACCGATAGACGCTTGGAAGCAGAATCTGCGATTTCGTGCTCTTTCTTTACGTCCAGGATGCCGCCCTTGGAGCGGCGGTACAGCGATGGCAGCATGATGTTCTCCTCTACCGAGCGGCAGAGCACCAGACCATCATCCTTGCGGCTTTCGGTCGCCATTACGATATCGTGCTTGATGGCATCGCGTACACAGCGGATTTTGATTTGCTGACCTTCTAAGTATATCTCGCCGGACTCATATGGATCAAGTCCGAAAATCGAACGCATGGTCTCGGTACGGCCGGCGCCAACAATACCGGCGAAGCCGAGGATTTCGCCCTTGTGCAGCTGGAAGGAGATGTCCTTTACCTTGGAACCGTTATTGAGGTTTTTGACCTCCAGCAGAACATCGCCGTAGCCGGTGTCCTTGGACGGGAACAGGTTTGTCATTTCGCGACCTACCATCATCTTGATCAGCTCAGGACGGCTGAGTTCACCGATTGGCTTAGCGCCGATGTACTGGCCGTCACGGAGAACAGTAACTTCATCTGCGATGGTGTATACCTCATCCAGTTTGTGTGTAATGATGATAATAGTGATATTTTCACGCTTGAGAGCACGGATAAAATCGTACAGCATCTCGATTTCGTTCTGAGAGATGGAGGAGGTCGGTTCGTCCATGATAACAAGCTGTGCGTTAAACGAGATCGCCTTGATGATTTCGATCATCTGAATATCTGCAGTTTTGAGCATCTTGATCTTGGTGCGGGGATTATAATTGAGTCCCCAGCGGTCAAAGATCTTCTGACAGGAATCGTACATGGTTTTCCAGTCAATCGCACCCGCTCTGGTTTTCGGATAGCGGCCGACGAATACGTTTTCCGCAATGGAAAGTTCCTTGATTGGGCTGAGTTCCTGATAGATCATCGAGATGCCCGCGTTTACCGCTTCCTTTACTGATTTGAAGTGGACTTCCTGTCCGTTAAACAGGATCGTGCCGCTGTCGGGCGGCTGCTGTCCGAACAGGATTTTCATCAATGTAGATTTGCCTGCGCCGTTTTCTCCCATTAGTGCGTGGACAGTACCCTTTTCCACTTTCAGGTTCACGCCGTCGAGGGCTTTCACACCCGGGAATGATTTCGTGATGTCCCGCATTTCCAGTATCGTGCTAATAGGAATCCCTCCAATCTTTTTTCTCTAAAAGCGCTTAGTCTGTATAAATGATCGTTCCGTCGGATTTTCGGCGGAAGTGGCAGAAAAACGTATCCCAATAAAGCTGGGCAAATTCCGGAGTATAGGTATGCGGCGTGTCTGTGATGCCGGTGAACTTTACCAGCGGAACACGTTCTGCGTTCACAAAGGTGCGGGTATGATACTTGCCGTTTTCACGGTCAATGCCACCTGTGCGATCGAGATCGTTCAGTTCACACATCATATCGAGAAAACGGTCGTTGATCGAGCCGCAGTCCAACTTGTCCTGATCGCCGATATCCTCGGCACCCATCATCAGCCATACCGGACGGATGATGCCATCCTTGCGGATAGTACGATCAGCAGCAGTACCGTCCAATCCCATATGATAAGGTGCGCCCTGTGGTCCGAAGGCTGCAAATGCAAGCGGTCGTTCCTCCATCAGTCGCTGCGTCAGCAGAGAGCCATTGGAGTGACCGGAAACGTAAACACGTTCAGAGTCAACCGGATAGGAGTTTTTAACACTGCTCAATACATAGTCAATGTATTTCACATCATCGGTTTGCGCATGGATATTCAGCGCATTCCACGAAGGAAGAGGCACGGTGTGTCCGCCGCTGATGCCGTTATCGGGAAAAGCGGAAACATAAACCAGAAGAAAACCACGCCGTTCGGCTAACTCGTGCCAACTGCTGTTTTCTGCAAACAATTC
This sequence comes from Butyricicoccus sp. AM32-19, assembly GCF_003480365.1. Classification (NCBI taxonomy): domain Bacteria; kingdom Bacillati; phylum Bacillota; class Clostridia; order Eubacteriales; family Butyricicoccaceae; genus Butyricicoccus; species Butyricicoccus sp. AM32-19. Next base: position 21,638 of record NZ_QUIX01000001.1, on the reverse strand, counting down.
GCCGGTGCAGCTGTATCCATGAATGGCCAGTACCAACGGCAGCAGCTTTCCGGTACGGAGTGCCGTAGGTTCGTATACGAACCATTCGCGCTGTCTGTTGTCTATCTCGGCGGTGAAGCGGTGAAGTCTCATGTCCTGCCATGTTCGAGCGGGTCGGAAATCGCCGTTGCCGATGCTCAACCACCGTTTGAAGCGAAGCACAAATTCTGCCATGCGGCGGTATTTTTCATCTGCTTCGGGATTCCATCGACCGGGTTCGGTGTGCCAGATTTCCACCATCGGCAGACCGTTCGGCTGGTCAAAATACTGCTTGAGATTTTGACGATAGATATATGCCGCATCGTTGTAAAGCTGTTCGTCGCTGGCATCGGCTGCACGTTTCAGGCTGTCCAACAGAGGAGTAGCTTTGCCAATCAGCCAGGCCGGCATCGCCACATCCAGTTTGGACTTGTTTGCTTCTCGGTCAGAGCGGATGCTGCGGAGCTGTGCCATTAAATCCGGATGCAGGTCGTAGTCTCCATCCAGAGCGACAGCTGCAATCAATGCCGAGTTGAGCATGGCGTATGCTGCTGCAACGTAAGCGCCGTTTCCGAAACCCATGCAGTAGTAGGTGGCTTCGTTCATGCTGAAATACACGCGGGCAATGGATTTTTTGAAAACCGCTTCGCTATAACTGATTTCGCTTTGAACATCTTTTTTATCCCAGCCACCGGAACGGGATTCAAGTACGATCAATGCGGCATTGGTCTGCTCGGCAACCGGCTTCCAGCCGCTGTTTTCCAGATAGTCTTCGGCAGATACGTTGTCATCCGGATACAGGAAGATGCCTGCGCCCGAAATTGGATAATGCTGAGGAATATACAGAAGGAATGAACGTGCTATGCCATCTATCTCGACTTCTTGCCGGATGCTTCCGGTAAAGAAGGGCTTAGTCGGATTCTGTGAGTCAACTGCCGGATAGGAAATTGGCTCCTTATTGTCAAGAAACATATTCAGATCACCAAGGGTATATACGTTGCTGTCGATATCCAGACAATATTCACGTTTCATCGTCTTCCCTCCCGTATTTCTTTTTGATGATATAAGCATACCGGTTTCTTACCAATTTTCCAATGCGGGTATTTTTTGATTTATGGGGGTGTTTTTTCGGAGTTGGCGGAGAGACGTAAAAATCACCCCATATTTGTTCGCACAAAGAAGAACCGCCGACCGGAGGACCGATCGGCGGCAGAGAAGAGAGATGAGTCGAAAGATGCGGAGAATGATTTCAAAGTATGGTTTTGATCTTTGGATCAAAACCGGGTGCATAACGCGGCGGATCCTGTTGTGTGTCGACATCGTACAGGAATTGCAGATTAGCTGCGGCCCAAATCGGGTCATGCCGCCAGTCACCCTCTACGGCAATAGAGCCGGAGCCGAATGACTCGGCTGCGCTGCGCAGAGAGGGAGAAAGACAGGCTGCACCGTTATCCACAGCGTTGTGCATAGCTTTGCGCAAGGTGGACAAATATTGTTGGGCGTCCATCATTTCTGCGTTGTGGCCAGTGAAAATGCGTTTGCATTTATTGCCTGCGGCATCAAGAAAAGTCTCCAGAGAGCGCAGACAGCTTTCCAGTGAGTATCCGCTCAGTTGGAGCCATGCACTGTCCGGAATTTCACGGCGGTTGCTGCCAAACGAATCGGATGCAAACAGATCACCTGTGTTTTCATCTAAAACAACAACGCTGCCAGGGGTATGTCCGGGCGTAGCATAGATTTGCAGTACGGTGCCGCCGAGATCAAAGCGCATGCCGCCTTTCAAATCCTCAATATGGGTAAAGTCCAATCCGCAGTCCAGTTGCTTCATAGATTTGTCAGCATAGGGAGCATAGACCTTACATCCGTATTCAATAAATTTTTCAGCTTGTGCAATATGGTCGGGATGACCATGTGCGATGAGCAGATCGACAGGAAGACCGCCGGTAAGTGCGTGACATAGCGCCGGAAGATCACCGTCATAGTCCCAGCCGGCGTCAATCAGTGCAGCGCGTTTTTGACCTATGATGAGATACATGCGGTCGAGATCGAAATCCTCAATACGGATGAGACCGGCAACCGTATCCGACGATTCGCGCAGCAGAGAATGGCGGAATACGCCTTTGGGGCGGCAGGCAAAACGGTAGGTAAACGCAACAGTATCGCTCGGCTGCAGACCATCTGCCTGCGCAAAAGCGCGGATGGTGACGGATTCCACTCCGTCGGTATGTTTGACCGGAATCAGACCTGCTTCTCGGTGATAGACCGGACTGTTCGATGTCGGCTCGGTGCCGTCTGTTGTGTAGCGAATCACGGCATGCGGTGCCGCGCAGGAAAGATTAACATGAAGTGTGGACAGTTCGTAAGTACCTTCCGCCGGAAAAACGGACGGGATAGCGGTTTTTCCCATAACGCAAAACTCCTTTGCCGTGTTGTAGGAGAGAAAATATCGGTGCCGGTTCTCTCACTGTAACCAGTATAGCAGACTGGCAGGCAGACAGAACAGGTCGTTTTTTAGATTCACAGGGGGTATCTTTTGAACCTGCCGTAAAAATTTGAATCATGAGAAGTTTTATGGTACTTTATTATTAGAAGAAGAGAACACCCGAGCAAAGAGAGGATGGGGAATAGCCGTGTTGAGAATTATCATTGCGGATGATGAATTTGATATTGTTGAGTTATGCCGTGCGCTGATCACCTATCCCGGCGCAAAGATAGTCGGTGAAGCGTGCAATGGCATAGACCTGTTGAAAAAGATAAGAGAACTCAATCCGGATGTTGTCATTACGGATATTTGTATGCCGGGCATGACCGGACTGGAACTGATCGAACGCGCCAAACAGGAATTTCCGGCCGTAAACTTTATTGTGATGAGCGGCTACACCGAGTTCCAGTACGCGCAGACAGCACTGCGTTTCGGCGTATGGGATTACCTGCTCAAGCCGCTCAAAAAAGCCGAACTGAACCGAGCGCTCGAAAAGCTGGATCATGAACTGGGCGATCGGGCCGAGCAGCGGCAGGAGGCAGCCCGTGTACAGAATGAACTGCAGGAGAGTATGGACATCCTGCGGGAGCAATACGTGCGTACTGTATGGGAGACCGGACATACGCCGACACGTTCCCAACGGCATGGCGGTGAGTTGTTTGTGCTGGATAACGCAAAACTGCAGTGTGTGACCTTCTGCATTGACAGCAATTTTACTGCATCGTCCGATGAGGCCGGTTCACTGGTCAATCAGGTGAGCGATACGCTCGAGCACATTCGGGCGCTTGCACAGGAGCACAGCACTCTGCTATCGGCGTTTTCTGATCATCTTGATGCCGTATGCCTGCTGTCCTATTCCGCAGAGCAGGCTGAATCCGAAAGCGAGACGCTGCTCCGTGCTATTAGACAGGAGATTCGCAGCCTGAACAGCGTCAATCATCTGATCCATTTGACCGGTGCAGCAAGTAAGCTGTTGGACGGCGATACTGAAAATATTCCGACTGCGGTAGAGCAATCGAAAACAGCGCTCAAGTGGCGTCTAGAAAAGCGGCAAAGCTCGGTACTGGTGTTCAATGAACAGACCGATGCTGCATTGCGGGAAATCGTCATGTTTTATACCGGCGAGTGGGAAAACTTGCTGAGTGATGCGGTGGAGCACATGAATACGGACAGCGCCGCTGCCCTCATTCGTCGGGTATGGAGCAAGTGGGAAAGCGAGAATATCGTACCAGGCAGCCGCTATTTTCTGCTGGAGCAGATGCTGTCCTGCCTCAATAATGCGGCAGAACAGCTGCCTCGTGATGAGCAGGCCCGGGCACCTCGGCTGCTGGAGCCGTTTGACGTACTGTGCAGCGGTTATTCCTGCGAAGAACTTGCAACACGTTTTGTGGAGCTGACAGCGCAGATGCTTGAGAACTGCCGTCAGTTTGTGCAAAATCGGGAGAATAATGTGATTCGACAGGCAAAAAACTTTGTGACACAGCATTATGCAGAGAGCATCTCTCTGGCGCAGGTAGCAAAGCATGTGTGCCTGAGCACATCGTATTTCAGCACGCTGTTCAAGACCGAGACCGGTGTTGGATTTGTCGAGTATTTGCAGCATATCCGCATTGAACAGGCGAAGAAGCTACTGAAGACCTCAAAAATGCGCATTGCAGATATTGCTGAGAAAGTAGGCTACCGCGATATCAAGTTTTTTAACAAGATTTTTGTAAAGGAAACTACGGTTACTCCGTCTGAGTACCGTAAATTCTATTCGTGAGGCTGGAAGCACCATGAAGTATTGGAAAGAGATTCGCAATCAACGAAGTGTATGGCTATTTGCGGGCGGCTTTGTGCTGTTGCTGGGTGTCATGACAGGAATGCTGTGCACGCTCGGCAGACGTGGCATTATACCAATATGCGGTATCACGACAGCTCTGCTGGCGATGACCATCAGCTATACAGCGGAACTGCGGTGTAATATTGGCAGACGACGTGCGTTGGAAAATATGCTGACAGACGGCGATCCGGATTATTTTGAACCGGAGGAAAAAGACCGTCTGCTACACATGGATGATCAGGAAATGCTTGAGCAGGTGTTTGACAAGCTGCATGAGGTATCTATTTCACGAGCGCTGAAGACCGAAGCTGAGTTGCACGCGCTGCAAAACCAAATCAATCCGCATTTCCTGTATAACACACTGGAAATCATCCGCAGCCGCGCTATGCGGCGAGGCAGCGAGGATGTAGCGGAGATGGCCGAAGCACTTGGCATGCTGTTCCGCTACTGCATTAACAGCCCGGGCGAACTGGCTACGCTGGCACAGGAATTGGACAATGTACATCACTATTTGCTCATTCAGCGGTATCGCTATGGCGATCGCTTCACCTATGAGGAGCATATCGAGAATGAAGACGTAATGGACAGCAGTCTGCCCGTTATGACACTGCAGCCGTTGGTGGAAAATGCGCTGTCACATGGTATTAACCGCCGGGTAGATGGCGGTAAGATCACCATGCGTGTGGAAAGTGTAGGAAGTCGTCTGCAAATTTCAGTAGAGGATAACGGTGTCGGTATTGCGGAAGATGAGCTACGTCGTGTGCGCAAAAGTTTGCGGGAACGCAGCGGCCCGATTGAACGCAGAGCAGACAGTTCTCGGTCAACAGGTATTGCGCTGCGCAATGTCAATCGCCGTATCCAGTTTTATTTTGGGATGCAGTACGGTGTGGATGTGGCCAGCACGCAGGATATCGGTACAACAGTTATCGTAACACTGCCGCAGATGAGGGGAAATTAAACCATGAAACAGGAGATTCTTTATCTGGAGCAGATTGTTACTGCACAGACATCCGGACAGAATCTGGAGTATGTTTCCCTGTCCCTTCGAGTGGGTGAAATACTGGGTGTTACGGGTATCAGCGAAAGCGGCGCCTCTGTGCTGGCGGATGTACTGTGCGGCAAGTTATGCCCGGCTTCGGGCACAATCTATCTGGATGGCGTTCCGGTCAGCTACCGTTCGGAGAACGAAGCCCGCAAGCTGGGAATTTACGAGATTACCCATCAAGCTTCCGTAGTGAATGGTATGACAGCGGCGGAAAATCTGGTAGTATTGCGCGGATTTTCGTGGAAAAATCTATTTTTGCACCGAAAGAATATAGATGAACTGTCCAAACAAGTGTTTGAACACTATGGCATCGGCTGTGAGCCGCACGCCCGCGGCAGCAGTATAACAAACGAGCAGCGGCTGGAAATCTCGATCTGCCGTGCACTGTTGTGCGGCGCAAAGGTGTTGATCTGCCGAGAGGCCGGTGAGGGTCTTGACAGGGACGAACTGATACGTTTTGCCGCCTTCCTACATCAACTGAGGGATGAAGGCGTATCGGTCATTGTATTTAATTCCAGTGTATCTAAGGTGCTGCAATATGCGGATCGTATCGCGGTGATGCGCGGCGGCATGATATGTTGGGAACGTCTGCGGAAGGATATGACGGCTTATGGTATTCATCAGCGCCTGCGTATTTCATCAACGGGGGTGTCTCCGAAGGAAAGGACCGTGCCGCGGCTGTATCTCTCGCTGCAGGAAATCTGTCTGATAGATAATGATATAGCGCCGTTTTCTGTGGATTTATACACCGGACGAGCCGCAGGAGTGCTGTGTGGCGGTTTAACTGGCAGGGGTATCATATACCGTATGTTTTCCGGGCAGGGGCAGACGGAAGGTATTGCAATGCAGGACGGCCGGATGTACCATTTAGCTGATTGGCGGCAGCGGCATGCAGATGAAATTTGCTGTATGGGACCGCGCTTTTGGGAGAAGGGCGTGTTTGAGAATCTGACAGCGGCAGAGAATATCGTATTCCGGTCGATGAATCGTTTTCGTGAACGCGGTGATGTGATCAATCGTCGAATGCTGCGGTTGGCGCTGCGTGATTTTGCAGCGGAGATGGGCTTTGATCCGGAAGGGTTGGACGTATATCCGCGTCACCTGTCCAGTCGTATGCGGGATCAGCTTGTGCTGCTGCGTGTCATGTTTGCACCGGTTGGTCTGCTGGTATTGGACTATCCCTTTTATACCATTGATGAGCAGATTAAAGCGGAATTGCTGCACTGTATTGCGGTACTTCGCGCACGAGGAACCGCCGTGCTGTGGAGCTCCAATGACCGCTCAGTGCTGCAGGATAACTGTGAAAGTGTTACGGTTTGTGAATAACGCATGCTTTATAAAAAACTGACCGTTTTTCAGCAATGTAACTAAGTTAATGTGAAAATGCCAGCACATTGAAAGAATTCAGTGTGCTGGCATCTTTGGTGTAAATATTTGAAGAAAATGCTTGACAAATAAGCTCGGGGCAGCTCTCCGGAACCAGGAGAAGAAAAATAAATATTCGCTGCCGGAACTTCTATCCGCATTAAACTGCCCGCGCAGTAGCTATTATTACCAGCAAACGCGAGTAAAGAAGCAGGATAACTACTTCCATGTCAAAGAGAAAATCAAGGATATTTTTGAAGCAAATCATTGCTGTTATGGATACCGGCGCATTCATGCTGCGCTGAAAAAAGAGGACTGACGGCTATCCGAAAAGGTAATTCGCCGTCTTATGAAGCAAGTAGGAGTGCAGGGAGCGAACAGAAAGAAGACACGCTACAGTTCCTATCGGGGAGAAATTACGCCAGCTGTCCCCAATCTTCTAAAGCGGGATTTTCACGTAAATCGTCCCAATGAAAAGTGGCTGACTACTATTACTGAATTTGCAATCCCTGCCGACAAGGTTTATCTTTCTCCAATCATCGATTGCCTTAATGGTATGTCTGTTTGCTGGCGCATTGGCACCAGTCCGAGCGCAGAGTTGACAAATGGAATGCTGGACAAAGCGATTTATCTTCTAAAGGTCGGAGAGCATCCGATTGTCCATACGGATCGTGGATGTCACTATCGCTGACCGGGCTGGAGCAGCCGTATGGATGCAGCGTATTTGCATCGATCCATGTTCAAGAAAGGGGGCTCGCCTGATAATTCAGCCTGTGAAGGTTTCTTTGGGCGAATGAAGAACGAGATGTTTTATGGGGTTTCATGGCTAAACGTTTCAATAGAGGAGTTTATTCATATAGTCGAAGAATATATGGTTTGGTATCAAAAAAACAAATCAAGATTTCTCCGGGCGGGCTTAGCCCTCTGGAGTATAGACAAAAACTCGGTCTATCGGCATAGTCCAAGATTTTGTCCGCAGCCCTCAGAAAGATTACACCAGAAACCGAAAGCTATCACTCAAAAAGACCATTTCGGCTGTCTTGACATTTCGAAGCGGAACGCTGACACGCGATATTGAGGATTTTTCGAACTGAGTCCGTCTGTTCCAACGTCTCCTGCATCCATTCAGCAGCGAGCTAAAATTATCCCAGAAGCGTTCGAATATCTCTTTCACAGATTTACAGCAAGCACTGACAAACATACAACCTGTCGAGGACTTCGACCTCTGGCGGTCGATAGATCTGATTTGCGATGCGCAACGAATCCTGATGACCCAGATTCTTTCCCGGAGCAAGTGGGAAACTTCTTTCCGCAATTAAAGTACATGCTGTCCTTACTTTACTTACACGCCAAAAAAGATGGACTTCATCTTTCAATAAATCTTTGCAAAACTGATGATATACAATTTTTGTCAACCAATTACCCGTTCTACCGTCATTGAATCGGCAAAAAAGAAATACACCTATAAGGTCAATTTCTCTGATGCTGCACATATTTGTCTGCAATTTTCCCTCGGCAGAGTCCGTCCACCAGAGCTTGAATCCTTGCTTATGAGATTCACTTCGCCTATTCGCCCGGGTCGAAAAGATACTCGTAAGACACGACAGAAATCTGCTGTCAACCTCATCTACAGAGCAGCATAATTCTTTTCTTTTGAATAGTCTTTTAAGCGGATTTTTTATACACTTTATTCTCATACCTTCGTGCTCGTAAAGTAGCGCACAGTTCGCTTTCGCTTTGCCGTGCGCTGTTCTCGCTTATTCGATTGTTTACATCTTTAGGGCTTATCTAAGTGACATTGAACTGAGGTTCTCTCCTGTTTTTAATTTAGTTAAACGCTTCATCATTTTGTTCGGCGAACATACGCTGCACACGGTCGAGCAGGATGGGATAGCCGGCGAGTGTCGGATCGGCAGCCAGCAGCGCTTCCGCTTCCTCGCGGGCGTTTTGCATGAGCGCAAGGTCAGCCGCCAAATCCGCAACGTGCAGTGCGGGCAGGCCGTGCTGCCGCTGACCGAAAAAGTCACCCGGACCGCGCTGTGCGAGGTCTGCGCGTGCGACCTCGAAGCCGTCACCGGTCCTGCACAGGATGCGCAGGCGCTCCCGCGCGACCTGTCCCTTATCCGCACCGAAGAACACGCAGTACGACTGCCGTGTACCGCGGCCGACACGTCCGCGCAGCTGATGCAGCTGCGACAGACCGAACCGGTCTGCGTCCTCGACCACCATTAGATTGGCGTTCGGCACGTCCACACCGACCTCGATAACCGTCGTTGCAACCAGAATATCGTATTTCTGCGCTGCAAAATCGCGCATGATCTGATCTTTTTCCGCGTTTTTCATCCGTCCGTGCAGCACAGCCACACGTCGGTGCGGAAGCAGCTTCTGCAGGTCTTTTGCGTGCTGTTCCGCACTTTTCAGCTTGGTTTCTGCATTTTCGCTGTCCTCGATGAGCGGACACACGACGTAAGCCTGCCCACCGAGACCGACCTGCTTGTCGATGAAGGCAGTAATACGCTTGCGCATATTTTCGCCCACGGCGTAGGTCTCGACCGGACTTCTTCCGGGCGGGATCTCGTCCAGCACGGACACATCCAGATCGCCGTACATGATGAGTGCGAGCGTGCGCGGAATCGGCGTAGCCGACATGACGAGCACATGCGGCGAGCCGCCTTTCGCGGACAGCGCGGCACGCTGCGCCACACCGAACCGGTGCTGCTCATCCGCGATAACGGCACCCAGCCGGTGGAACTGCACACTCTGCTGAATGAGCGCGTGCGTGCCCACGACCACCTGCGCCGCACCGGTCTCGATGGCGGCCAGTGCCGCACGTTTCTGCGCGGCAGTCATCGAGCCGGTGAGCAGCGTGCACGAGATGCCCAGCTTGTGCAGCATAGGTGCAAGCGTCTCCGCGTGCTGCGCGGCGAGAATTTCGGTCGGCGCCATGAAAGCCGCCTGCCAGCCGTTCTGCGCGGCCAGCGCACACAATCCGGCCGCTACCACTGTCTTGCCCGAGCCGACATCACCCTGCACCAGCCGGTTCATCGGCCGTCCGGAGGCGCAGTCTGCCGCGATCTCCATAATCGCACGCCGCTGTGCGCCGGTCGGTGTAAACGGCAGGGCTTCAAAGAACGAATCCAATCCATTCGAGGTAAAAACAATGCCGGAATCCGCCTTTCGACGCTCCTTCAGCTGCTGCAGGCCGCAGCAGAGCAAAAACAGCTCCTCGAATACCATGCGTCGGCGCGCCTGCGCCACATCGTCCTTGGTTTTCGGTCGGTGAATGGCAGAAAGCGCATCTACTGCGTCCGGCAGGCGGTATTTCGCCCGCAAAAGTTCGGGCAGCGGATCGGGCCATTCACCAGTCAGCGTGTCGAGCGCGGCAGCGGTTACACGCTCAAGATCGCGCTGGGTCAGTCCCGCCGTCAGCGGATAGACCGGCACGATGCGTCCCGGGTGGTCAGCGTCCGGTGCGACCTTCTCCGACTGCGGGGAGACCATCGTGCGGCCGCGTCCATAGCCCTGCACCTTGCCGTAGAACACATACTCCTGTCCGACGCGCAGCTGCGCCGCAGCATACGGATTGTTGAAGTAGGTGACGTTCAGCGTGCCGGTTTCATCGTAAATCGTACACTTGACCAGCGTCAGGCCCTTGCGGATACGGTTGACCTTGGGTTCGGTGCCGACCACAGCGCGCACAGCATACTTGTCCTCCATGCCGATTTCCGCAATCGGCGTGATGTGAGTGCGATCCTCGTAGTCGCGCGGGTAGGTCTCGAGCGCGTCACGAAGCGTGCGGATATGCAGTTTTTCGAGCAGCTTCGCCTTTTTCGGGCCGATGCCCTTGACGAACTGGATGCTGTCATCAACCGATGGCATGAGGATTCTCCTTTGGGAATTTTGATTTGCAAGGCACCCGCTTTACGGGGCGCACGAACCGCGCAGGCGGTTCGCCCATTCTGGGCGGCGCCCTTTTTTCTGCACCAATTGACCGGGGCGCACGAACCGCGCAGACGGTTCGCCCTAACGGGCGGAGCGTTTTTCGCTGAAGTTCAGCGGGAGTTCGCCTACGCGGCGGGCGCATAAGAGGGATGGACACCAAAGGTTTCCACCCCTCTTATGAATCTCCCCGTTTCCTCTTAGCACAGCGAAATTTGCAGAACTGAGACTATAAAGGAACGGCAGAGGATTTTTTCTTCCGCAGGACGACTGATAGCCGTCCATGTATCCGCGTATTCGCAGGGTCAGATACCTTTCTGCTACACATACGGGCAACTCTACGCTGGGTGCGGCATAACAGTGCCGCACCCTGTGTAGCAGCAATCTATCTGTGAACTGCGAACAGGTTGCGAAAGATACGCTGTGGTAACCCGACTGCCGTTCCCCTTTTCGAAGCGGTCGCCGCTCTCTGGTCTGCGCCAGACTAACAAACAAAGGGAAACGGGAGTTAAGAGGGTAGAAACCGTAGGTGTCTACCCTCTTGCCCTCGCTGCGGGCGCGGCAAATCCCCCGCTTGATTTCAAGCGAAAAACCTCCCGCCCGTTAGGGCGAACACGCCTGCGGCAGTTCGCGTCCCCCGCTCAGCCGGTACTGAAAAGGCTGCTCTTAATACTCGCGGTAAACCGCCTTCACCACGCCTAAAATCTGGCACCCGGTGCCGTTGATCGGCGGATACGCCGGATTCTCCGGCATGAGCCAGACACCGTCCGGCGTGATGTTGAGCGTCTTGCAGGTGGCCTCATCCTCGAGCAGCGCGATTACGATGTCGCCGTTGCGCGCCTGCACATCCTGCCGGATAATGACCAGATCATCATCCATAATGCCCACGCCGATCATCGAATCGCCGCGAATGCGCAGCGCGTAATACTCGCCGCCGCCCACTGCCGGTTCGAACGGCACATAGCCGATATGCTCCTCCACCGCGAGGATCGGCATACCGGCGGTGACGCGGCCCAGAATCGGCACGCGCGGCACCATGGAAGGGCCGCTGACCGGCGTCAGCGCACGCGATTTATGCTCATTCGGCTCCAGATAACCGGCCTCCTGCAGCTTTTTCAGGTGCGCATGCACGGTGGACGGCGACCGCAGTCCCATCTCTGCACCAATCTCGCGCACCGAAGGCGGATAGCCGTGTTCGAGGGAATAACTGCTTATATACTCCAGTATCTGCTGTTGTTTGGCGGAAATCTTCTTCATTTTCGGCACTCCTCGCTGTTTCCGTCGGAACATACGTTCGTAATTTTATCCTTATTATACCGCAATCCGCTGCAATAAGCAAACATTTGTTTGCATTAACCTGCACGAATTTTCCGCGTTATTCGACACTATCCTTCAATTTATCCATTTTCTGCCGCCGTGTTGAAAAATAACGCAGTTTCATCACCGCATTGCTTGTATTTTACATGATTTTGTTATATCATATAAACAGCAAAGGTATTGATTATTGCAAGGGGACCCGCATTCTGCACCCCTAACTCGCAGGGAGGTTTTTATATGACCATCAAGACCGATCTCGGATATATCGACATTACCAACGAGGTGCTGGCCGGCATTGCCGGTTACGCAGCATCCTCCTGCTTCGGTGTCAAAGGCATGACCATCCGCTCCATGTCGGACGGACTGGCGCATCTGCTCGGACTGGAAAACCAGTCGCGCGGTGTAAAGGTCACCGAGGCTGTGGACGGCGGTGTCAACATCGACCTGCACATTGCAGTCGAGCACGGTGTGAATATTGCCACCGTCTGCCGCTCTATCATCGGCGAGGTACGCTACAACGTTGAGCGTCTGACCGGTGTGGACGTGAAGAACGTCGATATCTATGTAGAGAGCATCAAGGCGGACTGACACCTATAGGGGACTTCGCAAGTCCCCTATATACGGAAATCAGTTCCGTAGAAACTGACTTCCGATACCCGAACGACGCGCCCCAAGGGCGCTGAGTCGGAGTAACAAAACCCACGCTCATGTCGCGGGTTTTGTTGCGGCGAAATACGCCGCTGATTGCATGCCGCGGCGTAACCGCGGACGTCTGCGGACGGGACCAATGGCTCGGATTGCCCTAAGGAAATCCTGCCATGCGGTTACGGTTTGCAAGCAAACCGAAATCTTATTACGCGCAACTGCGCGGTTACTTTTAGGGAGAGATTAAATTAAATGGCAGATCAGAAAATCAACGGTGCGCTGTACCGGTCCATGGTGATCGAGGGCGCACTCGCCATTGCCGAAAAGAAGGAACAGGCAAACGAACTGAACGTATTCCCGGTGCCGGACGGCGATACCGGCACGAATATGTCCATGACGATGGGTTCCGCGATGGCTGAGATGGAAAAGCTCGCTGAGCCGACCCTCGCCAAAGCGGCAGATGCGACCGCTTCCGCGCTGCTGCGCGGCGCGCGCGGCAACTCGGGTGTTATCCTGTCGCTGCTGTTCCGCGGCATGGCGAAAAAGCTGCGCGAGACCGACGAGGCCGACGGCCGCACACTCGCGCTTGCGCTGCGCGAGGGCGTAGACACCGCCTACAAGGCGGTTATGAAGCCCGCTGAGGGCACCATCCTGACCGTATCGCGCGTTGCGGCACAGCACGCGGTCGAGCTGTGTCAGGCCGAGCCGACGCTCACCGCAGAGCAGGTTCTGGCAGCGATCATCGAGCAGGGCCACACCGCACTTGAGGAAACCGTTCATCAGAATCCGGTGCTCGAAAAGGCAGGCGTGGTTGACGCCGGCGGCTTCGGCTTTATCACCATCTTCGAGGGCATGCTGGACGCGCTGCGCGGCATCCACAAGGAACGTGCTGTTGCGGCAGAGCCGACCAAGTTCACCGCAGACTTCGCTGCGATGAGCGACGAGGACATCACCTTCACCTACTGCACCGAGTTCATCGCATCCCGCAAGGACAAGGCACGCAATGTTGCCCGTCTGCGCTCTATCCTGAACGAAATCGGCGATTCGCTGGTTGTTGTCGAGGATGATGATATCGTCAAGGTACACGTTCACACCGACCAGCCGAACAAGGCGCTCGAGGAGGGTCTGAAATTCGGTCCGCTGCTGACCGTTAAGATCGAAAACATGCGCGAGCAGCACACCGCCAAGGTAATCGAGGGCACGGCAGACGCGCCCAAGGAGCGCGTAATCGTCCCCGCAGAGAAGAAGTTTGGCTTTGTAGCCGTTGCGGCCGGTGAGGGTCTCAAAACCCTGTTTACCGACCTCGGCGCGGACGTTGTCGTGCAGGGCGGTCAGACCATGAACCCATCCACCGACGACATTCTGCACGCTGTCGATGCCGTTCCGGCGGAAATCGTTTTCGTGCTGCCGAACAACAAAAACATCATCATGGCTGCCGAGCAGGCGGTTCATCTCTCCGAGGAGAAAAAGGTGATCGTCGTGCCGACCAAGACCATCCCGCAGGGTATTTCGGCCATGCTGGCGGTCGATTCGGAAGCCGAGCAGGACAGCGAGCTGGCGCTTGCTATGCTGGACGCGGCAAAGCACGTCCGCAGCGGTCAGGTGACGTATGCGGCCCGCGACAGCGAGTTTGACGGCAAGAAGATCAAGCAGGGTGAGTATCTGTCGCTGTGCGAGGGTAAGCTGTGCGCCAACGGCAAGGAAACCTCGGTCATCAAGAAGCTGGCGCGCGAGATGGTCTCCGACGACAGCGCGTTTGCAACCATTATCTTCGGCGAAGGCGTTACCGAGGAGCAGGCCGCTGAGGTCGAGAACCTGCTGCACAAGGAAAATAAGGAGATGGAGATCAACGTCATCGACGGCGGTCAGCCGGTTTACTACTACATCATTTCGGTAGAGTAAACCGTCCGGAAAGCATAAAAAAGCATCGAGAGAAGCTCTCTCGATGCTTTTTTCGTTAGGTTTTACTGAATAAACTCTGCCGCCATGCCGAACATCGCCTGTGCATCCAGACCGGTGTCGCAGCCGCTGATGAGGTACGTTACGCCGTCCTGCTCCCAGAGTACGGACTGGAACATTTTATCCTCCACCTCGTCCGAGCCGTAGCTGATAACGAGTTCGCCGTTCTTCTCCTGCTGCTTTTCCTCGTCGGACTTCTCGTAGTCGGGCGGTACGAAGCGGTAGTGCGCATCGCGGTAGGTCAGCGTAACGCCGTTTACCTCGGTGGTCGTTGCCGGTACCGGATTGTCCTGCTCGTCCTCGGTGAACACGGTGTAGCTCTTATGTGCGGACAGATTCAGCTCCGCGCCATCCTTCGTGTAGGTCGCGTCCACCTCGCTGACTTTTTCGGTCTCGCCCATGTCGTTCTGTGCGGTGGTATCCACATCAAAGCCGTAGCTGAACGTATACTCGCCAATCTTGTCCGGCAGCGTGAGCGCTACACCTGCATCAGCCAGATGCGCCTGCGTGCTCGACAGATCCAGCCGCTGGTCAGACCAGCCCTCACTGAAAATGCCGCCCATGCCGCCGGCGGCGAATGCGCCGGTCACCGCAATCGCAGCGACAGCGGCAACCGCGACAAAGCGTTTGCTCCACAGATGACGCTTGCGTGCCGGTGCATTGTTCAGTGCAAATTTGACGCGCGCCTGCATCGAATCCGGTGCATGCAGCTCATCTGCACACTGATGCAGCATTTCCTTGATTTCGCGTTCCATTTTGATTTCATCCATGATTTGCAGCCTCCTTCGGCTTCCGTTCTTCGGTCAGCGCCTGCCGCAGATGGCGGCGAGCGGAAAAAAGGCGGGATTTCACCGTTCCCTCGGTCACGCCGGTCGCCTGCGCGATCTCACGCACCGAGCGATCATCGAAGTAATACAGCACCACGGTCACGCGGCGTTTTTCGTCCAGTGTGTCGAGGGCGGCGTACAGACGGCGCTGCTCATCCGTCCGCAGCACGGCGGACAGTGCGCTTTCGCTCTCACCTGCATCGAAAAATTCGGATACCGGCGTTTCCCGTTTGGCTTTGCGGCAGTACTTCCATGCCGCGCGCGACAGCGTTCTGAGCAGCCACGGCCGGAATTTGCTGCCGTCCCGCAGGGATTTGATGGACTGTGCACAGGTGACAAAGGCCTCCTGCGCCAGATCCTCGCCGTCCGTCCTGCTGCCGGTGATCAGGCACGCAAGGCGATATGCATCGTCCTTGTAGCGCTCGTACAGCTCGTCGAACGCCTGCATATCGCCGTACTGCATGCGGCTGACAAGCTCTTTATCGTTCATAACTTTCTATCCTTTCCCTGGGTGCGTCTGTATATAAGAGCAGCCACTCCGGATTCGGTTCATTTTATTTTGGGTGAAATCCGCGTCCTTTGACGCACCCGAGTATAAGAGCCGCGAAGCGGCGGGCCGGTTCATTTTTATTTAACGGACACTTTGTACAGTTTTGACGGTTGCGTTTAACGTGTATGTATTCTATACTTAATTTATAAAATCTGGATTGTGCCGCTGTATCGTGTGGTCGCTTGCGAAGCGAACCTAACTCGCCTGCCTGGCGAGGGCACAAGAAGGAGACAACCTGCGGTTTTCTCCTTCTTGTGAATCTTCCTCTTTCCCTTAGAGGGCACGGCGAAAATCGGAGAGACGAGACCGCTCCGAAAAGGGGAACGGCAGAGGATTTTTTCTTCCGTTGGGGAGCACAGTGTGCTCCCATTCCCCTGCCTATACGCAGTGCCAGATACTCTGCTGCTACACATGCGGTTCCGTCTCCGCAGGCGCGACATACCCGTGTCGCGCAACCCTTTGGCACGTTGTAACGGAAGGCACCTGCGAATTTAGGTATTCGCTACAATTTATCTTCGTAGGCCCTGTCTATCATAACACGCTAACGAATTGTGCGGCACTGTCATGCCGCACTCTGCGTTGATTATACCACATGTGTAGCAGAACGGTATCTGACCCTGCGAATATACGGATACATGGACGCGCAAAGCACGTCCTGCGGTAGAGAAAATCCTCTGTCGCGTCCTTATAGTCTCAGTTCACTAATTTTCGCCGTGCTATCCCCAAGGGAAACGGGAGTCCCAAGAGGGTAGAAACCGTAGGTGTCTACCCTTTTGGTTTCCCCGGCGAAACCGCCGCAGTTCTTTCGCTTCACAAGCGACCATCCCCCGTTAGGGGAAAAGAAAGGAAGTGCTTCCATGAATCAGCACCAATTCTTCACAGGAGAAATTTTCGACGCCTACCGCTGGTTTGGCGCTCACATAGAGCAAAACGCTGTCGTTTTCCGTACCTTTGCACCCAATGCCAGCCGCATTACGCTGACCGGCGCGTGCAACGGCTGGACCGAAACCGATCTGGTACAGGACGGCCGCAGCGGCTTCTGGTCGGTCTCTGTGCAGGACGCCCGCGCAGGCCAGTTTTACAAATACCGCATCTACGGCCCGGACGGCTCTGTCACCGAGCACTGCGATCCCTACGGCTTTGCCATGGAGCTGCGGCCTGCCTGCTGCTCGATTATCACCGACCTTGACAAGTACCGCTTCACAGACGAAGCGTGGATGAACAGCCGCACAGCTTCGCCGGACGCACCGCTTAATATCTACGAGATGCACCTCGGCTCGTGGATGCGCAATCCGGACGACGCAAACGGCTGGTACACCTACGATGAAATCGCCCGCCGACTGATTCCCTATCTGCGGGAAAACGACTACACGCATGTGGAGTTTCTGCCGCTGTCCGAGCACCCGTTTGACGGCTCCTGGGGCTACCAGAACACCGGATTTTTTGCCCCGACCTCGCGCTACGGCACGCCGGCGCAGCTGAAAATGCTGATTGACAAGCTGCATCATGCCGGTATCGGTGCGATCATGGATTTTGTACCGGTACACTTTGCCGTGGACTCCTACGGTCTGGCGAAATACGACGGCACGCACCTGTACGAGTACCCGCACAGCGCGGTCGGTGAAAGTGAATGGGGCAGCTACAATTTCATTCATTCCAGACGGGAAGTACGCTGTTTTCTGCAGTCTGCAGCCGATTACTGGCTCACTGAGTTTCATTTTGACGGTCTGCGCATGGATGCGGTCTCGCGCCTGATCTACTGGCAGGGCGATCCCGCGCGCGGCATCAACGGCGACACGCTCGACTTCCTTAAAAATATGAACCGCGGTCTCAAAGCCCGCCATCCCTCGGCTCTGCTCATCGCTGAGGACTCGACTGCCTATCCCGGTGTCACCCGTCCGGTGGACGAGGGCGGCTTGGGCTTCGACTACAAATGGGATCTCGGCTGGATGCACGACACGCTCGAGTTCTGTCAGACCCAGCCGGATCTGCGTCCGCGCGATCATGGCAAGCTGCTCTGGTCGATGCATTATTTCGGCAACGAACACTATCTGCTGCCGCTCTCGCACGACGAGGTTGTGCACGGCAAGGCGGCAATCGTGCAGAAAATGTGGGGCGCGGACGAATGCGACAAGTATGCGCAGGCGCGTGTGATGTATCTGTATATGTTCACACATCCGGGTAAAAAGCTGAATTTCATGGGCAACGAGCTGGGTCAGCTGTACGAATGGAGCGAAGCCGGTACACTGGACTGGGCACTGGCAGAACGTCCGTTCCACCGATTTTTCCACAGCCTGTGCATAACTTATGTGGAGAATCCCGCGCTGCACGCAGATTATGCGTCGGATAATTTCCGGTGGGCGGAAAATCATGCGGATGCGCTCTGCGTATTCGGCATGGAGCGCCGTGCAAACGGAGAAACGCTGCTCGCCCTGTGCAATTTTGCGGACAGCGAACAGAAATTCACCGCTTTCCTGCCGAAGTTTACGATTCTGCTTGACAGCAATGCCGCGGAGTTCGGCGGCACCGGAGAGACGCTTGCCGTCTCCCGCAAGGATAGTCTGTGTACGGTTGCGCTGCCGCGATACAGTGCGGTTCTGCTCAAGCTGTAAAATCAAAAAGCGCTCTGTCAAAAACAGAGCGCTTTTCCTATTTATTCAACCGAAATCGGCTTTACCATCTGATAATGCAGTCCGTTCTCATCGCGGTACTCGCCGCGCTGCAGAAAACCGAATTTATGATAAAATCCCTGTGCACGCATGTTTTTCTCGGCAACACGAGCACACAGCTCGCGCTTGCCGAGCGCACGGTACACGCTGATGGCCTGACCGAGAATCTGTCCGCTCAGACCGCAGCCGCGGTAGTCACCGGCAATGCAGAAGCCGCCGACCAGACCGATCTCCGGCTGCTCGTCCCACCAGGTTTTCAGGTAAACGAGCGCGGCCTCTTCCCCGCTTTCCAGACAGCCGAAGGTGCATGCCCGCGGCGAAACCTTCTGTGCCCGCTCTACATCGCGGATGAGCGCATCCGGATCGAGGTTTGCATCCGTGCCGTAGGCATTCTTGTGCAGCTCGCGCATGAATCCCACAATTTTATCCACATCCTGTGGATTCTTTGGGTCAGCGCGGCGGAACCAGATCTGCGGCGACGCCGGAATGCCCTTGGTATTCGTCCAGCCAATGGACGCAAACGTGGAGTATTCCTGCGGCAAATGTGAGGCATCATTCTCGTAAACCACGTCGATATTGCCGTTTTCGTCAAATTCCAGCTTGGCAACACAGGTGTTGTCACCCCAGCCGATTTCGCCCATCTGTTCGGGTGCAAAGCCGTGTGCAATCGTCAGCATGCCGCGAATCGCACTGCCGTGCGTCACTACTGCGACCTCTTTGCCCTCATTTTCACGCACAATCGCGCGCACGCCGTCCAGCATGCGCTGACCGGCCTGCATGACCGTCTCGCCGTGCGGCGGCGCTGCTTCCCACGGACGGGCACACCACAGCGCGTACTGCTCAGGCCATGTGTGCGGCAGCTCAGCCCACGGAATGTCCTCCCAGTCTCCCATATCAATCTCGCGCAGCACCGGTCGGGTCTCCACCGAGAGATGGTGCGGCTCTGCCACAGCCTGTGCCGTTACGCGTGCGCGGAACAGGTCGGACGAGTAAACCGCCGCGAGCGGCACATTCTCAAACCGCTTTGCCAGATACGGCAGCTGCTTGTACGCCCGCGTGGTCAGCAGCGCGTTGTACTGACCATGACACCGGCGGTATACATTGCCCTCTGCCTCAGCGTGACGGATGATGTAGACCGTGGTTCTCATCAGCCTACCTCAACTGCACCGGACAGCTCAGTGACAGACTTCACGCCGTGTGCATCCAGCCACTCGT
Organism: Butyricicoccus sp. AM32-19; assembly: GCF_003480365.1. Classification (NCBI taxonomy): domain Bacteria; kingdom Bacillati; phylum Bacillota; class Clostridia; order Eubacteriales; family Butyricicoccaceae; genus Butyricicoccus; species Butyricicoccus sp. AM32-19. The sequence continues at coordinate 1,785 of NZ_QUIX01000001.1, read as the reverse complement.
TCAGCTCGGCAAGCGCCTTGACCGGAGCGGTCGGGTCGTTGAACATCACCGTACCCATGGCAACCGCGTCTGCGCCCGCAAGCATCATTTCGACAATGTCGCGGCCGGTACGGATGCCGCCCATGCCGAGAATCGGCACGGAAACCGCCTTACGCACCTGATATACCATGCGAACCGCAACCGGGAACACCGCCGGACCGGACAGACCGCCCATTACGTTGGACAGGATCGGCTTGCGCTTTTCGATATCAATGCGCATACCGAGCAGTGTATTGATGAGCGAAAGCGCGTCCGCACCTGCGGACTCCGCTGCGCGTGCAATCTCCGCAATATCGGTGACATTCGGGGACAGCTTGACGATCAGCGGCTTCTTCGCCTTGGCCTTGGCTGCCGAAACGACCTCCTCAACCATCTTCGGCTGGGTGCCGAATGCCATGCCGCCGCATTTTACGTTCGGACAGGAGATGTTCATCTCGATGAGGTCAACATCCGCGTCCGAAATCTTCTCGACCATGCCCTCGTACTCCTCGACCGTGTTGCCGGAGACGTTGGCGATGATTTTGGTGTCGTACCGGCGCAGGAACGGAATCTGCTCCTCGATGAAACGGTCAATGCCCGGGTTCTGCAGACCGACACAGTTGAGAATACCCTGCGGGGTCTCCGCGATGCGCGGCGCCGGATTGCCGAGACGCTCGGTCGGTGTCAGACCCTTAACGCCGATGCCGCCAAGCTGGGACAGGTCAAAAAATTCGCCGTACTCATGGCCGAAACCAAAGGTGCCGGATGCGGTCGTGATCGGGTTTTTCAGCTCAACGCCGCAAAAGTTCACTCTTAAATCTGCCATTACCACTCGACCTCCTCAGCATTGAACACCGGACCGTCCTTGCAGACATGACCGTAACGGGTTTCGCCGTTTTCCGACTTGAGCGCGCAAGCGCATACCAGACAGGCACCGATGCCGCAGCCCATGCGCTCCTCCATCGAAACCTGACAGGGCACGCCGGCTTCCTTTGCAATCGCCGCAATCGCCTTCAGCATAGGCTTGGGACCGCAGGCAGCCACGCCGGTCGCACCTGCCGCCTGCTCCTTCAGCACATCGGTGACAAAGCCGTGACGCGCATAGGTGCCATCGTCGGTGGTGACAAAGGTCTCGCATTCATCACGGAAGTCGCCCTCAAGGATCACCGCACCCTTGTTGCGGAAACCGAGGATTGCGGCAGGCTGTGCACCCTTTTCTGCTGCCGTGCGAACACATCCAAGCATCGGCGGTACGCCAATGCCGCCGCCGATAAAAATCGGACGGTCGCCCAGTACCTGCACGTCAAAGCCGTGTCCGAGCGGTCCAAGCACGTCGAGCACATCGCCGACCTTGCGTTCGCTCAGCCACTTCGTGCCGTCACCCTTCACCTGAAAAACAATGCGCAGATGGCTGCCCTGCCAGGTGCAGATCGAAATCGGGCGGCGCAGCAGATGACCCTCACCGCATGCAATGTGGACGAACTGGCCGCACTGCGTCAGTTTAACGATTTCCGGCGCGTCCAGCACCATCAGATACAGACCCTCGCCCAGCCGTGTATTTTCTACAACACGGCAGTTTTCCTGAATCGACATAACACTTCTCCCTCCGTTGATCGGTCTGCCGACGAAACAGTAGATTTTTCGACAGCAGGCGAAAAATTTTTCGATAGTTCTATTGTACAGGAAAATCGGGAAAAAGAAAAGATTCTCCTGCATTTTATGCAAAAGAAAAAGCAGCAACTTTCGTTGCTGCTTAGATGTAGGCGT